>NZ_JBDPLJ010000004.1:0-323285 GCF_039871955.1 Kosakonia sp. WA-90
GAATTATCTGACGCCAGCGGAGTTTGCAGCAGGCTGGCGAAATGGAAAAAACGAAGATAAACAAACCGATATTACTAACTGATTATTGTGGTTAATACTGGGGGCAGGTCATCCATTTTGTTCGACCTTCTGTTTAGATTAATCACTTACTGCTAATACTACGTTATTCGTAGTTTGATCGGATAGAATAAATGCTACGTTTTTCGTAGTTTTGGAAACAAGATCTAGCTTTGATGCAATGGTAATGCAAAGAAGGGGATAGCTTACTGCTCTACGTATTTCGTAGTATCGAAGGCAATGGATAACTACGATTATCGTAGCCATGAAAAATTCCATTGCTCATAACGAAGTGTTCAGTCGGCGGCTAAAGACAGCGCGCCTTGCTAAAGGGTTGTCGCAAAAGCAGCTCGGCATTCTGGCCGGGATTGATGAGTTTGTTGCCAGCCCGCGAATCAATCGATATGAGAACGGTATTCATCAGGCAAACATCGAAATAGTCCAGCAACTCGCCCGCGTGCTGGAAGTCCCACTGGCCTATTTTTATGCCGAAGACGATGACCTGGCCTCATTGATCAGCCATTGGGCCAAAGTTGATGCTGAAAAACGCAAGGCGATTATTGCCCTTATTGCTCCTTCATCCTCTGAAAGTGAATAACCCCTAAAAATCAAAAGGCTGTCTTCCTGCAACAGGCCGTTACTGCCTGTTGAATTCCCCATTTGCCCGATCTACTCACCGCCACCATTCATCTGGCTTTTTGCTACCAATCACGATATAACAAATATCTATGGATGTTTAGATGTCTACACGTTTAGAAGGGTGATATGCAGACGCAACAGGAACCAGAAAAAGTACAGCTTAAGCGGACGATGAAAACCCGCCATCTGATCATGCTGTCGCTCGGCGGCGTGATTGGTACCGGGCTGTTTTTCAACACCGGTTATATCATTTCGACCACCGGGGCGGCGGGAACGCTGCTCGCCTACCTGATTGGCGCACTGGTGGTCTGGCTGGTGATGCAGTGTCTGGGCGAACTCTCCGTGGCCATGCCGGAAACCGGCGCGTTTCACGTTTATGCCAGCCGTTACCTTGGCCCGGCGACTGGCTACACCGTCGCGTGGCTCTACTGGCTGACCTGGACGGTGGCGCTCGGCTCCAGCTTTACCGCCGCCGGGTTCTGCATGCAGTACTGGTTCCCGCAGGTCCCGGTATGGATATGGTGCGTGGTGTTCTGCGTGGTCATCTTTGGTCTGAATGTTATCTCTACCCGCTTTTTTGCCGAAGGTGAATTCTGGTTCTCGCTGGTGAAAGTGGTCACCATCATTGTCTTTATTGTGCTGGGCGGCGCGGCGATCTTTGGCTTTATCCCCATGCAGGATGGCTCTCCCGCGCCGGGGTTATCGAACATTACGGTGGAAGGGTGGTTGCCGCACGGCGCACTGCCGATCCTGATGACCATGGTCGCCGTTAACTTTGCGTTCTCTGGCACGGAACTGATTGGCATTGCGGCGGGGGAAACGGAAAACCCGCATAAAGCGATCCCGGTTGCCATTCGCAGCACCATTGCGCGGCTGGTGATCTTCTTTATTGGTACCGTGTGCGTGCTGGCGGCGCTAATCCCGATGCAGCAGGCCGGGGTAGAGAAAAGCCCGTTCGTGCTGGTGTTCGAAAAGGTGGGCATCCCGTATGCGGCGGACATCTTCAATTTCGTTATCCTGACGGCGATCCTCTCGGCGGCGAACTCGGGGCTGTATGCCTCCGGTCGTATGCTCTGGTCGCTGTCGAATGAAAACACGCTGCCGCGTTGCTTTGCTCGCGTCACGAAAAACGGTGTTCCGCTGACGGCATTGTCCGTGTCGATGCTCGGGGGTGTGCTGGCACTCTTCTCCAGCGTCGTCGCACCCGACACGGTGTTCGTTGCGCTGTCGGCGATCTCCGGCTTTGCGGTGGTGGCGGTGTGGATCAGCATCTGCGCCGCGCATTTTATGTTCCGCCGTCGCCATCTTCAGGCCGGAAAACCGCTGAGTGACTTGCAGTACCGCGCGCCCTGGTATCCGCTGGTGCCGGTGCTGGGTTTTGTGCTGTGCCTGGTCGCCTGCATCGGGCTGGCGTTTGATCCCAGCCAGAGAATTGCCCTCTATTGCGGGCTGCCGTTTGTCGCCCTGTGTTATGGTGCGTACTATCTGACCCGAACCCTGAAAACGCAGGAGCCTGAACATGTCGCAGAATAATCCGCTGAGCCACATCCTCGAAAAACAGCCGTTTATCGTGCTGGATGGGGCCATGGCAACGGAGCTGGAAGCGCGCGGATGCAACCTCGCCGATAGCCTGTGGTCCGCCAAGGTGCTGATGGAAAACCCGGCGCTGATCCGCGAAGTGCATCTCGACTATTTTCGTGCCGGGGCGCAGGTGGCGATCACCGCCAGCTACCAGGCCACACCTGCAGGCTTTGCTGCCCGCGGGCTGGATGAGGCGCAGTCGCTGGCGCTGATTGGTAAGAGCGTGGAGCTGGCGCGTAAGGCGCGCGAAGCGTTTCTCGCTGAAAAAACTAACGCAGGTACGTTACTGGTGGCCGGTTCTGTAGGGCCTTATGGCGCGTATCTGGCGGATGGTTCGGAATACCGTGGTGACTATGTGCGCAGCCATGAGGAGTTTATCGCCTTTCATCGCCTGAGGGTGCAGGCGCTTCTGGATGCTGGTGCCGATCTGCTGGCTTGCGAAACGCTGCCGTCTTTTGCCGAAAGCAAAGCGCTGGCGGATTTGCTGAGCGAGTATCCCCGCGCCCGTGCCTGGTTCTCGTTTACCCTGCGCGACAGCGAGCATTTAAGCGATGGAACACCACTGCGCGAGGTGGTTAGCGTGCTGGCGGCCTATCCGCAGATTGTGGCGCTGGGCATCAACTGTGTTGCGCTGAAAGAGACTACCCCGGCGTTGAAACACCTGCAAAGCCTGACCGCGCTGCCGCTGGTGGTTTATCCCAACTCTGGCGAGCACTACGATGCCGTCACTAAAACGTGGTGCAGCCACGGTGACGCGAGCGAAACGCTGGCGGGCTATTTGCCGCAATGGCTGGAGGCGGGCGCGAAGCTTATCGGCGGATGCTGCCGGACCACACCAAAAGATATCGCTGCGTTGAAAGCGGGATGGGAGAGCAAAGCGTAAAATGTTAGGCGCGTGATCTCAATGAACCCGGCGGTAGTGATAGCGCCGGGTATGCTCATGTGCAGGATTTATAATGAAGAGATTATGCTCCGCTTTCTCAGCGCGAGTTAATTGTTGTACCACAAGAGCAACTGCCATGGCATATCATCGGTGTGTTCAGGATAATGTCTGCCATTATCCTGATCTAAGGGCGAAAAATTGCCCGCAGTGACTCTACATCGCAGTTTTAAATTCGGTCGCGAAGTGACTTTATCGTTATTTGTGATGAGATGAATAATCGATATTTGTATGGTTTAATTCATATCATCTGTTTGCTTGTCTCTTCTATGAAAATAAAATCCGAATTTGTTATTTCTGCGTTTTCACACGGAAAAACAAAAATCCCTTTCCCCGATAATGGTGCGCAATAAAATGTGAACCAAAGGAAGGAACAATGACCACAGGAAGTGGAGAAGGGACTCTGCGGCTTATGACGCAGAGTGAGATTGTAATGGCGCGCCGGATTTATGGTGATTCGATTGTTTACAGCCGTGTCTGGGTACATTGTGACAGTTACTTACCTTTTGGCTGGCAACATCCAAAATTTGCGATGGCGCCAAATGGCGAACTTTGGTTCAGAAAAGAGCTCTATAAAGATGATTTTTCTGACATCAGCGTGGCTCTTATGGATAAGCATATATTTATTCATGAGTTAGGACACGTCTGGCAACATCAACATGGCCAGTGGGTACGTACACGAGGTTTGTTTAGCTGGGCGGCGAATTACTACTATAGGCTCGACAAGGAAAAACTTACAGACTACCCCCTTGAACAACAAGCATCTATCTTTGCCGATTACTGGTTAATTTTAGTCTATGGATTATCAACGTGGCTGGCGTTCCAACAACCTCGAGGTGGAGGTAAATATAGGGGAGATGATAATATCCACGACATTCCTGCATTGTATAAAAAGATCATCACCGGAAGAGGATCATGAGCAATGAAACCCTACCTGTTACTGAGCGCTGTTCTCTTGTTATCCGGTTGCCCGGGTTATTCTGATCGTATGGCGGATAGGGTTACTGCAAATGTGTCGCTCCGAAACGGGAGCATCTGTATTGCCTATCCCTCACAGTATGGTGATCGCATCATTGCTGCCGAGATATCCAGTGCTTCGGGCGAAACAGTAAACCACGCTTTCTATAAGAATCCCTTTATTCCTGAGGGTGACCGTTGTCTGCCAACGTTGGGTTACGTGTTTAAATCGGGCATGAAGCATTCCGTTAATTACACGTTAGATAACACCCGATTCGATATGTGGAAAATAGTGACGGTAACGTTTGAGATCGATCCAGATGTACCGGGAAAAATCAGAATCGAACGATAAAAAAAGAAATGATGATAGTAATCAGAATAAGTGGACTGACTACGCAGAATATTGAAAAAGCGCCTTCACGCCAAAAGATATCGCTGCGTTGAAAGAATGGCGTGAGTCTTAAGAGTAACCTGCCGATAGCGGTCAATATTGCTGTACGTTGACCGCTATCGAAAAAAACTGAATACGCTGAGTATCTGTCAGTTAAATTTCACACTGTGTAATACCGTATCGATTTCATTTTTGCTGGCCTGGCTCGTGACGTTATAGGTAACGGTCAGCACAGCCGTTTTTTCCGCAAGCGGGAGCTGGTAGCTCTTCACCTCCCAGTCGTCATTGTCCAGGATACCTTTGCGATGAAACTCAGCAAGAAATGCGGGCGTGTTATTGACAGTGGATAATGAGCAGGTGACCGCGCTGGTGAGTGTGCTGTTGATCTTTTCCAGTGACGGCGTTAATGACGACGAGATCACTTCGCAAACATCGTCGATATTACTGCGGGTGAGGTGGAGTAAATCATCTTTTCCAAACGACTTATCCGTGAAAACCACTCTTACCGTCGCGGTGTTTAACTTGCCGTCTTTGTTTGCATTGGCGGAAAGCGAAATGGCTTTATCATCCCGGGAGATACCGGTTACAGACTCGCTGACTTTTTCAAGCTCTTTGGTTTGTTCTGCTGACATCAATACCCATGTTTCTGGCAGTTCAAGGCTCAGCCCGTAACCTGCCTGATGACGTTGGTAACCTTGATGAGGCGCATCAACGGCGGCGGCTGTCTGTGCGTGTGCTGCGTCTGTATTGGATGTTTCTTGTTTTGTTTTCTTGTCATCAGCGGCAAAGAAGAAAATAACGTTAACGACAATAACGAGTACTACCAGGAGCAAAAGCCCTTTTGTTTTGGTCATGACTATTCCATTTAATCGTACAGTGTTGTCCTGGCGGCATATCTTATAGGCTTACAGTTGGTGCGGCAATAAATGTATTTATGGCATGTATATATATAGGCGCTGCCAATCATAAAATGTTATTTGCCCTGTGCAGATCTTTCATTCCTTAGTATTGGCTACAATTAAGTTGATTCTTAACCGAAATTCTTTGCCATTAGGAAACTCAATTCCGGCATGATGAAAGCATTACCTGAATGGGAAGCAGATCAATGGACGAGTTGGGTGATAAATATCTGGCCCGTCATTTTCCCTACACAGATCTCTCATACAGTAGCGCTATCTGTGATGAGGGGAATAAGCGATGAAGCTCGTAAAATTAGCGGAAACCTGGATCGATCCGACGGTTCGCCTGCGCGAATGCAGGATCGGCCAACAGTGCGAAGTGCTCGCCAATAGCCTGATGGAGTACAGCATGCTGGGGGATTTCTCCTACCTGGGGGAGTACTGCACCGTAGCCGACGCGGAGATCGGTAAATTCACAGCAATTGCCAATAACGTACGCATTGGCGCGCCGAATCACCCGATGGAACGCCCGTCACAGCACCGCATTACCTATTGCCCGGAATACTACTCTGCCAGCGCCACGCGCGATCACGACTTCTTCGCCCGCCGTCGCGGCGACAGCGTCATTATTGGCAACGATGTATGGATCGGTCATGCGGCGATCGTATTACCTGGTGTCACTGTGGGCGACGGGGCTGTTATCGCCGCGGGTGCAGTGGTGAGCAAAGACGTTGCGCCGTACACCATTGTCGGCGGTGTACCGGCGAAAACTATTCGTTTGCGATTTTCCCCACAGGTTGCCCGTCAGTTGCAGCAAATCGCCTGGTGGGACTGGCCGCTCGAGACCATCATCGAGCGGCTGGCTGACTTTCAGGATGAACACATTGAGGTGTTTTGCGAAAAGTGGGGGAGCCAGTGAACCGTGCGGACGGTTCACTGAAGGTGAGTGATAATCAGATAACCATGCTGGCGAGCAGAATAAACAGCAATCCGGATATGGAGAGCAGTGTCGACATCAGCGTCCAGGAGAGTAATGTCTCTTTGGTGGTCAGCCCGAAGAAATCTTTAATCATCCAGAAGCTGGCATCATTGACATGAGAGCAAATGCAGGAACCTGCACCTGTCGCCAGCGTAATCAACGCGAGGTTGGTGTTTGGATGTGCAGCCAGTAGCGGGATGACCAGCCCTGCGGTAGAGATGGCCGCCACCGTTGCTGAACCCAGGCAAATCCTCAGGAAGGCGGCAACGCCCCAGGCCATCAGAATCGGGTTGATGTCCATTCCCGATACCAGCGTGGAAATATACTGACCGACACCCGAGTCGATTAATACCTGTTTGAACGCGCCACCGCCGCCAATGATGAGCAGCAGACCGGCGATGCCGGCAATCGCTTTACCGCAGGAATCCATCAGTTCCGGGATGGTTTTTCCCCTGCCTACGCCCATTGTGTAGATGGCGAACAGCAGGGAAATCAGCATCGCAATGGTGGAGTTGCCTAAAAACAGCATGATATTAAAGAGCACACCCGGGTCGCCTGCATCTTTCGACCGTGCCATCTGCATTATGGTCACCAGCGCCATCAAAATAACCGGCAACATGGCGGTTAAGAAGCTAATACCAAACCCTGGCATCTCGCTTTCACTAAAGGTGCGGGTTGCGCCAAGGGAAGCAATATTGCCCTCTTTTTTAAACGCTTCCGGGATCAGGCGCTGGCACACTTTATTCAGCAACGGTCCACAGAGAATAAAGCAGGGAATACCGACCGCAATGCCATAAATCAGCACCATGCCCACATCGGCACCATATTCTCTGGCGATCACCGTCGGGCCAGGATGGGGTGGCAGAAAACCGTGCGCCACTAACAGACCAGCCAGCATAGGCACGCACATATACATCGGCGAAATTTTGGCTTCGCGGGCGATGGCAAATAAAATGGGCACCAGCAGAATCAGCCCCACTTCAAAGAACAGCGCAATCCCGACGATAAACGCAGAACAGACGACGGCCCAGTCCAGCTTTTTCGCACCGAAATATTTCAACATTGTTAGCGCAATACGTTGCGCGCCCCCGGCATCGGCTAACAATCGGCCAAGCATAACGCCAAAGCCAAAGATCAGGCCGATATGGCCGAGCGTGCCGCCAAGCCCGGACTCAACTGAGGCGACAACTTTACTGAGTTGCATTCCACTGGCGATGGCGACGCCTATCGACACAATAATTAAAGAAACAAAGGTATTTAATTTAATTCTTATGGTTAAAAGCAGGAGTACAGCAATACCTGCCACAACGATAAATAGTGGCATAACGACCTCTCATTATTCAGGTAATAACCCACCATAATCCAGGCTGTCGCGATATTTTCGTCAACAGTCTGAATTAGTTAGGGTGAAGATGTTCTTATCGGTTTATTGTTTTCAGGATTTATTTATAGCGCCTCGTAGAGCTTCATTTATTTTATCGACGTCGTAAATACATCCGCGCCAGGTTCCTCCACTCACCGCCTGAAGCATGGCCCAAAGCCGCGTGTCGTCTGGCAGTTCAGGATCTGGCATCAGATCCGGATGGCTACTTCTGGCATGTAAAATAACGCTGGCTTCCTCCCGTGATGGTAATTTTTTATCGGTGCTGCTACCTAAGAAATTGACTTCTCCCTGGAGTTGGCGGCAGTCAATTTTAATTTCTATCAGATCCCCGGTGCGTAATTTCCCGATTGCACCTCCCGCCAGTGCTTCTGGCCCAACATGGCCAATACAGGCACCGGTAGAAACCCCGGAGAAACGGGCATCCGTAATCAGTGATACATATTTACCGTAAGAGAGGTGTTTCAGTGCGCTGGTAACCTGATAGGTCTCTTCCATCCCGGTACCAGATGGGCCAACGCCAATGATCACCAGGATATCTCCGGCTTTAATTTTATCGTGCTTGATATCGTAAATGGCTGTTTTTTCGGACGTGTAAACTTTGGCTACGCCTTTGTGGTAATAGATCCCCTGTTCGTTAATGACCGAGGCATCAATAGCCGTCGATTTTATTACCGAACCCTCCGGCGCGATATTACCCACCGGGAAGGTGATCGTGGAGGTTAAGCCACGTTTGTGCGCCTGTTGCGGTGACATGATCACCTCATCCGGCTCGACCTGTTCCTGCGCACGTAGCAGTGCTTTAAACCGCTGACGCCGTTCCGAGTGCTCCCACCAGTCGAGGTTTTCTTTCAGCGTACAGCCCGTGACGGTCATGACCTCTTCGTGCAGCAGACCCAGGTTACGCAGGTGCAACATCACTTCCGGTACGCCGCCCGCCATAAAGGCATTCACGGTAGGGTGATAAACCGGCCCGTTTGGCAGCACGCTCACCAGTCGCGGCACCCGTTTATTAATGCGGGTCCAGTCCTCGACGGTTGGAATACGGCAACCGGCCTGGTGAGCAATGGCCGGGATATGCAACAGCAGGTTCGTGGAACCGCCAAATGCGGCGTGCACCACCATGGCGTTTTCAATCGCTTCATCAGTGAGGATATCTTTGGTGGTGATGCCGCGTTGGCTCAGGTGCAGTGCAGCCCGCGCGGAGGCTCTGGCGATCTCTTGCCAGACAGGTTCGCCGGAAGGGGCCAGCGCGGAATGGGGAAGCGCGAGCCCAAGGCCTTCCGCCACGACCTGCGATGTCCCTGCAGTACCCAGAAACTGGCAGCCGCCACCGGAAGAGGCGCACGCCTGGCAGCCCGCACGACGTGCGGCCTGTAGCGACAGTTCTCCGTTGGCGAAGCGTGCGCCAATGGTCTGTACCTTACCGTTGTCCTCTCCATGACGGGCAGGCAAGGTCGCACCGCCGGGGATCAGTACCGTCGCTGTGTCGTGCTGGGACGCCAGTGCCATCATGGTTGCCGGCAGGCCTTTATCGCAGGTGGCCACGCCGATAACCGCTTTTGCGCCGGGCAAAGAACGGATCAGGCGGCGCATCACCATGGAGGCGTCATTCCGGTACGGCAGCGAATCAAACATCCCGGTTGTCCCCTGCGTGCGACCATCACAAGGGTCGGAGACATAGACGGCATAGGGCAGAGCGTTGTGCGTCTTGATCACCTCTGCCGCCGCCTTCATCTGTATATCCAGCTCGTAATGCCCCTGATGAAGTGCCAGCGCAACAGGTTTGCCGTCTGCGCCGCGTAGTCCACCCAGCGTGCTGAGCAGTAAAATACCGTCCCGATCCAGTTCGTCGGGTGTCCAGCCCATGCCCGCATTCATGGTCATGCCAAAAATGTCGCCGCTGGGGCGGTTAATCAACATGTCAGGTGTGAGCGGCAGTTCACCCTGCGGCCCTGCGGCATGGGTTCTGACGCAATAAATATCCTGGCTGTTGTTATCTAAAATATCGCGAACCGACATGGTGCCCCCTTGTGGTTGTAAAATTCCCTGCGCCATCAATAACGCATGAACTTTCTCTTTTGCCTCTTCCGATGCCTCTAAGATAGGTGGCAGGCAGTATGTCTCCACGGGCAACCCAACACATTGCATTGCGTACTTGATGAGGGAGACGAACGGCGTTTCCAAGGAATAAATCGACGGTAATTGCAGCAGTTTTTTATTCAGCGTGGCGGCAGTAGCGAGATCGTCATTGCGCCAGGCGTTATAAATGCCCACGGATAAGTCCGGCGCAAAATTGGCGCTGGCGGTAATCGCACCCGCACCGCCCAATAGCAGCGTATTCAGTAAGTGATCATCGTAGCCACAGAACACCGCGAACTCAGGACGCACGGCTTTGACAGTGTTGATCATTGCGCGCAAGTGACCCACGCTGTCGATGGTGTCTTTGATGCCGACGATGTTCTCATTTTGCAGCGCCAGCCGTTTGACGGTCTCCGGCGTTAAGTCCTGACCGGTCAGATCCGGAAAGTTATAAATGATCACTGGCAAACTGACACTGCGGGCGATTTGCTGGTAATAATCATCCAGATTGCGCGGGGCGACTTTCCAGTAATAGGGGTTAATTGCGACGATGCCGTCGGCACCACTGGCCTCGGCATGGCGCGCCAGTTTCACGGCTTCGTCCGTCGAAGGGGAGCCGACACCAATTAATACGGGGACCCGCCCGGCAACCACTGCGATAGCGTTTTCGGCGAAAGCCATCCGTTGACTGGCGTTCATCTGGCTGAATTCGCCGCCGGTGCCCAGATAAAAAAGTCCGTCCACGCCTTTTTTTATGAGAAAATCAGCAACCTGTTGCATCGCTGTTTTATCGATTGTCCCGTCGCGATGAAACGTGCTGGAGACTGGCGGAATAATTCCCCTGAATGTCTTCATTACTTCAGTTTCCTTTTCTTAAATATTCGTTGTCATTCCTGTATCCCAGTCCATATGATATTTGTCCGGCGCATTGCCGAAGCAATTCCAGATAACCGTCGATCTTATTACCCGAATAAACAATCGGGTCACCCGATAAGGAGATCGCATAGTTAACCCGGTTATACATATTAAATACCGGCATACTTAAACAGACGGCACCATAAGTTGACTCTTCATTGTCGATGGCCCATCCCCGTAGTCGCGTTTTCTGTAACTCCTCCAGAAACAGTTTCTTATCGGTAAACGTATTGCTGGTGTGTTTTTTCAGGGTTAACGCATTTAAAAAATAATCAATCTCTTCGCGAGGTTTCCATGCTAATAATGCCTTGCCCAGCGCGGTGATATGCAATTCCAGCTTTTTACCAATCCAGCTTTTGCGTGTGGGTACAGAACTTGGGCTTTCGACTTTGTCGAGGTAGATGGCTGAATAACTCTCCATCGCGCCTAAATGGCACACCAGCCCGCTTTTCATCGACAGTTCCTGCATGGGGCGTTTGGTCACTTCGAAAATATTTTTCCGGTGTAACGCCTGACAACCCAGTTCATAATTTTTAATCCCCAGCGCATACTGGTTACTCTCGTTTTTAACCAAAAAGCCACAATCCACCATCACATTTAATAAATTAAGCAAGCTGCTTTTGGGAAGCTGAAATTCTTTTAACAGTTCCATATAGCTCGCCACGCCAACATAGGCGATGTGAGTTAATATTTTTTCTGCGCGAATCAGCGAATTACACCCTTTTCCCGCCATCATTTTGCCCTCTTGCTGTTGATATAAAGTTTATCCATCCGGGAGGGTGGAAAATATATAGAGTTCAACAGGCTGAACCGGGATGAAGGAATGAAACGTGATCTAATACGCAGTTTGACAAATAGAGGGATGAGTGCGGTTGTGCGCAAAGGGCAACCAACATATCGATAAGCGCCACACCACGCCACAGGTCAAAAACGGTTGAGAATGGCCTTACCTGATAAACGGCCTGGAGGGAATGACCGTTTCTTGCGCCGTCATGAAAACGCAAAATGACAAGCCGTGTAACAATCTCGACTGTGGTTGCTGCAGGAATTTGCTACGCTGAATGATAAAAATTACGAGTGATCCCAATGAAAATACTGATCTTTATTCTTATCACTTTTGCTGCCGGGGCTGCATATGCCGACACGTACCAGCAAATCACCACCAGTAACAAACCGCGTACGTTGGTCACCGGGCCGGATACGTTCAAAAACCGTCTGCGCTACTGGTTTTTGATGGATGATGGCAACCCTTCCGTCTATGAAGTCGTGGAAAAAAACCGTAAGGGAGAGTGGGTGAATGTGGTGCATCCTGATCAGAATCCGGTACTGATCATCAAAGGCAATACACTGCGTATTGAACACCGCGACGGCAATAAGCTGATAAGCATGGAGCAATTCGCGAGAACCACGGATTGATGCGTTTTTACTGAGGGAATAGACTAACGTTATCCCTGACATTGTTTAAGAAAAGGAGGTTGAAATGAGTCATGACTTTTTATATATGTTCGAATGTGATTACGGTTCCAGAACGCAAGAGAAAAAGTTTATCAAAGATATCCTTAATCATTTCGATAAAGATTATGCAACTATGGTCGGCCTTGTCGTGAACAATAATCCATATTGCCTTTCATTTCATGTTGCCGTGAATTTGCAAAAGGATCCTGTGTATTTTGAGCAATGGCTTCGTGATAATTATCCTGAAAAAATAAAAAGACATAATATGTTCGTAAAGGATATTTTACCCTACAACGTAGTAACATTGCTTAATGCAGAAATGGTCGATCTTTTTATAACTGCAAATGGTGGTGGACACCCGTTTCTTTGGTCAGAAAGAGATGTTCTGGAAAAAGAATACCCTCAATATATCGATTTCAAGAAAAGAGAAGCAAAGGTTTTTTTAAGTCATTCATCATTAGACAAAAACAATATTGTTTTTCCTCTACACTCTTACTTACAGGCCAACGATGTTGCGACATGGCTTGATACTTATGAAATTGACTATGGCGATAATATCGTTCTGAAAGTTAATGAAGGCATAGATAAGGCTGATATTGGTCTGTTTATTTTAACGGATAATTTTTTTGCTAAACGCAGTGGTTGGCCCTTGGCTGAATTCACAACATTTTTTATGAGCTTAATGAATTCTGATAAGAAAATACTGATGATCGATGCCGGTGTGTCACCTGAGAACATGTTGCCGATGATGAAATCATATCGATATCTGCGTTGGGACAACGGTTCTGGATTGCCGGAAATAGCGAATGCGGTGAAAAGAATCATGGCTAAATGAGCAGAACTGTCTAATAAAAATATCGGTGTTGTCGGTTGATCGCATTTCTGCTGCTGGCGTTAAGGCCCGTATTGTTAAAATAAAGCCAGGTCACCCCGGCCTTATCTTATTCAAACCAGGCAAACTCAGTTAAAGCGACGGGTAATATCCGCAATGCGTTGACCGAATTTCACTGCGGTATCCAGGTCGCCAGAGGCGATTTTGTCGGCACCCGCGTCGGACGGAGACTGCACCAGCAGGCCGACAGAACCACCGAGGTTGTTAATGTCCTGGCGCGTCGCGGCCAGCGTGTTAGCGGGCAGCAGGCCGAGGCTGACCCAGATGCCGCCATGCTGTGACGCCAGGGTTTGCAGGTATTGCAGCGAAACCTGTTTGTCACCATTCAGGCTGGCGCTGTTGCTGAAGCCGGCAAACACTTTGTCCTGCCAGGCGCGAGTGAACCAGGCTTTGGAGCTGGCGTCGGCGAACTTTTTAAACTGCCACGGCACGCCGCCCATATAGGTCGGGGCACCAAAAATGATCGCCTTCGCGTCATTCAGCGCCTGCCAGTCGCTCTCCTGAATGTCACCATTATTATCTACTGAAATAAGCTGTGCATTCGCGCCTTCGGCCACTTTTTCCGCTACGGCTTTGGTGTGCCCATAACCAGAATAATAAACCACAACAATTGACATATTTTTCTCCTGTTAATGAGAGATAACTAACGCCATTCTTTTTCTTTATCGGCAGACAGGGCATATTTCCCCGCGCCCAAAAACATAATGCTCAGGCCACCCAGGAAATAGAGCGCCTCACTTTCCAGACCCCACGCACCAACGTCGGTCAGGGTAAAGAATTTACCCATGCCCACCAGTAATGTGGCGACCAGAATATTAAATGCGTAAATAAACGCCGCCTGGCGGGTAAACAGCCCAATAATAATCAGTAGCGGAGTGATGATTTCACCAATAAATACGCCGTAAGCGATAAACCCAGGTAATCCCTTCGCCGCCAGCATACCGGCGATCCAGCTTACACCATGCTGCACTTTGGCAACGCCGTGGAATAGCATCAGCACGCCAAAGGTCAGGCGCAGCAACAGCTTGCCAAAATCCGGGTGCGAAGTGAGGCTAATAAATGCCTGATTTAACCGCGTAATCATCCTTTTTCCTTTCAATCCTGTAGGAGAATTTTTGCCATTTCTGGCACCTTAGTATCAAATAGAAACTTAGGTTTGAGTTATACACACCCCGCTGCGGTTGCGGAAGAAGGCACCCAAAGGTCACTACGTTTCCTTGAGGAAACCTACTACGAGAATTTGTCGTTATGATTAAGCCGTCCATTCCTTACGATATTTATGATAACCGCTGCCCCACGCGCGACATGCTGTCGCGTCTGGCGGATAAATGGGCACTGTTAGTGCTGGCGCGCCTGGAGAACGGGCCGATGCGTTTTAACGGTCTGAAGCGGGATATTCGGTTGATCACACAAAAGGTACTGACCCAGACACTGCGCAAGCTGGAGCGCGACGGCATTATTGCCCGTGAAGTGTTCTATACCGTGCCGGTATCGGTTGAGTACAGTCTCACACCTCTCGGGCGCACGCTGACGGAAACCGTCTCGGTGCTGGCTCACTGGGTTGAACACAATATGGATGCCGTACTGGCTGCGCAGGCGGCATATGACGAGGCCAATGCGCCGAAAATAAAGGAACCCACGGTGTAACGAGGGTTCCACAATCTCCAACAAATAGTTAAGCCCGATCGGCCCAGGCGGGCATCGACGTCAGATAACGAACGGCGCGTTTGCGCGCTTCTTCGTTGCCCACGTTTTGCCAGGAATCGAGAAACTGCGCGAGACCGGATACGGCCTCTTCCCAGGACTTCAGGTTACCTTCGCTGTCGGTGCAGTAAGCACAATAGTGGTCACTCGGGCCACGGGCATCGGGTGCGGAAAGTGGCATTCCGCAGGAGTGGCAGTACTGTTCTGGGTGTGGCATGGTGCGCTCCTTGTCTTTGGGTTGGACAATAAATATACAACTCCGGCGAAGAGCATGTTGTCCCTTCGATCAAATAACCAGATAATTTTTATGGTTATAAGGCAATCGCTGTTGCCGTACACTTTCCTCTCACATCGCAAGGAGAACGCAATGACTGAGTACTGGTGGAAGGATCTTCGCGATCGCGACGACAGCTGGCAAGGACTGGAACTGAGGGTGCGTGCGGGCGACGGTCAGGCCATGGAGATGCAGAGTGGACACAACGGCCGCATGGCGTTGCAGGTAAACGGTGAAACGTTGTTCTGGGCAACGATGCTGAAAGATCACGCTGGCGTCTGGTTGGTGTTTAACGGGGAGCATCCCGCCCAGGCGTTGTTGCTGCCTGCGGTGACATCTGCGGATGTGGAGAGCGCGAAACGGGCCGGAGAATCGAACTGGCAAAGTCACTGGTGCCGCTATTTTGCGCGGCAGTTAATGGAAGCCCCTACGCCACTGTTACCGCCCGGCCGCTGGTTGCTACGACCGATGGAGCAGGTAAAGCCGACCGCGCCCTATATCGTCAATAAGCCCCTGCCATTTGAGCAGTGGCGCTTTCAGACCCCTGCCAGCAGTGCACAGATCAGCGTCAATTGGGCGCTTTACAGCGAAGATTTTCCCGATCTGCAAAACCCGGAAAAAGTCACCTTTGTCGACTGGTGGTGGGGCGGTCATCTGCTGCTTGCCCGCTATCCGGTTGAGGCCAACAGCGGGCGGGTAAAATGGTGGCGCAAGAAGTGCCGTGAGAACGCGCTGCCGCCGGTTCTGGTGTGGTTTATCGCCGGGCTGGCTTCGTTTGTCATCCTCGATGGGCATGACCGTTTGCAGGCGGCAATACTTGAAGGCACGCAACCGCAATTTCTCGTACTCAGTGAACTGAGCGAGCAGGTCTATACCCCGAATGAAGAGACGCGGGAGCGTGTTTTACACTCGCTGGCTATTCAGCAGGAGAAGTGTAAAAAAACCGGCGCGAATATTGATGCCATGAATCAGTCGCTGCTGAATTTGTACGATACCCGCTATCTTTATGCGCAAACTCATAGCCGTGCAGTGCTGGGGGATGGGAAAGGCTGGGAACGCGCGGTGACCGCTTATTTGCAGCGCCACCAGCTCAACGACTATCTGCCGAAGATCCTGGCGCGAGAGGAATAATGCCATTTGCCATCAAAAATGGTCATTAACGGGTTCAGGTGCGTTTAAAAGGGTAACAACATTCAAGGATGAAAAGGAATAGCTCATGCGCACTATCAGTAAACACGCTGCGTTAATGTTTAGCGTGCTGAAGTGGGGGATATTATTTGTTGTCTCATTGGGTCTCGTGCTGTTTTTTTTGCTTTGGCTGATGCTTTCCAGTCTGGGCGAAACCACGGTGTACACCGAACAAAATTTATGGGATTACCACACATTGACGCAGGATGCGATTGCGTACGCCCCACGAATCAGTGCGAATTATCACTTTGAGTTCCACAATGGTGATGGTTACCCATCATCGAATAGCATCATTTTTGAGGATGCCCGCAACATTGAGGCATTGCGGGACTACGTGAAAAGTATGGGTTACCAGCGGGACCCAAGCCTGACATACGGTGCGGAGGAATGGCGCAAACCGGGCGTGCCGGGGGCAAACACGTTTTCAATCTATTATGACCCTAAAACCCGGCAAGCGACGCTAAGTATTTTCTTGTGAAGTTGGTAAGTGCTCACCGGAGTAGTAGCGTCTGCATATCATCAACCGTTTACAGCACTCAGCAACGTACCCCGCTTCCCTGCGGGGTAACGCGGCGTTTTATTTCACGGCCTGCAGCGCCGTTTTCTCAACATACGGTTTCATCAGCGTGTCGGCTTCTTTCTGCGCCGCCTCGGCGGCAGCTTCCGGGGTGACTTTCTCGTCGTTCACCACTGCCGCAAGCTGGTTTTCCATCGCTTTACGTACGGCCACCGTTTCATAGGTCGAATACCACGGGTGCGCATACTGCAACTGTTCCAGCGCGATAGCGGCGCGAGGATCCTGCTTCAGGTACGCCTTCATCTCCGGCGTATCGTACGAGGCTTTGCGCGGTGAGAAGTAGCCGGTGAAGCGGCTCCAGGAACCGTTCACTTCCGGGCTTACAAGATAGGTCAGGAACTGATAAGCCGCTTTTTTCTGTGCATCGGAAATGCCCTTAAAGCTCACCAGACTGGCACCGCCAATCGGTACGGCGCGTTGCTCCTGCGCGGGCATCATCGCCACGCCCAGTTCGAAATCCTTGGTGTTCTCACGCATAAAGCCCAGTGCACCGGTGCTCAGCATCGCCATCCCCAGTTTGCCGGAGAAGAACGCCGCGCTGATCTGCTTGGAGTTCAGCACACCGGAGGGCATCACTTTGTCTTTGTAGATCATGTCCTGCCAGAAATGCAGCGCACCGATAGTGGTCGGGGCGTTGTAATAGACTTCGCCTGGGTAGTTTTCGTTGAAATAGTTGCCGCCGTTGGCGCGAACCAGCGAAGAGAAGATCCAGCCGCCGTAATCGTCGTTGGTGGAGGGCAGCATAATGCCCCACTGGCCTTTGCTCTGGTCGGTCAGTTTTTTCGCGTCCTCAAGCAGCTCTTTCCAGTTCTGCGGCGGTTGTTTGATACCCGCCTGATCGAACATCGTTTTGTTGTAATACAGAATCGGCGTCGAGTTGTGGAACGGAATGGCGTAAGTCACGCCCATCACCTGCGCGTTTTTGTGCATGGCCGGCCAGAACGCATTTTGCAGGAAATCACCCGCTTTTTGGTCGCCGAATTTAAACAACTCGTCCATCGGCAGGATCTCATCTTTCAGCGCCAGGTCGGTGGTGAAGTTGGCGGACATGATCACCAGCGCGGGTGGCTGGCCCGCTTTCTGCGCGGATTCGGCTTTCATTTTGGTGGTGTCATAGTTGCCGGTAAAAATCCCGCGTACTTCCACTTCTTTTTGCGAGTCGTTAAAGGCGTTAATGATTCGCGTCATCTCCATGGTCAGTTTGCCGTCCACCGGGGCGGGAAACATAAAGTCGATTTTCTCCTGCGCCAGCACAGTACCGCTTATCGCAAGGGTGATGCTGTAAGTAAGCGCTCGCAACGTCTTTGTCAGAGGCTTAGGCATGGTCTCTCTCCTGGTGTAAGTTAAGCCGCGTTTCGGCATTAAAAAGATGACAATCAAGGGGTGAAAAACCGACGCTGAGTGTGTTCCCTTTGTTGGGAACATCGCCCCGGTGTCGGCGGATATAGCGCAGGTTGCCGATCGGCGTGCTGACGTGAAGCTGATAGTCAGCGCCCATCAGCTCCCGCTGAATGACGGTAGCGGGCAATACCAGGTGGCCTTCTTCCGGCGCATCAGTAATGTGCTCCGGGCGGATGCCCAGCCATACGTTATGTAAATCAGCGGCATGTGCGGGAAGCGGCAGACGCTGTTCACCCAGAAGTACCTCACCGTTTGCGCACGGCAGCGACAGCAGGTTCATCGCCGGTGAGCCAATAAACCCGGCGACAAACAGGTTCGCCGGGTGGGCGTACAGGTGTTCCGGGCGGCCAACTTGCTGCACGTGACCACCGTTCATCACCACAATGCGGTCGGCCATCGACATCGCTTCCGTCTGATCGTGCGTCACGTAAATGGTGCTGGTCTTTAGCTGCTGGTGCATCGCCATAATGCTGTCGCGCACTTCCGTACGCAGACGCGCATCGAGGTTGGAAAGCGGTTCATCCATTAAGAACAGCGTCGGATTGCGCACGATAGCGCGCGCCATGGCCACGCGCTGACGCTGGCCGCCGGAGAGTTTCGCCGGTTTGCGATCCAGCAGGCTGTCGAGCTGGAGCATCTGCGCCACGCGATCCAGTCGCGGCTGCCAGCTGGCTTTCTCTTCGTTGCGCACTTTCATACCGAAAGTGATGTTGTCGCGCACGGAAAGGTGCGGAAACAGAGCATAGTTCTGGAAGATCATCGCAAAGTTACGCTCACGGGGCGAACGCGCAGTGATCTCTTCGTCGCCCAGCCAGATAGCGCCTTCGCTGACACTCTCCAGCCCGGCGATCAGGCGTAGCAGGGTGCTTTTACCGCAGCCAGAGGGGCCAACCAGTACCACAAACTCACCGTCGTGGATATCCAGCGACAGTGCGCTCAGCGCGGCTTTGTCCTCGAACTGTTTACTGACGTTTTGCAGTTTTAACATGTGCTTAGCGCTCATCTACCGGGCAACTGATCTTCTCGTCATACAGCCACGGGCCTGCGTAATGCGACAGAGGATGCTGGTAGCTGACCCATTGATCGCCGATCTGGCGGTGCATCAGGCATGAAGCAGGCGACAGATCGTAATACGGGCGGGTATCTTCATGACAATAGGGTACCTGGTGTACGGTCGCCGGAACGGTGGCGATCGTTGCCTGGCGGTACTGGGTCAGAGTCAGACTGTGGTTATGACCGCAGAAAATGCGGATCAGCGACGGGAAGCGCTCCACCAGTTTCAGCAGCAGATGGCCGTTTTCACAGGCGATGCGATCCATCTGCGCGTTACCCAGCGGCAGCGGCGGGTGGTGCATAAACACGGCGGTGGGTTTGTCGCCGCCCGTGATTAACTGCGCTTCCAGCCAGTTCAGCGTCTCGCTGGTCAGCCAACCTTTTGACTCCCCGGCGAGGCTGGAATCAATAAACAGCAAGCGGGTAGCGAAGTCATCGATGGCGTAGTGCATATTCTGCGGGTCGCTACCAAGCTGCGGGCACAGCGGGTGCAGGTACTCCAGAAAGTGGGCTTTGTTATCGTGATTACCCGGAATAACAAACAGCGGGTAGTCGAGCCCGCCGAGGATCTGGCGCGCCACGCGGTACTCTTCCGGGCGGCCACAGTTCACGATATCGCCGCTGACGATAACCGCATCCGGGCGTTCGCGCAGGGCATTCAGTTGGCAGACCACGTCGGCATTGCCCGCGTTAATGTCGATAAAGCCATACAGCTTCTCGTTCTGACTGCGAAAATGGGTGTCGGAAATTTGCGCTAAAAACATCACTGCACTCCTTATTTAATGCCGGAGAAGCCAAAGCTCCGGAGAAACTGTTTTTGAAAAGCAATAAACGCCACCATCAGCGGCAGGCAAACCATTAACGTTCCGGCGCTGATCATGCCCCACTGACCGCCGGACTCGGCACCCATGGCGAAAGAGACCAGCCCGACTGTCAGCACTTGTTTGTCCGGATCGTTGAGCATCATCAGCGGCCATAAATACTCGTTCCAGTGGTAGGTAATGCTGACGGTGGCAAAGGCCAGCACTGAGGGCCATGACATGGGCAACATCACGCGGAACAGCACCTGCCACCACCGACACCCCTCCATCAGCGCCGCTTCTTCAATCTCTTTCGGGATGGCGAGAAACGCCTGGCGCATCAGGAAGACGCCGAACGCGGAAGCGAAATAGGGCATCATCACGCCCGTCAGGGTGTTGAGCAGGCCGAAGGTTTTCAGCGTCAGCATGTTGGGGATCATCATCACCACCGGCATGATCATCAGCTGCACCAGGAACAGTACGAACAGGGTCTGCTTGCCGCGAAATTCATGGCAGGCAAAAACGTACCCGGCGGTGGTAATGGTGATGAGCTGCACCGCAAAGGTGCCGAAGGCGAAAATCAGCGTATTGGCGTACAGGCTTAGCCAGTTGGCGCTGGCCCACGCGTCGCGGAAGTTATCCAGCGTCAGCGGCAAGCGCGGCAGAATCGATGCCATCCCCTCGCCAAAGGTGGTGGCGCTGAAGGCGGAAGAGAGCATCCAGATAAACGGGCTGATCCACAGCAGTGCGAGGCAGATCATTAACGCCGCGAGGGTGATCGGGCGTGAGTGGCGCAGACGCAACCACAAAGGACGACTCACGGACGGTGCACGCGGGATGGCGGGTGAAATCTCAACGCTCATAATGTGCTCCTCTCTCAAGCAGTTTCAGGTTAACCAGCGAAAAGATGAACAGGCCCGCCAGCGTCAGGAAGGTCGCGGCGGAGGCTTTGCCAAGATCGTGCGTGTCCCAGGCGAGGTTCTGGATGTAATAGAGCAACACGGTGGTAGCGTTATCCGGCCCACCGCGCGTCATTACGGCCACGTGGTCGATCTGGGTGATGGAGTAAATCAGCGCCGTGGTGATGACAAAACTGATGGTCGGGCGCAGCAGCGGTAGGGTGACCTTGAAGAACACTTGCGTAGCGGTTGCGCCCTCCATCACTGCCGCTTCCCGGGTAGATGCCGGAATGCTTTGTAACCCGGCCAGAAAGAACAGCATGTAGTAGCCAGCAAACTTCCAGACGCCGATCAGCGCCAGGGCGAATAGCGCACTGTTGCTGCGTCCGAGCCAGTTGTTGTTCATCGGGCCAAAAATCTGTGCCAGATAGTGATCGAGCATGCCGAGGCCGGGCATAAAAATGAACAGCCACAACGCCGCGGCGCTGACCATCGGGATAATCATCGGGAAGAAGAAAGCGGTGCGCAGCCAGCGGTTTATGCGGTGGTTTTCCCACAATGCCACCGCCAGTAACAGCGCCAGCGTCACGCCTGGAATAACAGTCAGCAGGATGTAAATCAGGTTGTTGAACAGGGATTGCCAGAAAACGGTGTCTTCCAGCAGACGGGCGAAATTGCCCAGTCCGACATAGGGGGCGTTGTCGCTTGCCATACGGGTGTCGAACAGGCTGTCATACACCGAACGCAGCAGCGGAAACCAGGTGAACAGGGCCAGGAACAGCAGCGATGGCGACAGGATCAACCACGGAAGCCAGTATTTTCTCATAAGCGTTTCAAAGCAAATTTACGGGTTTTGAAAGCCAGAGAGTCTGTGAAAGTAATGCTGCAAAAGGATGGCGTAAAGGTGACTGTTTAATGAACAGGTGTTCATTGGGAGATGAGGTGGGGAAAAAAAAAGGCCCGATGAGCCTTGCATCATCGGGCAATAATATGGAGATGAGAGTAGTAAGCTAATATTTTCTAAATGATATAACGTTCAATTTCTTTTGTTAATTTACTGTATTTTTCAATGTGTTCATCGGCAATGCAGAAGTTTTTTTTATCATGCTGAATTAATGATATTAAAAAAGAACGGTAACCTTTTAGCTTGTTCTGTAGTTGTGTTTCAATATATTTGATAAAAAAAGCATAATCTTTTTTGTAGATAAATTTATGGTTATCGTAGCTTTTTCCAAAATGTTTTTTCATGATCGTTGAAGGGCTTTCTTTTTCTCGTAGTGAATGCAGTATCTTGTGTATTATCTCTGTTTTTTTATTCGAAATGCGAATGTGTCCTGTAGGTTGTTCATAGTTTTGATGTGGAGATTTTCTAAAAATAGGTCTTTCATTTTGGATGACATAACCATTCAGTGATATGGTGTTTTCGCAGGCAATGGTCTTTGTTTTGTTTATCTTGAGATTGATAGTGGACAGTAATATGGCTATCTCAGTTTGAAAGCTTCTGTCATGTAGTACCCTTTTGGTGTTGGCTGAAAATAACATATCATCCGCATAACGAGTATAGATGATGTTTTTCCCTTCACAATATTTTTGAATTAAAATATCAATTGGCCTGAAGATAATGTTTGAAATCACTGGCGATGATGGATATCCGATGGGAAGAACCTGTTTATTTCTGAGTTCCGTGATAGGGAAACTGGCCGATGCTTTATGTGTTATTGCGTCCATGACAATGTTGTAAGGTGAAAATTTATTCCCTTCTTTATCTTGGCTAAATAAACTTTTGGCTAGATTTTCTACAAGGGAAACATCGATGCTATAAAAGAACTTTTTGATATCTAACCTTAAGAAATAATAATTCTTTATATGTGGTGTTAAAAAATCAAGATAGGATTTGTTCTTTACAAAACCACAGGCTGAACTATTCAGTGGGATACGGGAGAAAATAATTTTCGTTAAGGCATGGTTTATGGCCTTATGATTAGTTGAGTCTGAAATGACACAACAAAACTCTTTACCTATCTGGCATTCAGCGGATGTAGGGACGAAAGTATTGAATAAATCTGTATTGCCTTTAAGAATGGTTCTGATAAAAATTTCATTATTAATTAATTTCATTAGTGCTTCAACCCGATACAAAGAACAATGTTACACCGTAGGTGTGCTTTCCAGCGACTAATCACACCTGATGCTAACTAGTCACTCGTGGGCTATGTCAAAAGACAGGAGGGACTAGCCCTCAGATACTCACCTAAGCTTATATCTCCCGTTAACTATCGGGTTGAAGCCTTTGGATAATATCATGAAATTCAGGGAAGTAAAATTTGAATATGGTATTGAAAGATTTTTTTTGTCGTTTGCTTTGAGCTTCAATAAAATCGAGAGCAAAATTGATGAAACTGGTTGCCCAGCCGTCTGTTTTTTTCAATGATTTGTTTTTCATTGAATTCTTCTCAATGTAGGCCATTAATCTTTTGGCTTTCAGACTGGTACGCAGCAGTTTTTCAGGGACCGGTGATCCAGTCTTTATCGCATTCGCATATACTTCAAGGTTGAAAATACTGTAATCCCATAAACTGTCAGTTTTGCCATTAAAGATTACCCTGAAGAAGGTGAGCAGCATTCTTTGATCTAAACTGTTTCGAGTGTTAACACGGCTTTTAATTTTTTTAATATTAACACCTCGCTCCTTTTCAAGCCATTTATAGAATAGCGACGCTGAATTTATATTAATAAGACATCCTTCAAAGGTGTTTTGATTAATATAGAAGTTTTTGAGGAGTAGATATTTTTTTATGGCTGACCGAAAATTCTCTATCATGTCCTCATCAACAAATCGCTGTGTTGTTTCGTTTATAGACACCTTGCTGTCGATAACATCGATGATCGATTTTATATTTTTTGCTATTTCAATATATTTTGGGTTATAACCTAAAGAATATTTTCTGAAATCCTTTTCAAGGATAGGCTTTTTGAGGCTGTAATAGTTACCGTTTTTTTCTGTGCTAAGTGTATAGTTACCGGGAGTTCCGGTTATTTTCCATGCTTTATCGGCATCGAAAAGAAATAAATAGGGTATAGAGCTATTTGCGTAAGATGGATTGACCCTTTCACCAATAATGTTGCTGCTACTTTTATAAACATCGATTTCATTTAAGTTTGGAAAGTGCTGTGCTAATTTTGCATTACCGAATACTTCTTGCTCTGTTTCTCCCTCAACGAATAGAATGAATTTACTGAAATACAGGCGTGCTTCATTATCGCTAAAGATATTAATGAAACTTTCATTGTTAAATGTCGAATTGAGATAGTCGATATGAGTGGTGCTTTGTCTGTTTTTTCTAAAAAATAAAATAGATTGCTTATCGCGAAAGCTTTTAATGATCTCTTTAACAATGTTCGACGAATGAGTCGACATGATTATTTTAGGATTGGGAGTCTTGCCAGCTATAGCTTTGTAAGCGTAAGAACGATAAATTTCCTTAATCAACATTTCGTTCATTTTTGGATGCAGGCCTAATTCTGGTTCATCAATAAAGACAAAGGGGGTAATGTATTCTCGTTTCGCTATTGTGATAAGAATATTAAGAAAGGTTTTTATAAAGTGGAAAGAGTTAGTGCCATCTGATTGATATATAAGTTCGTTCTCTTCAATTTCAAACTTATACCCTTTAAGACCCGCTTTGATATAGGAAAGTATTTTCTCTTTTTGTGTGCTTTTCTGCGTTTTTAGGATTGTGTTTAACTCCTCTATATATTTCTTGTAGGAGTGTTCAGAATCAGTGTTTATAGCTTTATCGAAAAATTCTATTACTGTGCTGTTATTTGTCTTTGATAAATTAAAAGACTTTAGTCGTGCGACCAGATCCCATAAACTGTCCCAGTCATGAAGATTCATATGCCGTGGTTCAATATGAAAAAAAGGATAAAGATATAAAATTAAATCTCGCGTTTGCTTATCTTTCGTAGACCAATGTATTGAATTATCACTGTAAATATGAAGCGTTAACGTAAAAAAAGTTGGATTTTTATTGTAGCGGGAGGCACTGAAGAACCCCCTCATATGAGCCGGGATAAGCTTTCTTAAAATATAATTGAAATATTTATTCCCTGAGTTTTTTCTAGCTATTCTATAAATCCTGGTGGTGTCGTAGGTGAGCGTAATCGCCCCTTTGTACGAATAGTTCGAATGTAGTTTAGGTGGCAGACTTTCCTTTCCATCTAGAGTGTCATAGAAAAATTTAACTAATTTTAGTAGGTTGGATTTTCCTGCGTTGTTCTTGCCAACGATGCAATTAATGTCTTTTATTTGATCGATCTTTATTGAGTCAAAGGATAGAAGGTTAGTTATTTCGATAGACTTTATTGTCATCGGTCGTCTCTTAATAATATTTAAAATTCACTGTTTATCTTTGAATTGGGGAAGTCCGGCTTTCGCTTTCGCTGCTTGAGATACGCTACCGCCCTCAGAGATAGCCTCTGATCGCAGAATGGTGGGATGTGTTACCTATCCTGACAAGATAATTTTCAAAATCAAGTACCGAGAAAGAGTAGTAAGCAAAGGGTAATATTTCTGTGGTAACAGGAGAGGATGTTCTTAACGCGATAGAGTGGTGATAGCGCTGTTGAGGCTGCTGTCTATAGATAGTAAAAAAAGCCCCGCATCATGCGGGGCAATCTCTGACACGCTTCATGGGTGATATCAGAAATCCATCTTCACCGTAAATTGCACTTCGCGTGGGGCGCCAATCTGGTTACCCAGATTATTGGTGGCGATAGACGAGGTGTAGTAGGTCTTATCGAAGAGGTTTTTCAGGTTAACCTGTAAGGTCACCGGGTATTGCAGCTTCATTTTGTAAGCGGCAAACGCATCGGCAACAACGTAGCCCGGCAGGTAGTAATCTGCGCCGTTGGTGGCTGAACGGCGGCTTACACCGTGGCCACCGCCGCCAAGGGTCAACGTATTGCCGGCAAACACATTATGAATGTCGTACGTCAGGAACAATGAACCGGTGTGGCGCGGAACGTTCGGCAGCGGTTTCCCTGCGTAATCCGGGTCTTCCAGCACTTTGGCTGCGGTGTAGCTGTAGCTGGCGATCACATTCATGTTCGGCGTCAGCGAACCGGCCAGATCCATTTCCACACCCTGCGAGCGTACGCGACCGGCGGTTTTCGCTACCGTTTCATTACCCACGATCTCGCTATACAGCACGTTGCGCTTATGGATATCAAATGCGGTGATATTGGCGGTAACGCCGTTGAACAGATCAAATTTTGCGCCAACTTCGTAAGATGTTGATGTCTCCGGCGGCAGATCGCCGATATAGCTGGCAATAGACGACTGCGGCATAAACGCTTTCGCCACGTTGCCGAACAGCGAAACCGACGGCGTCAGCTTGTACACCAGACCGAATTTCGGCGTCCATTTCTCGTCGCTGCTGTCGGTGTTGACGTTGAACGGGCGGCCCTTGCCCGCATACTGCGTGTAGTACTGATAACGCATCCCGGCTACCGCTATCCATTTGTCCGTCAGGTACAGCGCATCCTGTGCATAGGCGGAGTAACTCTCCTGTTGAATGGTCTGATCGCTGTCGGACGCCGAAACCGATGTACACTTGCTGGCCTTGCCGTAGGTCGGGTTGTAAATATTGAAATCTTTGACATTTTTACAGCGGATCATGTCGGTACGCAGCAGATCGTAATATTCATACGATACCCCCGTCAGGATCTCATTGTAGAAGCCGCCGATATCCACATTCCCTTGCAGATCCGCCCGCGTGCTGTGCATGCGCTGGGTTGAGCCCTGGGTTGCGTCCACGCGGCGGGTCAGGTTGCCGGTTTTTGCATCGTAGGCCATCACGCGCGACTGGTTATCGCTGTACTTATCCTGGCTGTAACCGTACTCGACTTTCCCGGTCCATGCGCTGTTGAAGCGGTACTCGGCATTTAATTGCGCGATATCGGATTCGCCATCGGTGATGTTAAAAGGTTCATCAAAACGGGTTTTCCTGTCGACATTCACTGCCTGTTTGGTGGTGAGATCGAAGAGGGTGCCGCGATCAAACGGTGTTTGATAATCGCGGTGTGAATACATCACGTTGACGGTGGCGTTATCACCAAACCAGGTCAGCGACGGCGCAATAAAGGTGCTCTTTTCCTTGCCGAAATTGCGCCAGTAATCCTCATTCTGGTACTCGCCAATCAGACGATACGCCAGCCGCGTTCCGTCAATCGGGCCGGTGACGTCAAACTGCCCGGTGCCGCCGCCAAAACTGGACGAAGTGGCGGAGATCGTGCCGCCAAAGGTAGTTTCCGGGCGTTTCGTGACAACATTGATAAGCCCGCCGGGATCGAGGATGCCATACAGCGTGGAAGCCGGGCCTTTCAGCACTTCCACACGCGATGTAGCGGCATTAAAGCTGCGTGGCACCACGGTGCGTAGGCCGTTGGTCATAATGGAGCCGTCACGGTTGGCACCAAATCCCCGGCGGACAAACGCATCCTGCGTACCGCCGAGCGTGTTGGTCTGCACCACGTTACTGACGTTATACAGCGCTTCATCGAGGCTGGTTGCGTGTTGGTCTTCCAGCACTTCATCGCTCACCGTGTTGACCACCTGCGGGATATCCAGCATCGGCATTGAGGTTAGTGTAGCGGTGGAGGTATTCAGCGGTTGGTAGCCGGATGTCGCCTGTTTATCGGCGGAAGAGGCATCTGCCAGCACCGTAAGCGTATCGCCGTCGCTGGTCTGATCGATTTTGGTCGCCGCGTGTGTAAAAGGGGTGAAGACCGATCCCAAAACGATCGCGGAGAACAGCGCGCGACCTTTCGGCCCGGTAATACAACGAGTTAACTCAGCCATGTAATCTACTTTCCCGAAAGGATCCTGCGAGCCATGCAGGAGTGAACGTATTTTTAGTCATTGCTCTTTTGCACCTGTCTACCCGTTAGCCGCTGCTTCGGCGTCGGATATGTAATTGAGAATCATTCAATCATGGTGTTTTGTAGTAGTAAATGGAAAAAGTGAGAATTTCGCTACAGCACTTCGTTGCGCCAGATCAGCCGATTTAAAGCCACTCTGTTAATGTGTAAATAATTGAATATAAAAATATAATATTAAAAATGTCAGATGGGGTTCTGTTGTAGTGACAGCCCTGTAAACGTTGCGGGTTTATCTCCTTATCAGGCTTGACTACTACAGTGGCAAACGGCAATATCGAAAAGAGAATGATATTTATTTTTATTTGTAAGGGTAGCGCGCGTCATGCCACAGTCAGTGGAAAATCTAACCGCAGAGCAAGGGATCGTACTGGACGCGTTATCCGCGGGCTATCACCAACAGGTTATCGTCGACAATATCAGCCTGGCCCTCCCAGCCGGGAAGATGACCGTGCTGGTGGGGGCGAACGGTTCGGGCAAATCCACGCTGCTTGGCACGATTGCCCGCATGCTGAAACCGCTTGGCGGCAGCGTGCTGCTTGATGGCAAAGCCATTCATCAACAGCCAACCAAAGCCGTCTCCCGGCAGTTAGGTATTCTGCCGCAGTCGCCAATTGTGCCGGAAGGATTGACCGTGTTTGAGCTGGTGTCGCGCGGGCGTTTTCCATGGCAGAGCTTTATGCGCCAGTGGTCGGAAGACGATGAGCTGGCAGTGCAGGAAGCGCTCAATCTTACCGGGACCGCCGGGTTTGCCCATCAACCCGTCGACAGCCTCTCCGGCGGGCAACGTCAGCGCTGCTGGATCGCGATGGCGCTGGCGCAGCAAACGCCGGTGATCCTGCTGGATGAACCCACCACCTTTCTCGATCTGCGCTACCAGGTAGAGATCCTCGAACTGCTGCATTCACTGACGCGCCATCATCACCGGACAGTCGTGGTGGTATTGCATGATCTTAATTTTGCAGTGAACTACGCCGACACGTTGGTGTTCCTCAAACAGGGGCGCTTACAGGGCGTGCTCCACGAAGGGGATCCCTGCACGCCAGAGCTGATCAAAAACGTCTTTGACGTTGACGTGCAGATGTCGGTGAACCCGCTAACCGGAAAACCCTTCTTTATGCCTTTCCGCAAACCTTATGGAGACGGCGCGTGAGCGCTGTGCCGCTTGTCGCCCGCCGCCGTGCCGGGCGTACGGGGATGACGTTTGTCGTGTTACTGCTGCTGTTGCTGGCGGCGGGTATTGCGCATTTGGGGCTGGGGGCGCGTTATATAGCGCCGCCTGCGGTTATCCGGGCGCTGGTGGATTTTGATGCCCGTAATTTCGATCATTGCGTGATCGTCAGTCTGCGCTTGTTGCGTCTGGTGGCAGCACTGTTTACCGGCGCGGCGCTGGGTGTCGCCGGGGCGCTGTTGCAGTCAGTGATCCGCAACCCATTGGGCGAACCGCATATCCTTGGCCTCAATGCTGGCGCGGCGCTGGCCGTGGTGGCGACCACTGCGCTGGGCGTCAGTCTTGGGGATTCCCCTTTCAGCCGCCCGCTGATTGCCGCAGGCGGTGCCGCGGCGCTCTTCTCGCTGGTGATGGCTCTCTCTGCGGCGGGGCGTGCGGGGTTTACGCCGATGAAAGTGACGCTCTGCGGCGTGGCGCTGTCAACGTTTGCCTCCTCCATAACTGCGGCGCTCCTGATCTTTGATGAACAGACGTTGTTGAGCATGCGCACCTGGCTGGCGGGGGATCTCGCCGGGTTGAACTGGGCGTTGATTCAGCCTGCAGCTTTTGCTGCGCTGGCCGGGTTTGTGTTGGCTCTCTGGCTGTCGCCATCGCTGAATATGCTGGCGCTGGGCGATAGCATGGCGCGTGGCCTGGGGGTGTCGCTGGTGCGCACCCGCGTGCTGTCGCTGCTGGCTATTGCGCTGCTGTGCGGTGCGGCGGTGTCGGTAGCCGGTCCCATCGGTTTTATCGGTCTGGTGGTGCCTCATATGGTGCGTCGGTTTGCCGGGGACGATTTGCGCGCCGTGGTGCCGCTGTCGGCGCTGGGGGGCGCGTTACTGTTATTACTGGCGGATATCGCTGCCCGGATGTTGCTGTCACCGCAGGAACTGGCGACTGGCGTGATGACCGCGTTGGTCGGTGCGCCGCTGTTTATTGTGCTGGCGGCGAGGTTTTTTAAATGAAGGGAAGGCTTCACCACACCGGGTTGTATGGTGTGCGTATCGGCGGTTTTTCCCGTTTGTTACGCCCACACGCGCTGCGTTGGCTTGCCGGGCTTGGTGTTCTGGCGCTGGTGCTGCTGCTCTGTGGTGTCACGCAAGGTTCGTTGCCCGTGCCGGCATCGGCAATAGGTCGCGCGCTGTTTTACTCTGCAACGCTTAGCGCAGAGCAGCAGTATGTGGTGTGGGATATTCGTTTGCCCCGGGTGCTGATGGCGCTGTTATGCGGCGCGATGCTCGGTATGGCAGGGGCAGCGATGCAGTCGATAACCCGCAACGGCCTGGCGGATCCGGGGCTGATTGGCGTGAAAGAGGGGGCCAGCGTGGTGGTATTAACGCTGGTGCTTGCGTTCCCTGCGGTAGGGTTGGTGTGGCGTCCGCTGGCGGGTATGGCGGGCGGTCTGCTGGCGGCAGGACTGGTTATGGGACTGGCGAGGGATGTCTCGCGCCCGCGTTTTGTCTTGCTGGGGATTGGCGTCTCCTGGACCTTTGCTGCCGGTATCGGCGTGTTTATGACCACCGCCGATGTGCGCGATGTGCAAACCGCGATGATGTGGCTGGCGGGAAGTCTGCATGCCGCCACCTGGCCGCTGCTGGTGGTCGCGTTGTGCTGGGCGCTACCTGCAATAGTGATCCTGCTGTTAACGGCGCGCGGCGCTGATGTGGCGTTGCTGGGAAAGCAGGCGGCAACCGGTCTTGGCGTCCGCCTGGCGCGACTTGAATTGCTACGCATTACTGCCCCGGTGTTGCTGACCGCTGCCACGGTTTCTTGCGTCGGCAGTATGGGATTTGTCGGCCTGATTGCCCCGCATATGGCGCGTTTTCTGCTACGCGGCGGCCAGCGCGCGTTGCTGTGGGGCAGCGCGATGCTGGGCGGGTTGCTGGTGTTGCTGGCGGATTTGCTCGGTCGGCTGGCCTTTGCGCCATTGCAAATTCCCGCCGGGATTGTGATTTCACTGGTCGGCGGACCATTTTTCCTGTTGCTGCTGTGGCAGCGGCGGGATCGTTTATAGATCCTGAGGAGCCGTATGCGCGTACTTTTTTCACTTTTGCTGCTGGTAGGGTTAAGCGTCAGCGCCGCACAACCCTCGCAGGCTTTTACCGACGATCTGGGCCGTGTGGTAACCGTGCCACTGCACCCAACGCGGATTGTTTCTTTGCACGATCTCGACATCACCATCCCGCTGATCGAACTGGGTGTCCCGCCGGTGGCCAGTCACGGGCGTACGCGGCCGGACGGAACGCATACGCTGCGCTCCAGTGCCATGTTGACCGGCGTCGACTTTGATAACGCTGACATAAAATTTATCGGCTCGACGGATATTGATATTGAAGCGGTTGCTGCGGCGAAGCCGGATTTGATCATTACCGAACCCAGCCGTAATACGCCGGTCGAGCAACTGGAGAAAATTGCCCCGACGGTGAGCATCGATCATCTGGAAGGCGGCGCGCCGCAGATTTACCGCAAACTGGCACAACTGACCGGCACGCAGGCCAGGCTGGCGATCCTTGAGCGTCGTTACCAGGCGCAGATCGCGGCGCTGAAACAAACCATCGATACCCGTAATATTACCGTGTCGGTTATCCAGGCGAATAACGGCAAAATCAATGCCATGCACAGTTACCACTCTCTGGGACGCGTATTGCGCGATGCCGGTTTCCGTTTCCCGCCGCTGATCGATAGCATCCCTGATGGCGGTCGCATTGACGTCAGTGCGGAGCGCCTGCCGGAGCTGGACGCGGATTTTGTGTTTGCCACCTGGCGCGGAGATACCGGCGGTAAACCGCAAGATGAGATTGCGGCGATGGATGCCGTGATGCCGGGCTGGTGCGATTTTCTTCATGCCTGCCGTAGCGGCCGCTATGTGCTGATCTCACGTGAAGAGGCGATCTCCAACTCCTTTGCCTCGCTAAGCCTGATGGTGGCGCAGGTGCAGTCGCAGATTGCCGGGCGGCCGCTGCCAGTGACGAAATAAGGGCAACCAGCATGCTGAACACCAAAAAAGCCAAAGGCCGCGTGGATGTCTACGGTGAGCGCTTTCGGGCGCGGGCGCATACGCTGTCGCCGCGCTTGCAGGCCGTCGCGCGTTATATCAATGAAAACCGGGAAGGGGTGCTGGAGCATACCGCCATTGAAATCGCGGCGGCGACGCAGACCTCCGATGCGACGGTGGTACGCGCGATTCAGGCGCTGGGTTTTGCCGGGCTACGGGATTTAAAGCAGACGCTGGAGCACTGGTTTGGCCCGGCTATCTCATCCGCCGAGAAGATGACCACCACGGTAAATGCGCTCTCCTGTGATGTGAATTCCGGGATCGATTTTGTGCTGGAAGGGCATCAACACACCTGTGACATCCTCTCCGCGCCGGATAACCGCTACGCCATTGCTCAGGCTGTCGCCTTACTGGTTGAGGCGCGTCAGGTGGCGATTTTCGGTATCGGCGCATCGGGCATTCTGGCGGAATATAGCGCCCGGTTGTTCAGCCGTATCGGGCTGCCTGCCACGCCGCTTAACCGGACGGGGATCGCCTTGTCGGAGCAGCTCATCAACCTGCAACGCGGTGATGTGATGATCATGATGGCGCAGAAATCGGCGCATCGCGAAGGGTTAACCACCCTGAAAGAGACGCGGCGGCTGGGCATTCCGGTTATTTTACTGACCAATGCTGTGGATTCGCGCTTTAGCCAGGAGGCGGATGTGGTGATCCACGTGCCGCGTGGCGGCGAGAAGGGCAAAATTCCGCTGCACGGCACGGTATTGCTGTGCCTGGAGATGATCATCCTGTCGGTGGCGTCCGCCACCTCACAACGGGCCATTAAAACGGTGAAACGCATTAATGAGTTTCACCGTGGGTTAAAACCGGGTGGAAAGAAGGGCTAGGTACAGGAAATACACATCAGCGGCGACAGGCCAAAACGTGTAGCTAATTTCTTGATGTGATTGATGTTGAGCTGTCGCTCGCCGTTCAACACTCTTGAGACCATGGATTTCCACCAATTTATCATTGTCTCTTGCTACGCTGCCGCCCGCCAATATGGATCACCATTGCAGCGCTGTAAGCCAGCACAATGGCGATACTCATTTTCCACATTGCTTCACCACCGAGCCCGGAAAACGGTGTGGCGATGCCGCCAAAAACAAACATCAACATCCCCAGCAGCGCCGAGGCGGTACCTGAATGGCGAGCATCGACGCTGTTCATCGCCGCCGAACCGGCAATGGTCGAAATACCGCTATTGACCGCAACGGTGAAAAACAGCCCCACCAGCGCCAGCACCGCCATATTGAGCCAGGCAAAAACGGCAGTCATCAACGCCAGCAGCACCGCCAGTGCCAGACCGTTTTTTAACAGCGTCACGCCGCTGATATGCCGCGCCAAACGGGCGAAAATCAACGCGGAAAGAATCATCCCCACGCCGTTAATGCCAAACACCAGGCTGAACTGGATTGGCGTCAGACCGTATTCGTTTTGCAGGACAAACGACGAGGAACCGATATACGAGAACAACCCGGCCAGCATAAACGCCTGTATAAAGCAGAAGGTGGAAAACTGCCTGTTTTTCAGCACGATGAGCGACGTTATCAGCAAACTTTCACTGTGGCTTCTCTCCTGCAAGGTCTCCGTTAGCAGCAGTGTGGCGCAGAGCACCAGTACCACGCCGATGATCGCCATGGTCCAGAACAGCGCGCGCCAGTGCAGCAACGACGTGATATACCCGCCGAGTATGGGAGAGACAATAGGGGCGATGCCGGTAATGGTCATCAGCAGGGCGAAAAACTGCGTCAGCTGCGTGCCTTGATACTTATCACGTGCAATGGCGCGGGAGAGGACGGAGCCGCCCGCGCCCGCAATCCCCTGAACAAAGCGCCAGAAAATCAATCCGTGTATAGCCTGTGTGCTGGCGCACAGTACCGACGACACGATAAACAGCAGCAGCGACAGCAACAGCGGGCGCTTGCGCCCCATCCTGTCACTTAACGGGCCGAAAAAGAGCTGCCCAAGGCCCAGTCCAATCAATGACGCCGTCAGTGAGAGTTGGGTTAAGGTGTTGGTGGTGTCCATTTGCCGGGTAATATCCGGCAGGGCGGGCAGATAGAGGTCGGTGCAAATGGGCCCGATGGCCGTCAGCATGCCGAGTACGATGGCATACGCAGGGGATATCCGTGACATAACAAACTCCGAAAAGAGTGCGCCGGAAAAACCCGGCGCAAAACCATTAACGCACGCCGCCGCCCAGTGATTGCCAGAGGGTCACACGGTTTTCCAGATCGGTTTGCTGCAATGAAATCAGTGACGCCTGCGCCGTCCACAATGCGCGCTGTGCGGTCAGCACGGACAGGTAATCGCCGGTGCCGGCAGTGTACTGACGCCGGGCGATATCCAGCGATTTCTGCTCTGCCGCTGTGTACTGGCGCTGTGCATCAAGCTGTTCATTCAGCGTTTCACGACGGGCCAGCGCATCGGCAACATCTTTAAACGCGCTCTGAATGGTTTTCTCGTAAGTGGCGATCAACCCTTTCTTCTCCGCTTCCGCATAGCGCAGCTCTGCCGTATTTTTGCCGCCGGTAAACAGCGGCAGGGAGATGGACGGCGCAAATGACCATACCTTCATGCCGTGGCTAAACAGGGAGGAGAGCGAGTCACTGCCCACGCCTGCGCTGGCGGTCAGTGAGATGGTCGGGAAGAAGTTTGCCCGAGCAGCGCCAATATTGGCATTGGCGCTCAGCAGATTGTGTTCCGCTTCCTGAATATCCGGGCGGCGTAGCAGAACGGAAGACGAGACGCCCGCGGGTGTCAGGGTGATGCTGTTATCCGCCAGGCTTTCCAGCGTTCCCGGCAGCAGTGAGTCTGCCACGGTGTCACCTGCCAGCAGATTGAGGGCGTTTTTATCCTGCGCCACTTGCGTCTGATAACTGGCGACGCTGGCGCGCGCCTGTTGGAATACCGCCATGGCATCGGCAATATCGCTCGCCGCTGCTACGCCAACCTGCTGTTTTCGTTTGACGATATTCAGCGAGTTTTGCGCACTTTCCATTGTCTGTTTGGCCAGCGCAAGATTACTGTTATCCGCCGCCAGGGTTATCCAGGCGGTGGTGATTTCCGCCACCAGACTGAGACGGGTGTTCTGCGCGGTATATTCACTGGCAAGCCAGGTTTCACGCTCAGCACGGGTCAGACTCTGGTTACGGCCGAACAGGTCCAGCTCAAAACTGGACACCGCGCCATCCGCTTCGGCGCTATTGGTCAGGCCGCTGGCAACAGTCCGGCTGCGGGTATTGCTCAGCTCGGCATTGACCGTCGGGAACAATGCTGAGCGGTCTTCCGCATACAGGGCGCGGGCTGCATCAATATCCGCAATCGCTTTTTGCACATCGCGGTTTTTGGTCAGCGAGTCGCTGACCACCTGTTTCAGGCGCTTATCGTTAACAATTTGCTGCCAGTCGGTGGCCACGGCTTGCGCCTGGCCGCTGCTCCCCGGTAGCGTCGCGGGGATCGGTACCTGCGGGCGCTCATAGGTCGGGTCTAACGAGACGCAACCGGCGCTCAACAGGGCCAGAAAAAGAACACTGATACGCAACATAATTACTCCTGACGTGCGCGTTTACCGGCGAACAATTTTTTCACCAGTACAAAGAACAGAGGAACAAAGAAGATGGCCAGCAGCGTTGCCGTTAACGTCCCGCCGATAATGCCGGTGCCGATGGCGACGCGACTGTTTGCTCCGGCGCCCGTCGCCACTGCCAGCGGCATCACCCCGGCGATAAACGCCAGTGAGGTCATCATGATCGGGCGCAGACGTGTACGTGCGGCGCGCAGTGCAGCGCGTGACAAGGAACTGCCTTGCTGCACCGCCGCTTCGGCGAACTCCACAATCAGGATGGCGTTTTTTGACGACAGGCCGATGGTGGTCAGCAGTGCCACCTGGAAGTACACGTCGTTACTCAGTCCGCGCATCCACGCGGCAAGCGCAGCACCCAGTACACCCAGCGGGATCACCAGGATCACCGAAATCGGCACTGACCAGCTTTCATACAGTGCCGCCAGGCAGAGGAAGACCACCATAATCGAGATGGCGTACAGGCTCATGGCCTGGCCACTGGCGAGTTTTTCCTGCAATGAAAGACCGCTCCATGCCCAGGTTGTCCCCGCGGGCAAGCTGTCGGCCAGGTTTTCCATTTTGGTCATCGCCACGCCGGAGCTGAAGCCGGTAGCGTTTTCGCCCTGGATCTCATAGGCCGCTGAACCGTTGTAACGCACCAGCCTTTCCGGGCCGAACTCCCAGTGCGTGGTGGCGAAAGCAGAGAACGGCGTCATGTCATTGTTGCTGCCGCGGACATACCATTTATTGAGATCGGACGGTGCGGAGCGCGAGTCGCTGTCGCCCTGGATATAGACCTTTTTCACACGGCCACGGTCAGTAAAGTCATTCACGTAGGTGCCGCCCCAGGCGCTGGAGAGCGTATCGCTGACATCGCTCAGCGACAGGCCCAATGCCACGGCTTTATTGCTGTCGATATCCACCTGCAACTGCGGCATTTGCGGCAGGTCATTAGCGCGCACGGCGTGCAGTTCCACGCTCTGGTTCGCGCTGCCCAGCAACTGGTTACGGTACTTCAGCAACTGGTCACGATCGGTACCGCCGCTGGCCAGCAGTTCAAAGGTGAAACCGTTACTTTGACCCAGACCATCCACAGATGGCGGCGTCATGGCGAAGATGCTGGCATCGCGGATGCTGCTCAATTCGCGGCTGGCGCGTAACGCAATGGCCTGTGCGGTGTTTTCCGATCCCGCGCGCTGGGACCAGTTTTTCAACGAGACGAAGGCCATCCCGGCGTTCTGCCCGCTACCGCTGAAGCTAAAGCCGGTAACGGTAAAGATCGCTTCGGTGTTGGCTTTCTCTTTATTCAGGAACCAGTCGGTGACCTGGCTGGCGACCTCTTCAGTGCGGTTTGCCGTCGCGCCCGCTGGCAGAGTGAACTGCACCATGATTTCGCCCTGATCTTCCGTGGGCAGGAAGCTGCCGGGCAGTCGCCACATGACAAACGCCATTGCTGCGCAGAGTACCGCGTAAGTGCCAATGACCGTCACCGCGCGGCGCAAAACGTGCATAACACCGTGCTGGTATTGGTGTTCGGTATGGTTGTAGAAGCGGTTGAAGCCGCCAAAGAAACCTTTTTTATGCGGTACGCTGTGTTGCATCACCGCGCCGCACAGCGCGGGTGTCAGCGTCAGCGCCACCACCACTGACAGCGCCATCGCCGAGATGATGGTGACCGAGAACTGACGGTAAATCACCCCGGTCGAGCCGCCAAAGAAGGCCATCGGCAAGAATACAGCGGAGAGCACCAGCGCAATCGCAATCAGCGCGCCGGAGATTTCACCCATCGACTTGATGGTTGCTTCGCGGGCGGGCAGGCCTTCGTCGCGCATAATACGCTCGACGTTTTCCACCACCACGATGGCGTCATCCACCAGGAGCCCTATCGCCAGCACCATGGCGAAAAGCGTCAGGGTGTTAATGGAGTAACCAAACAGCGCCAGCACGCCAAACGTACCCAGCAGCACCACCGGCACCGCCAGCGCCGGAATCAGCGTAGCGCGGATATTTTGCAGAAACAGGTACATCACACAGACCACCAGCACGATGGCTTCGATCAGCGTTTTAACCACGTCTTCGACGGAGATTTTGATGAATTCCGTGCTGTCTTTCGGGTACGCCACGTCATAACCCTGCGGCATGCTATGGCGATACTCGGCGATTTTGTCCTTGACCCGCGTGGCGGTATCCAGCGCGTTAGCGCCCGGCGCCAGCATCACCGCCAGACCGGCCGCAGGGTGGCCGTTCAGTTTGGCAATGGCATTGTAGTCTTCACTGCCCATTTCGACGCGGGCGACATCTTTCACGCGCACTACCGCACCGCTGCTTTCACTCTTGATGATGATGTTCTGGAACTGCGCCACCGTTTGCAGGCGTGACTGGGCGCGTACGGTGGCGGTTAACTGCTGACTGCTGGACGATGGCAGTGCACCAATTTTACCGGCGGAGACCTGTACGTTCTGCGCTTCAATGGCGGACTGTACATCCGACGGCATCAGCGAGTAGGAGGCCAGTTTGTTCGGATCCATCCAGATGCGCATCGCGTATTCCGCGCCGAACACTTGCAGGCTACCGACGCCGTTCACGCGGGCCAGCGGATCCTGCATGTTACTGACCAGCCAGTCGGCAATGTCGGAACTGGTAGCACGATCGGTTTTATCGTACAACCCCATGATCAACAGGAAGTTGCTCTGGGATTTCACGACCGTCACTCCGGACTGGGTCACTTCGGTCGGCAAACGGGATTCCGCCTGCTGCACTTTGTTTTGCACCTGAACCTGGGCGGTATCCGGGTCGGTTCCCTGCTCAAAGGTAACGGTGATATCCACTTCGCCATCCGAACTGCTGGTGGAGGAGAAGTAGAGCAGGTTATCCAGCCCGGTGAGTTGCTGCTCGATCACCTGCGTGACGCTGTTTTCCAGCGTCTGCGCCGACGCACCGGTATAGGTGGCGCTGATTTTGATTGCTGGCGGCGCAACATCCGGATACTGCGCTACGGGCAGCGTGCGGATCGCCAGAATACCGGCCATCATGATCAGAATGGCGATCACCCAGGCAAAAACCGGGCGACGCACAAAGAAGCTGGAGAACATCAGGCTTTTCCTCCGTTCGCTTCCTGGACCTCAACGGCTTTTACCGTTGAGCCGGCGGCAACTTTATCGGTGCCTTCCACGATCAGCTTGTCACCGCTTTGCAGGCCGCTCACCACCAGCCATTTATTGCCATAGGTGTCGCGGGTTTCGAGGGTGCGTTGTTCCACTTTGTTCTGTGCGTTGACCACCAGTGCGGTGGCGTTGCCTTTGGCGTCGCGAGTGACCCCTTGCTGTGGCGCGAGGATCGCGTTGTTCATCACCCCTTCTTCCACGCGAGCGCGAACAAACATCCCCGGCAGCAGTTGATGATGCGGGTTCGGGAACACAGCGCGCAGGGTGACGGAACCGGTCGCTTCATCAACGGCGACTTCGGTCAGCGCTAAACGCCCTTTTTCACTGTAGGTGCTGCCATCTTCCAGCGTTAACGTGACGCTCAGGGTATTGCTGTCGCTGGCGAGCGCTTGTCGGCGCAAACGCAGAAGATCAACGCTTGAGCGGGTGAGATCGACGTACATGCTGTCCAGCCCGCGCACGGTTGCCAGTGCCGTGGTTTGCTCCGCCGTTACCAGCGCACCAGGCGTCACGGAAGAGATACCAATACGTCCGGCAATCGGTGAGGTGACGGTAGTCCAGTTCAGATTGATGCGTGCGGTTTCCAGTGCGGCTTTTTTCGAGGCCACGCTGGCGCGATCCTGTGCGCAGGTGGATTGCGCATCGTCGGCATCCTGGCGTGAAACACCATCCTCTTTCACCAATTGCGCATAACGGGTCGCTTTCTGGCAGTCAGACGTTACCAGCGCTTGCGCTTGCTTCAGCGCAGCGTCGGCCTCATCAAACGCCGCGCGGTAGCTGGAAGGATCGATCTGGTAAAGTGCCTGCCCGGCCTTTACCGTATCGCCTTCCGTAAACAGGCGTTTCTGGATAATGCCGCCAACCTGCGGGCGGACTTCAGCGGACAACGAGGCAGATGTGCGGCCAGTCAACTGGCTGGCGATCGCGAGCGGCTGGCTTTTTAACGTCACTACGCCGACTTCCTGGACCGGTTGTTGTGCAGGCGGGGTGGCATTATCGCAACCAACAAGGGCGAGGGCGGCCACTAACGTTGTTTTTATTAACTTCATTTCTCTTTTTCCTGGCATGAGCGAAGCCTGCCCGTTTTTTTAAACAGGATAAGGCGCAGGCGGATGTGCTATATATTGGATATAGCAATATGTAGGTTAAGGTTTATATTCCCTTATTTTTTGAATTATTTATTTGTCTGCAAAAAGCATCGTGGTGATTTCCTGATACAACAATTGTAATTGCGTTGGGTCGCATTTTTGCGGTGTTAAACAGCGCAATGTGGTGCCTTCCATCAGTGCCGCCAGTAATTCCACGCAACAACGGATACGCTCTGTGCTCAGGTGCGGGTGTCGGCTTTGCATATAATTGCAGGCGTTTTCAAACATCCGTGCGTCGGCTTCGATCATCATGGCCTGAACCTGTGGATTGCGGGTCGCTTCTGCGGCCATCTCCAGCATCAGCGCATCATCATCCGGGCTCAAAGAGTGGCGCCAGGCCAGCGCTTCTGGCAGGTGGCTGGTCTCTGTCTTGTTTTCCATCTCCGCAATGCGGTAGTCGATGATGCGGCGGATCATCTCTTCAATGATCGCGTCCTTACTTGCGAAGTAACGGTAGATCTGCCCTACGCTAAGTTGCGCTTCGAGCGCGATTTGCGACATGCTGGCGGCATGAAAACCGCTGGCGCGAAAACGCCTGCGGGCAGCGGCAATGATCTCATCTTTGCGCTGCTGATGGCGCTGTTCCTGCGATGTTTTCGGCTGCATGTCGGATCCTCGTGAATTCGGTTTGAGAATGATCGTTCTCATCAGTAAATAGAGTAAACGAATTTATGTTTTACGAGTAAGTATTTTCTGCGCAAATAATGGCAATTTACAAAAACTGACGTTATGAAGAAATAATGAAGAAGTATGGAAAATTGCGCAGGAAAATAATAGCGAAATGCTGTGGAGTTAATTTGAAGGCATTGTGAGTTGTTGCAAATTAATTAAACCGGCGCAAGGTTATTACGCCAGTTTAATTAGGGATGTCACGCTTTGCTATGTTCATGAATAGCCAGACCTTGCTCGCCCGGCAGAATGTCTTCCCGCAGAGTTAACGCCGGGATGTCGTAATCGCCGCCGTTTTGCTGGCGAAATGGCAGCGGTGGTGTTTGCCACAGCGTATCCAGGCGTTCAGCCAGTTCGGCACAGTGTGCGGCATAGCGCGCTTCATCAATGCGGCTGCTGTGGTAAATCACCAGCGGTGGCAGCACCGTGAAGCCGGGGTAAAACAAGATGCCATGCTGGATCGGAAACAGGATATCGTTGATCGGACCATTGATGCCGCGCGGGCTGTAATGCGACGCCCAGCCGCCGGTGGTCACCAGCAACATTGCGCGCTTACCCGCAAGGCGACCTTCGCCGTAGCGATCCCCCCAATGGCTGTCGCTGTGTTCACCCACACCGTAGGCAAAACCACAGGCATAAACGCGATCCACCCACCCTTTCATAATGGCGGGCATGGAGAACCACCACAGCGGGAACTGAAAAATCACCGCATCGGCGCGTTGTAATTTCGCCTGCTCAGCGGCGATGTCCTCTGACTGTGTACCCTGTTCAAAGGCGTGTTTTGAATCGAGAGACGGGTGAAACACGTCGCCAATCGGGGCACTGCTGCTGTCGTTTTCGTCTAGCTGAGACTTCCATTGCATGGCATACAGGTCAGAGACCTCCACGCTGTGACCCGCACTCTCCAGATGCTGTACGGCAAATTCTTTCAGCGCCCCATTCAGGGAATGGGGCTGCGGATGGGCATAAACAATCAGTACGTTCATAACAACTCCCGGCAATAAGATTGAAGCTGCAGGGTAGGTGAGGCGGCGATATAGTAGAAATTAATTGCTGTTATCACAGGTATAGTTATGGTTAATCTTCATCGGCTGGATCTCAACCTGTTGCTGACGCTGGATGTGCTGCTCAGCGAGCATAATGTCACGCGTGCGGCACAGCGTTTGAATCTCTCTCAGCCCTCTGTCAGCGTACAGCTTGCGCGACTAAGGGAGATTTTTGACGATCCGTTGCTGCTACCTGGACCGCGCGGCATGCAACCCACGGCCAGAGCCGATGGTCTGCGTGAGCCGCTACGCCAGGCGCTGGATGCATTGCAACGCGCTGTTTCTCCGGTCAGTGAGTTCGACCCCGCTCAGGCGCAGGTGACCTGGCGCGTGGCGGCCACGGATTACACTGAAACGGCAGTGCTGCTGCCGTTGCTTGCCAGGCTGCGCGCCGCTGCACCGGCCAGCCGTCTGGCTATCTTTGAACTCAATCCCGGACAGATCCAGCGCCAGGCGGAGCAGGGGGATATTGATCTCTTTTTCCATCTGCGCGATGGTTCGCCACCCGCTTTACACCAGCGATGGCTATTCACCGAACGCTATGTCCTGGCGGGGCGCGTAAACCATCCGGCGCTACAGCGTCGGCCCACGCTTGAGCAGTTTTGCTCGCTCGAACATGTGATTGTGTCGCCGGAGGGCGGCGGGTTTCGCGCGGCAACCGATCTCGCGCTGGCGCAGCGCGGACTGACGCGCAATGTGGTGCTGTCAGTGCCGCATTTCCTGTTTATGCTGGACGCACTGGCGCGAACCGATCTGGTGGCGGTGTTGCCGGAACGGCTGGTGGCGACGTCCGACGCATTAAGCGTGGTTGAACCGCCAGTTGAGCTGGCGGGCTTCGACATGCTGATGCTGTGGCATGAACGGCTGCACCGCGATCCGGGGCACAAATGGTTGCGCCAGCAGATCCTGACCTCGCTGGCTACCGGCTGAGTGTATTAAAATCCTGCGATTCGTATGTGAGAATAATTCTCAATATTATTGAAGCGCTTCGGTGCCAATGGTAAGGTGTAAGCCATTTCGTCCCGCCCGGGACAAGGAAGGCGACAGGATCGCGACGGCTGCCGGCTATGCAAAAAACACACTTTTCGGTTGAAGACTTTATCGGGTTTGGCGAACGCTATGGCATCGATTATCGCTTCCCGGCGTTGTCCGGCGACAGTGACTTTACTAAAGCGCAGCGGATGGTGATCCGCGGGGACGTGGAAGAGATGACCCTCTCTTCTGGCCTCAATCTGACCCGTTCCGATATTCGCGTTCTTCAACCTTATGAAACCACATCGCTGCACAGTTGCCCGCTTTATATGCTGGTGGTGCTGGAAGGCTGTGTGATGCTGCGTCTTAACGGGCAGGAATTTGTGGTGCGCGCTGGCATGGCGTTTACCTCGCGCCTCAGCGAGCATCAGGTGATGAATGCCAGTCATCTGGCGGATTACCATTTGCGTACGCTGTCGCTGGGTGTCGATCCCGCCCGTTGCTTGCAGTCACCGTTGCTGATGGCGTTGTTGCAACAATGGGAAGCGGGCGGCGCGCCGACCTTCTTATGGCAGGTTCCGGCGTTTTTACTTTCGGGGCTGCACGCTGCGCAGCAGAGCGCCGGGCCTGGCCTGTCGCGTCAGTTGATGATGGAAGGGCTGATGTTGCAACTGCTGGGACAGGCGTTGTCTTGCCGCATGCAGGGCAGTGAAAAGCGTAGCGTCGCAACGTACAGTGAGCAGCACCGGCTGGAAAACGTGCGCCGCCTGCTTGAGCAAGAGCCGGAAAAAGCCTACACCCTTGATGCGCTGGCGCAGCTTGCGGCCATGAGCTCCAGCAGTTTGCGGGTGAAATTCCGCCAGGCTTATGGTCAGTCAGTGTTCGACTATCTGCGTGACTGTCGCCTTGAGCTGGCGCGCAGCTATCTGGCACAGGGATATAGTGTGCAGCAGGCTGCGTGGATGTCGGGTTATCAGCATGCCACCAACTTTTCAACCGCCTTTCGCCGTCGTTACGGCGTTGCACCCAGCGAAGTGCGCGTTTCCTGATCCCCTTCAGCTGATCGTGTAGATCCTTTTTCTCTCCTGCAATAGGTTTCGTCACTGCGCATATGCGACTCGTCATTGCGCATAGCGAGGATGGAATCCAAAAAGGTAATAATTCTTATTTACAATAATAACGGCTTCTGGAGATTTTCATGTTCGCAAAAACGCGACTGGCGTTGATGATTGGCTGTATCACAGGTGGAATGAGCGGGTTGGCGGCGGCGGAAACCGCAGCCACCCAGGATACTGTGGTGGTGACTTCGCAAATGCAGAGTGGCGCAACCAAGCTGGAAACGCCGGATATCGAAACGCCGCAGGCGGTTTCCATCGTGACGCGCCAGCAGTATGAAGAGCAGGGTGCTATTAACGTTCGCCAGGCAGTCAGCTACACGCCGGGCGTTTACAGCAACCAGATCGGCGCATCGAACCGTTTTGACTATATTGTGCTGCGTGGCTTCTCCGATGGCAGTCTGGATAATATCTATCTCGACGGTCTGAAGATGATGGGCGATAGCAATTCGCACAGTTCTCTGGTCATTGATCCCTGGTTCCTCGATAGCGTTGAAGTGGTGCGTGGCCCGGCATCGGTGCTTTATGGGCGCTCTTCGCCAGGCGGCATTGTGGCGCTGAACTCCCGTAAACCGTCGTTTGACCCCGGCGGTGAAGTTAAACTGTTTGCCGGTAACAATAACCAGCGCGGTGCCGCGTTTGATGTGACCGGCCCGGTGGATGACAACGACCGCGTGGCGGTACGTTTAACCGGCATGACGCGCTATGCGGACTCCCAGTTTGATCACCTGAAAGAGCAGCGTTACGCCATCGCGCCCAGCCTGACATGGCGTATTACCGACAACACGCGTCTTGAACTGATGGCCTATCTGCATCGCGACCCCGAGGGCGGTAGCCACTCTGGCCTGCCTTATGAAGGCACAGTGGTTTCCCATGCCGGACAGAAAATTTCCAATACCTTCTTCGAAGGGGAAGACAAATACGATAAGTATGATCGCCGGGAAAATATGGTTGGTTACAACGTCGAACATGCGTTCGACAGTGGCTGGTCCGTTCGCCAGAAACTGCGTTACCTCCGTACCAATGTCGATTTGAACCAGGTGTATGCCGCAGGCTGGCTAAACGACAGCGAACTGAATCGCGGCTATTCCGGCTCTGATGAATCGCTTTCGGCCATCACCCTGGATAACCAGATCGATGGCAGCATCGACACTGGCATGATCAACCACCGCGTGCTTTTGGGCGTTGATTATCAGCGTCGCAATAATGATGTTACGGCCTCTTACGGCAGTTTCCCGGCGATCGATGCCTTCAGCCCGGTCTATGGTGCCGATCCGTTGTCGATCACGGTCTACAGCCGCGAAAAGCATAAGCTGGAGCAAACCGGGATCTACGTGCAGGATCAAATGTCGCTGGACAGATGGCGGCTGACGCTGGGTGGTCGTCACGATCAGGTGAAGATCACGAACGTCAATAAGATCAATGACAGCAGCGATACGCTGGATCAAAACCACGTCAGTAGCCGTGCCGCGCTGATGTATCTGTTCGATAGCGGTTTTGCGCCGTACGTCAGCTACTCCACTGCGTTTACGCCAACCAGCTTTACTGATGAGTACGGCAATATCCTCAAGCCGATGAAAGGGAAGCAGTGGGAGGCGGGGCTGAAGTTCCAGCCGGAAGGATCGCAGACGATGTACAGCGCATCGGTGTATCGGATTAATCAGGAAAATATTGCCACCAAAGTGGAGCCAACCGATCCGTATCGCTCGATTGGTGAAATCGAGTCTGAAGGTCTTGAACTGGAAGCGGTGGGGCAGTTGACGGATAACCTGAGATTGCAGGCGTCTTATACCTACAATGATATTCGCTACACCAGGAGCAGCGCGGAAGAGCAGGGCAAACGCGCCGTTTACGCGCCGCGCAATCAGGCCAGCGCCTGGCTGAGCTACGATGTGAAAACCGGCCCGTTAAAGGGTCTGACGGTGGGTTCCGGCGCGCGTTATGTGAATGGCATGACGTCCGATCGCCAGAATACGCACACGCTGCCTTCCTATACGCTGGTAGACATGGCAGTGGGTTACGATCTGGCGCAGGTGGGTCTGAAAGGATTGAGTGCGCAGGTCACAGTCAATAACCTGACGGACAAACGCTATATTGCCGCCTGTAATTCCCTCTCTTACTGCTATTTTGGCGCCGAGCGCAACATTGTGGGCAGTCTTTCCTACGCGTTTTGATACTTCTGCAGCCCGGTTTGCTACCGGGCTTTTCACAATCCGTTATTTTCTGCAGCCATGCTGCTTTCGGTAATATCGATTTTGAACGCCGATTTGTGATTTAAAAAAATAAAATAAGAATATAAGCGACACAAATTAAGGTCGACTTAACTAGTTTAATTTATTAATTTGCTTAACGATTTCTTAGTAAAAATCATCTATAATTCCCACACTGCGAATCGCTAACCTTGAAGAATATTTGCCATGGTTAATCGCCTTTTATTTGGTGGCCTTTTAATTTTATTAAACCTGTATGCCTGCAGCGCATGGGCGGTGAACTGCAGGCGTGCGGCAACACCACTGGAAAATACGATTTGCAATAATGACAATCTGCGCTGGCTCGACCAAACGCTGGATACTATCTATCGTTCAAGGTTGGATCATGACGATACCCGTTCAATACGCCAGCAATATGCTGCGTGGGAAGCCTCCCTGCAAACTTGCACAACGGATAACTGCATCCGCCGCGCTTATTACAAAGGCATCAATATGGTGTCAGACGTGAAAACGGATTTTACGTGGCAAGGGCAGTGGTGGAATATGCTCGCGCCCCATATGAGCGGCAGTGTGCTTCAGTTTAGCCGCAGCAGTGAATGGAGTATCGACACGGACATCCGCGTATGGGCCGGGGTTAACCGGCAAGAATTTACTGCTGAGGCACGTAAAGTCTACGGTATGGTGCTGGTTGAAAATATTCACGATGTCAGCGACTGCTTAATCTTGATCATTCCCAAGCAGGATGGCGCTTTGCAGGTACACAGCAATGCAGAGTGGGGATGTCGACTCATTATGCCCAACGGTGCGTTTATTGATGGGGTGTATCAGCCCGCAGAGAAGGATCCGCGTCCATCAGCGACGCTCTACTCGTTGGGGGTTCTCCCCACGGACGCGCTGGACCAGAAATTCCGTGCGCTGGTCGGGGAGGATTATCAGCAGTTTGTGGATACAGCCAATGTGTTTATCTACGAAAACGACCGGGACAATATGGGGGCGACGGTCGTCTCGATGTGGCTGCGCGGTGCGGCCAACCGACAAACCGCCATGATTATCTACACGCCACAGGGTGATATCTGGGCTGCACGCTTGTTTCCCCCTGCGCGACCGGGTGGAAAATTGCAACTGCATTACTTCACCACGCGGGAGGATAAAACTCAGGTGCCACGTACACTGGATATCTGGAAAGAACGTTATCAGGACGAGTAAAACGCAGGGCGGCGCACCGCCCTGGCGATCAGTTCAAGTCCACTGCTTTGTGACCAAAGAACCAGGTGACGACAAAACCGCACACATACGAAACCGCCACGCCGGCTGCGTAGACCGCCATACCGGCGTAGATCCCCTGAGCTGACGTCATTAGCGGTAGGGCGACCAGACCGGACGGGCCAAACACAGTATTGAGGCCCACCGGCAACCCCAGCCATGCCACCAGGCCAATAAAGAAACCGCCGCATGCGCCACCAATACAGGCAGTAATGAACGGCTTAACACGCGGTAGCGTGACGGCGTAAATCAACGGTTCGCCAACGCCCAGAATGCCGGGAATGATCGCACCACGGATCTGGTTGCGGATAACAGAATGCGGCGGTGAACGGAAATAGAGCGCAAGCGCTGCGCCGACCTGACCACCCCCCGCCATAGCCAGGATCGGAAACAATGCGTTAAAGCCTTGCGCATCCATGAGCGCAAAATAGACCGGAATAAAGCCCTGATGTACGCCAAAAACCACGGCAATCAGGAACAGACCAGCCAGCACCGCACAGCCAAACGGGTTACCGTTCAGGTGCAGAAACAACCACGACATGCCCTTAAACAACTCACCGCCAATCGGCATTATCACTGTAAAGGCCAGCGCCCCGGTAATCAGCAGCGTCAGTAATGAGGTGAGGATCATGTCGAGGTTATCCGGCACGATTTTGCGTATTTGCCGTTCAATCCACGCGCCGAGGATGGCGGCGATCAAGACGCCAATAATATTGCCGCGCGGATCGATACTCATACCGAAGAAGTTATCGATACCGGAGAAATACCCACTGGTGGCCTGCGGGTTATAACCGAGTACAAACAGTGCAGCGATGATCGCGCCGTTAACGCCGCTGCCACCAAAGGCTTTCTGCGCGTTATAACCAATCAGGATCGGCAAAAATGTGAACAAGCCTTTGCCGAATATTTTCATATACCCCACCAGATGGCTGAGGGTTGCGCTCTTTTGCGCCGCGCCGCTCAGCAGACTTTGCTCGAGTAATGTGGCCACACCGAGCAGCATCCCGGCGGCGATAAAACCGGGGATCAGGGGGGTGAAAATCGTGGCGAATTTCGACAGGAACTGATGTACCGCGCTGGTCTGTTTTGCTTTCATCTGCTGTTTGGTGTCGCGCGCAACGCTTTGCAGTGTTGCGGCTTCGGCGGGGGCGTGTTCATGTCCAAGCAGCGTATTCAGGGTGTCTGCGGCGGTTTGTGCTTTCCCCGGACCGACAATAATTTGTAATTGATCATCACTGTTCACTACACCCAACACACCTGGCAGGGCTTTAAGGCTTTCATAGTCAACCTGCTCTTCATTGTTTAATGTCAGACGCAACCGTGTCATACAGTTGCCGCAGGTTTTAATGTTGTCTCTACCGCCGACCAACTCCACGATGTTCGCTATAAGCTGTCCCGTGATTTTCACCATCACTTTATCCCCGCATTAACCAGTGCCTGGCGGATAAAACCACCGTTATCCTGGAGCAATTGTGTTGCTTGCGTAGCGCTGAGCTGGCCCAGAACCATGACGATCGCTGTTTTACAGTGGCCCTCACACGCTTTCAGCGCCAGAGAGGCCGTGTCTGCATCGCAGCCGGTTGCTTCCATCACAATATTGATCTGGCGTTGCACCAGCTTCAGGTTGGTGGCTTCCACATCGACCATCAGATTGCCGTAGACTTTACCGCTGCGGATCATGGCGCCGGTGGTGAGCATATTGAGCACTATTTTTTGTGCGGTGCCGGCTTTCATGCGCGAAGAGCCTGTGACTACCTCAGGGCCGACAATGGGTACAATGGCGATGTCGGCGATGCGGGCCATTTCGCTACCGTCATTGCAGGTCAGGGCGACCGTGGTTGCCGCAAGGCTTTTCGCATACTGCATGGCGGCGATCACATACGGTGTGCGGCCACTGGCGGCAATGCCAACCAGTACGTCATGTGCGTTGAAATTAAGCGCTTTCAGGTCATCGACGCCGAGTGTCAGACTGTCTTCAGCGTTTTCTACCGCCTGCAAAATGGCGCGATGCCCCCCGGCAATTAACCCTACCACTTGCTCACGCGGGGTGCCGTAGGTGGGGGGACATTCGCTGGCATCAAGGATCCCCAGCCGACCGGAAGTGCCTGCGCCACAGTAGATTAAGCGCCCGCCTTTGCGAAATGCCCCGACTATGGCATCGACCGCCCGGGTGATTGCCGGGATCACCTTTTCCACCGCCAGTGCCACTTTTTGGTCTTCAGCGTTGATTACCTTCAGCATCTCTTCGGTGGAGAGCATGTCAATATGGGCGCTCGCAGCGTTGCGACCTTCGGTGGTCAGTTTGGATAGATCAATGTTCATCAATGTCTCACTTAACTTTTCAGTGTGTACTTTGCCTGCCGCACTAATGGTGGCGCTGTATAAGGAATAATATATTATTAATAAGGATAAAAATAAGAATAATTTATTCAATCAGGCGGGTCAGCGCACTAAGTGTGATGGCGGTCAAATCATGTCTACGTAAAGGGCCGACAGAGTCGCACGGGAGGCCTGTGGCAGTGCGCGTTTTTCATTCTGAGCTGTCAGCAATGCACAGATAAGAAATTTATTAAATGATTATGTGTAATGGATGATTTTTTAAGTATCCATATGTTTTATATGGATTAATATTTTAATATTTAAGATTATTAAGACATTTTTTTCTCGAGCGGTATAATTCGTCGTGCTGAGATATAAGTCTTTTTTGCCCTATTCTGACTGACGGATAAAACGTCTGGCATGATAGGGCCTTTTTTTATATTTAACAGTTTCCTTGGTAAGTGCTAATGACGCATTTTATTGATTATGGCGGAAGTAAAGGGAATATATTTATTACTCACTCGGTTGCCAGCGAAAATGTTTTTTCATTAGCCCGCCGTCTTGCCAAATATCCAGTCCCGGTGTTGATTAGTGGTGAAACCGGAACCGGCAAAGAGTGCGTGGCCCGGTATATTCACGACAATGCTTATGCGCATGATGCACCTTATGTCGGCGTCAATTGTGCCGCCATCCCGGAAAATCTGCTGGAGGCGATGTTATTTGGCTATGAAAAAGGTGCTTTTACCGGGGCTGTGACCAGCCTTCCGGGAAAGTTTGAGCAAGCAAACGGCGGTACGTTGTTACTGGATGAAATCGGCGATATGTCGCCAGCGATGCAGGCAAAACTGCTGCGTGTCTTGCAGGAACAGGAGGTTGAACGACTCGGGAGTCGTCAATGCTTGCCGTTGAATATCCGCCTGATTGCGGCGACGAATAAAGATCTTCAGCGTGAAGTGGACGCAGGGCGTTTTCGCCAGGATCTGTTTTACCGCATTGCGGTGGTGCCGATCCACATTCCCCCGTTGCGGAGTCGCCCACAGGATATTCTGCCGATTGCCCGGTTTCTGCTGAACAAGTATCAGTCCTGTTTCCTGCGAAGGGTAAGTCTGAGTGATGAAGCCTGTCGGGCACTGCTGAATCATGACTGGCCTGGCAATATCCGCGAGCTGGAAAACGTGGTGAAGCGCGGTGTGATCCTTGCAGACGGCGACGAGATCAACGCCGCCGATCTGGGGCTGCCGACGCCCCACTCGCAGGCGAAACCGGGCGAAGCCATGATTTCTGATGTACGCCGGCACGGGCGCAATGCGGAGTATGACTACATCAGTGAAGTACTCAGGCAGCATCAGGGAAACAAAACCAAAACGGCTGCCGTTCTTGGCATTACTCCCCGTGCTCTGCGTTACCGCCTGGCGTCGATGCGTGAAAAAGGCTCAGATACATCGGGAAGGTAATCCGCAACATGGACCCATCGCGGATATATCAATGTGTATTGCCTGGCGCTTTTTTTCTTTCTGTGTTTTGCCAGAAATAACAGTGAAACATACGGCACAATTATGGGCGTAAAAAAACCGGGAATCTGCGCTATCTGTTCATTGAACGTACGTTATCTGGCATCCAGCGGGTAGAGGAAAATGAGACCGTTTTGCATACTCACCAATGGGACGTTATCCGCCTCGTATTGCTGTATCCAGAAACCGCTGTGGGTTAGTAAATCCACATTCCCATTAATCATGCGGCTATTCTGTGATGACATAAAATAGATAGGTGAGTAGCTGAAATAATAGGTTTGACCCTGTTGTCGGGTTCGCACAAAATTCCCTTTCAGGACGAACTGATTGTCATCAGGGCTGGTGATATTGCTCTGTATGGTATTTCCCTTCGTAGTCATGTGCGAGTCGTATAACTCCTTTTGGCGCAGCATCAGGTCATAGAAGCCAAACTGCGTAACTTCATCGACGTTTTGCTGTATGACCGCATTGGCGCGGTGTAATTGCGTGCCTGATAGTGCAGCGAGAAGGGCTGTCAATATCAGCGCAACAGACTGTTTACGGCGTTTTGCAGGGAACCATTTCATTGAGCTTTCTCCGGGTTTCGCTGAGAATTAAGTTATTAAGCAGGGTGGCATTGGATCGCGAATGGTAGATCTGCATCGCCAATACTTTCTGCTGACAGATGTTATACAGGCGCAGGGTGTAATTCAGCGTCTGGTTTTCATCGTTATAATAAACGCTCATGTGAATTGATTTTGATTTAAGTTGTTGATTTATAGTGTAGTAAGTATCCCTTAATCGCAGGAAGGTTGTCTGTTGGAGGGGCTGATCGTTCTCGTGCCCGGGGACGGTAAAGATGCGGATATTGCTGTAAATATTTTTCGCTATTTCCCGCACTTCCGGTGCTTCACTGCGGGGAATAAAGGAGTAACCCAGTGCAGCGCTGCCCAGTGCAATAACCAGAAAAACCAGGACAACTTTCCATCGTTGTGCGCGTGACGGAAGCATCTGCGCCTCGCGTCGCACGGCAGGAGAAAGCGCATCAGGCAGCAGGGAATACGTATCCACCGGTTCATGTTCTATCGTATCCAAAGCCTCGTCGAACAGCACCTCTTCATCGTCCTGTGCGGGCAGCACATTGGTGAGATTGATCTCCTCTTCGTCTTTTTCCACCATCCGGCAATATTCCGCCTCCAGAACATATCCATGTTTCGGGATTGTGCGGATGATCCGTTGCTGCTTGCCGTCGTCCTCAAGTGCGGCGCGCAGTGCGTGAATGGCATTGGGCAGACTGTTATTGCCAATCACCCGGCGTTCCCAGACCAGCGTGGTCAGTTCCTCGCGCGTTAAAATTTTCCCGGCATTCTGTTGCAGGACATCAAGCAGTTTGAGCTGATAGGCACCCAGGCGTTTTCGTTCTCCGGTCACTAAATGAAGAATAGATCCTGACGGGACATCAATCAGCCAGTTATTTATTGCACAATAATGTTTATTCATAAAATTGCATGGTGTTTTAACTGTCAGTCAGGGTTCGTTAGTACGATTGATGGTGGAGACCTGTCGGCATAAATAATGATTAATGCCGAAAGACGAATGGTTTTATTTCTCAATGCACTTAAGTGCTGTGTAACGAAATGCCGACACATGGTAAGCAGTTTAGTTTTTTCTTACTGTACATTTTTGCTCTCATTTCTTCCATAGCATGAATCGCAAAATATTTTTCGATAAACGTAGCGGCATTTTTGTTTCCGCAAAGATTTCCTTTCCGTGAATTTGTCGGAATTAAAACTTCCTCTTTTTTTCTTAATCTTTTGATTTTTAATATTTAAAACTCTGGCATGTGAGTTGCTTATTTCCGGCACTTATTAAAATGAAGGCTGGGCGAGTCAACAGGGAATTGATGAAGTATACAGATGCAAATATTTTAACCCCAACCGACGAAACGCGTTATCTCCGTGATTACTTACCGTTGGTGGGAAAAGTCGTCAGGCAGTTTGCCTGGCAAACCAGTGCCGTGCTGGATAAGGACGATATGCGGCAAATTGCGCTTATGGGGCTGCTCTCTTCTTTACGGCGCTACGGGCACCCGGACGATGGCTTTGCCGGCTATGCTATGCAACGCATACGCGGTGCCGTGCTGGATGAACTGCGCAAATTGGACTGGCGCCCCCGGCGATTGCGGCAACAAACGCACAAACTCAACGATGCGATACGCCTGTTGGCGAGTGAGCCTGGGAAAACACCATGTTTTACAGACGTTAGCTCACACCTTCGAATGACATTCGAATCCTGGCAGGCGTATTTGCAACTCTGTTCCGCTGGCGAACTGGAGAGTCTTGAAAATCTGCAAGAAAAGGATTCGTACCCCTCTTCGCTTGTCAGTCGCCCCCTTGAAGAGGAGATGCTGGTGGGGCGTATGTTACGGAGTGCGCTGGCGCAACTTGCTCCCCGTGAGCAAGCGATCTTCACGCTCTACTATCAGCATGAAATGAAACTGAAAGAGATCGGCCAACTGTTTGGGTTGACGGAGGCCAGACTGTGCCAACTTAATAAAGCTATTTCACGGAAGATCTACGCCGTTTTTACACAGGACACATAACCAAACGGCAAAATATTACGCCTCTAAGGCATTATGGATCGCTACGCCCAGGTGTTTGATGGCTTCACGGTTGGCTTCCGTCAGCGGCAGCGCACAGTTAAGTCGCAGGCAGTTACGATACTTACCGGAGGCAGAGAACAGTGAGCCTGGCGCAATCTGGACTTTTAACTGGCACAGGGCACGGGAAACACACACCATATCGACGGTCTCCGGTAATTCAACCCACAGCAGATAGCCCCCTTGTGGGCGGGTCACACAGATACCGCACGGGAAATACTGACGTACCCAGCAGGTATAGGTTTCGAGCTGATGCTGGTAGACCTGGCGCATGCGTCGTACATGGCGGTGATAATGGCCATCACGAATAAATGCCGCTACGGCCAGCTGTGTACCGGGCACGTTTGTGCCGATGGCAGCATATTTTTTATGCAATACCCGATCGAGATAACGCCCCGGTGCGATCCAGCCGACCCGTAGCCCTGGTGCAACAGTTTTGGTCACGGAGCTGCAAAACAGCACGCGGCCATCGATATCATAAGATTTAATGGTTGATGGTCGTGGATAATCAGTGGCCAGTTCGCCATAAATATCGTCTTCGAAAATCACAATGTCGTGGCGTTGCGCCAGCGACAGTACCGCCTTTTTGCGTGCCTCCGGCATGATAAACCCGAGCGGATTATTGCAGTTAGGCACCAGGATCACGCCCTTGATCGGCCACTGCTCCAGTGCCAGTTCCAGAGCTTCGATGCTGATCCCGGCATTGGGATCGGTCGGGATCTCTATCGCTTTAATGTCTAACCCACGCAGTAACTGCATGGTGCCGTAATAACAGGGAGATTCGACGGCAACAATGTCTCCCGGTTGGCAAACCGCCAGTAATGCCAGCGTGAGCGCGGCGTGGCAACCGCTGGCGATCACGATATCATCGGCGCTGAGCGACGTGCCGCCATCAAGCATCAATCGGGCGATCTGTTCACGCAGTTCGCGGCGGCCGGGCAATGTGTCATAACTCAGAACATCATGTAACTGGTGCTGTATGACGCGGTTCATTTCGCGCCATAGGGGTTTGAGCGTGGGCTGTGTGATATCCGGTGCGCCGCCGCCAAAAGGAATGATGGCCTTATCGGTGCGGGCATCAAGCAGCGTAAGCACTTCATCCCACTGGGTCACATCGACCGGGCGCTGCACCGGGCGGGACATCGCGGGTACGGGCGGTTGCGCCTTACGCGGCGCGACGAAATAGCCAGAACGCGGTTGCGGGGTGATCAGTTGCAGGTTTTCCAGTACCTGGTAAGACTGCTGTACGGTGCTGATACTCACGCCGTGTTCCTGGCTCAGGCTTCGTACTGAAGGAAGTTTTTCTCCGGGGCGATAGAGCCCCTGCTCAATACGTTCCGCCAGCAGCGTGGCCAGATGTTGGTAGCGTGTCATGCTGTATCCTTTGATTCCATCATACAGATTTAAAAACCAGTACAGATTTGGCCATTTTTCGCGATTCAGACACTGTTTTAAGCGATCTGTATGTTAAAGAAAAGTAATTTCTGAGTCTGTATTGTCACAGCCTTTCGCGGCGATGATAACGCTCTGTTCTGGTGAGGAGAGCGATAATGGAATTCTTTGAAAATCGACCGACGCGCCCGTGGATCGGGTTTGTTTTACTCTGGCGTAAATGGCAACACCTGCGGGAGCGCAGGCGCACGGCAAGGCTGTTGCGGGCACTCAGCGACGAGCAGTTAAAAGACCTGGGGTTGCGGCGTGAAGAGCTGTGGTAAGGACACTCTCGAGCGGAGATAACATCTTGTTATTTCCGCTCAACCTGCGTTGGGCTATGCTTAGCTCCATAACCTGAAGGGGAGAAAGCACATGCACGTTATGAATGGCAAAGACGAAGACGATAAAAAAGAGAGCGAAACCGGCAACGCAACCCAGCTGATGCAGCAAAAACTGCTGGATTCCCGCTCTATTATCATCTCCGGTGAAATTAACCAGGCGCTGACGGAAAAAGTCGTCACGCAATTGTTGCTGTTACAGGGCATCAGCGATGCGCCGATCAAAATTTACCTTAACAGTCAGGGTGGCCATGTCGAAGCGGCTGACACTATCCATGACATGATCAAATTTATCACCCCGGAAGTGCACATTATTGGCACCGGTTGGGTGGCCAGCGCCGGGATCACCATCCTGCTGGCGGCGAAAAAAGAGCATCGCTACTCGCTGCCGAATACCCGCTTTATGATCCATCAGCCGTTGGGTGGTGTGCGCGGTCAGGCGAGCGATATTGAGATTGAAGCCAAAGAGATCATCCGTACTCTGGAACGCGTTAACCGCATGATCGCCGATGCAACCGGCCAGCCAGTTGAGAAAGTGAAACAGGATACGGATCGTAACTACTGGATGAACACCAAAGAAGCGATTGATTACGGCATCGTTTCCCGCGTGGTGAAAACCTACGGTGAACTGAACCTCGATTAATCAGGCGCTGACGGGGAATAAAACCCACGTCCAGCCAGCATAAGTTGGCTGGACGTTGTTTATTGATCACTCTGCGAGAACGTTTTCTGGTCTAAATCGAAATGCATATATTCCAGTGGCAGATGGTGTAGCGCCCGTAATCGCGCGATATAGGCATTATCTTCTGCCGTCGCCGGGGTAATTCCAACGATAACCATTTTTGTAATATGTATGCCGTTATCGTGCCAGTAGGCATATTCCAATAGCTGCCCGATGGCCTCACGGATGCAATAGGAAACGTGGGCATGGGTTTTTATTTCATAAAAAGAGTACGTGTTTTCATTTTCCTGCACAACAAGGTCGATGCGTGTCCCATACCCGGTATTTTGTTCCGTGCTTACCCGGTCTTCACCAACGTGCTGGCAGAGCGAAGTATATAATGCCTCCTGTATTGTATTATGAATATAACTGATTTCTGCGCGATAACCACCGCCGCTGCGCTGGCCGCTCTCTGGTTTAGAGCGATGGCCTGCTTTAAAGTCGAACGCTGTTGCGCTGCGGGCTTGAAGAGGAAGCTCAACAAAATTAATGAGATTGTAATAATTTGATTTTACGGCCGGGTCAGTATGACTAAAAATATACGGCTCGCATAAGCGTAAGTTTTGCGGCTTAAACTTAATGGTAAAGAATTCGCTCTTGTCGATCGATCCTAATATATCGCCATCCACATCGACTTCGTTAAGCTGCGACTTCATTTCATCATACCAGCCATTATGCTGGTACTGTTTTACTATTCTGCGGGACTCCGCATGGGAAACCAGTTCAGCATTTAAAATCTCACCCAGCCAATAACGTGTATTGTTCCTTTTTTCATTTTTAATGGTGTATAAATTGATATCCATTACCTGACCATTGCGAACTAATCCTGCCAGGGATTGCAAATAGGCGTAATGATAGCCATCAATAAGTTTTTCCGTATCGAATAACCACTCTTCATGACCAAATCCATGCTGGTATTCGTAGCTACTGCTATTGATTGACTTTCCTTCCCGCCCGGACGGCGCACGCCAGTATTTGTCGTTCCAGCATATTCTTGAGAGCTTTTTCACTGTGAAAGTCCTTTTTGTTGCATTTATCATTGTTTTATAAAGGGTTATAAACCCTATCTTAGGACTCATGTCATCGGGGGAACAGCCACTATATGTTGCAGGTTTCATCTGTTCGCCCGTGATATGTGGACACGATCATCCTCCTGGCGCACAAGCGAAAAATACACTTCTCCCTGACACATAATTTCTGCACACTGTTTCCATTTCTCATTACGGAGTGATGGCATGAACAGCAGTATTAAGGCGACGCTGGTGATGGCAGCAGCGCTCAGTCTTCCCGCAATGGCGGGACACAGCGGCATCTCCTTTGAACATAAAGATTGGGAAGTGGTGTGTGACAACACGCTGACCTGCCGCGCGGCAGGCTATAGCGCCGAAGAAGAAGCCAGTGGCTCGGTGCTGATCACCCGTAAAGCCGGGCCAGATACCCCTGTTACGGTCGATGTGGTGCTGGCGGAGATGGAAGCCGATGAGGCAACGCCGCAGGCAAAACTGACGCTGTGGATCGACGGTAAATCACAAGGCGATGTCGCAGCGGAAGACAGCGACACCTGGCGATTATCGGACGAGCAGGCCAGCAACATGATTGCTGCCGTGAAAGGCAGTAGTAAGGTTGAGTTTACGGGCGGCGTGAAACCGTTTGTGCTGTCTGGCGAGGGGGCGTCCGCGGTGTTGCTGAAATTCGACGATGTGCAGGGGCGCGTCGGTACGCCCGGTGCATTGAGTAAAAAAGGGGATAAGGCAGAAAATAGCGTTGCAGCACCTGTTGCTGCGCCCGTTATCCAGGCAGTTGCCGTGGATGATGGCGAAGATCGCACGCTGAACGAGGCGGAAGTGAAAGCGCTGAAACCGCGCCTGCTGGCAACGTTATCTGGCGATAATGGGTGCGATCGTCTGTCATCACCTCAGGAAGCGACGGTCGAAGGCGATAACGATATTACCCTGACCCCGCTGGACAGTAAGCATGCGCTCATTTCCACCCTCTGCTGGCGCGCCGCGTACAACGAAGGTTATGGCTATTGGGTTATCGACAAGGCATTGAAAGGCAACCCGCAGCTGATCACCAACTCGGCATCGGACTATGCCGATGGCGCGATCTCGTTGGGCCAACGCGGTCGTGGGATTGGCGACTGTTGGGCGTCGGCGGAGTGGGTGTGGGACGGTGAAACGTTCCGTAAAAGCAGTGAGTCGACAACGGGCATGTGTCGCTATGTGCGCGCAGGCGGCACATGGGATCTGCCGGAGTTTGTTGCTGAGGTAAAAGAAGCAAACCAGGCAACGAAGCACGCTAATTGAGCCAGATGCTCTGAATGAAACACGGTAGCGACCAAACGCCCCGGTTTGGTCGCTGAGTATTAATTCTCACTGTCAACATTTGTGCCGGGAAAATCTATGTTAAACAGCCTCAATCACCTGACGTTGGCCGTCAGCGACCTGGACCGAAGCGTTGCGTTTTACCACGAATTGCTTGGCCTGAAACTGCATGCGCGCTGGGATAACGGTGCCTATCTCACCTGTGGTGAACTGTGGTTATGCCTCTCCGTTGACGCGCAGCGCACACCGATTTTGCCGCAGCACAGCGACTATACCCATTACGCATTCAGCATCAACGAGGGTGATTTCGCGGCCTTCGTTGCACGCCTGGAGCAAGCTGGCGTGGTGAGTTGGAAAGTGAATAAAAGTGAAGGCGACTCCTGGTACTTTCTCGATCCGGACGGGCATAAACTGGAAGCGCACGTGGGTAACCTGGCGCAGCGGCTGGCGGCCTGTCGCGAGAAACCGTACAAAGGGATGGTGTTTTTTGATTGAAGAAAAGTGCGAATGACTTTCGCAATCCATGCTCTTTGCTCTCTCGTTTCTTGATACTTACCCTGATAACTATTAACTTACCCCTCCGTTGAATGGAGGGTGTCTCGATGACCGAAGATGTACTGTTTGCCCGTCGGCCGTTAGGGATGCGCATGGCGATGGTGGTGCGGCAGTGGCGCGCGACGATCGATCGCGCGCTGAATGACACAGGTATGACGCAGTCGAGCTGGACGGTGCTGATGCAGTTGCACCAGTTGGGCGACAATGTTTCGGTCAGTGAACTGGCGGAAGTGCAGGGCATTGAACTGCCGCCGCTGATGCGTACCCTCACACAACTGGAAAAACAGGGGCTGATTGCGCGTACGACATCGCCGTACGACAAACGCATTCGCCTGTTGGCGCTCACCGCCGACGGGCAACGCCTGCTGGAAAGGATCACGCAAGTGATCAACGCCTGTCAGGCGCGCGCCTCGGCCAATATCCCCGCTGCGGATCTGGCGGTATTTAGCGCGACTCTGAATCAAATCGCCTGTAATTTGCGCGTGATGCGCGAAGACGACACCCAAACCGAATAAGAAAATGATGACGCCAGAACAAAAGTTTGCCCGCTGGGTAAGGGTCAGTATTGCCTCTTTCCTGCTGATGTTTGCTTATTTTATCGTTGCGGATATCTGGATCCCGCTGACGCCTGACTCGACAGTGATGCGTGTCGTCACGCCGGTTTCTGCCAGGGTTTCCGGTTATGTAGCGCAGGTGTATGTACAAAACAATAGCCAGGTAAAAAAGGGCGACCTGCTGTTTGCGCTGGATCCCACGCCATTCCGTAACCAGATTGAGGCCAGTGAGATCGCGCTGGCGCAGGCGCGGTTGACCAACCAGCAACTGGATGCGCAGATCGTTGCCGCTCAGGCCAGCCTGAAGACCGCGCAGATCACCGCACAGAACGATCGCGTTACCTTTGAGCGCTATCAGAATCTGGGCGCGATGCACAATGTGTCTCAGTCCGACCTCGATAAAGTCCGCACGACCTGGCAGAGCAGCGTCCAGTCGGTGAACTCGCTCAATGCCAGGATTGATGAACTGACCATCGAGCGTGGTGAAAAGGATGATGCCCGTAACGTCACTCTGCAAAAATACCGTAATGCGTTGCAACAGTCGCAGCTCAACCTGAGCTGGACGCAGGTGAGGGCGGAAGTGGATGGCACGGTCAGCAACCTGCAACTGAGTCCGGGGTTCTATGCCTCTGCTGGCGGCGCAGCACTGGCGCTGGTGCATGAAAAAACGGACATTGTGGCGGACTTCCGCGAGAAGAGCCTGCGCCATACCCATACAGGCACCGACGCTGCAGTGGTGTTTGATGCGTTGCCGGGTCATGTGTTTAAGGCACATGTGACCAGCAGTGATGCCGGGGTTCTTGCTGGTCAGGAAGCGGTGAACGGTGAACTGTCCAAACCGGAAACCTCCAACCGTTGGGTGCGCGACGCGCAGCGTATGCGCATTCACGTGGCGCTGGACGAACCGTTGCCAAAGACGTTGCCGACCGGCGCACGCGCTACCGTGCAGTTGTATAACAGCGAGGGCTTTTTCGCACGGATCTTCTCTGGCCTGCAAATCCATCTGGTGAGCCTGCTGCACTATGTCTATTAATACGCTGGCGCGGGTTTTTACGCCGCATGGCAATATCGTTTACACCCCCAATGACTTTCGTCAAACCTTGCGCATTGTGTTTGCCGGGATGATCGCCCTGAGCGTGTCGAGCTTTTATAACACCCAGTACGGCGTGTTTTATGTGGTATACCCGGTGATGCTGTTATCGCTGGTGCCGGTATTTAATCGCCATGTGGCAAAGCAGTTTATCTTCAGCGCGGTACTGAACTGCATCGAAATGGTGTTTATTATCGGCTATTTGTCGCGTTGGCCGGTGATCATGACGCTGGTGGTATTCGCACTGTATGTGATGCGTTTTCGCTTTATGAGTAAAGGCGCGCTGTTCCTGTTCGGTTCGGCAGGCGTAGTGTGCCAGAGCACGATGCTCAACTTTATGAGCTACCCCGCCAGCGACTGGCACACGCTGCTGTTTTCCAATATCGAAGCCAGTGTGATGGCGGTGGCGCTGAGTGCGCTGATGAATTACCTGATCCCGGATGGGGAGCCGCGCACCCGTCCGCCGTTGATCGAGAAAAACGCCGCCCGCGTGCGCCATGAATCCCTGCTTTCCGGAACGGTAGCAACGATGATTTTTGTTGTCTTCCAGGTAAGCGATCTGAGCGATTCCCTCTCCGCGCTGATGGCGGGGATCCTGATCCTCTTTCCCATGCATTATCGCGGATCGGTGCTGAGTTCATTGTGGCGCGTAGTGGGGGTGGTGCTCGCCTGTCTCTATATTCTGCTGGTGCAGTTGATCCTCTATAACCACAGCAGCCATATGCTGCTGATGATGCCGCTGATCGGTCTCGGACTGGCGTTTAGCGCGCGCTTACACGTGATGGAAAAAGTCGGCGCTGGCGTCGGTTTCGCCAGTGTCACGACGATTGGCATTATGTTTGGTCAGAACCTGCACCCGGACACGGACCTGGTGTTCAGCGATTTATACCGCATCGTGTCTGTCACGGTGGCGCTGGTGGCGACGTTAACCATGGTGTGGTTGGTGCATTTGATGTTGAACCGCTTTGAAGCGACGCGGTTTGTGATTGAGGAGCAGTAGGCCGAAACAGCCCGATGGCACTGCGCGTACAGGGCCTCTGTTCGGATCTACGAAACCTGCACGAAATGCTCACCTTCGCAGCGATAAATTGCCTGCGTGACGTCGGGGATCATCCACTGATCCACCTCGCTTGCGGTACTGTGAAAACGGATGCACAAACCGCAGCCGCCACGCAGAGTGCGTGGGATATCCTGTACGCGAAAGGGGATTTCGGCGGCCTGCAACGCCTTGCGGGTTTGCAGCACACCGGGGGTGTTGTGGAACAGCAGCAGGTATTCAGCCATGGCGCTTTCTCTGCCGCTGGCCGATCAGCGCCGCCCCCACGGCACCGGCATATTGGGCGTCATCATGGGTAAACACTTCACTGTTCAGGTGCGCTGCCAGCATGCGGCGAAAGGTGGTGCAGTGGCTGACACCGCCGGTAAATAACAAGGGGCCTTGTGTGGAAAGCCGGGCGATAAAATGGGCGCTGCGGCGCGCCATCGCATTGATTACTCCGGCGAGGATCGCCTCCGGTGCGATGCCCGCCGATCGCAGGCTGATCACTTCCGATTCGGCAAACACGGTGCACATGCTGGTGAGTGGATGCGGCTCGACGCCTTCGGTAATGTCATCAAGATGCTCAACCTGCGTACCCAGCGTGCGGGAGATGACATCGAGAAAACGCCCGGTACCGGCGGCACACTTATCATTCATCAGGAAATCAGTGAGATTGCCCTGCTCATCAAGCTGGATCACTTTGCTGTCCTGACCGCCGATGTCAATGACCGTACGTGCCTCGGGCAATAACAGCCGTGCGCCCAGCCCGTGGCAGGAGATTTCGGTGACCTGCTTGTCGGCGAAATCCACCAGTTGCCGTCCGTAGCCGGTTAGCGTTAGAAACGGAGGTTCAGCAAGCCCGGCGCGCAATGTCTCCCACGCTTCACCGATCGACGCAGCGGGGCGAAACGAGGTCGGGCAGAGGAAACGCCGTACGATGGTGTTGCCCTCCAGCAGAATACCTTTGGTGGTGGTCGAGCCGGAATCAATGCCTACGGTAAACGCCACGACCACTCCTTATAACATTTCAATAAATGCGGCAACGCGGGTGCTAAGTTGCCCGATGTCCGACGTCGAGTAATCCGTCTCAATAGCCATATATGGAATGTTGTGTTGTTGCCGCACATGGCGTTTGATGGCCAGAGACTCAACGGCGTAGGTGTGGCACGCCTGTAAAATGACATCAATTACGCCATCGGCCTGATACTCTTCCACCATCTGGCTGAGCAGTTTCAGGCGCTCATCGTTAGGCGAGATGCAGGAGCAACCGATCGCCAGGTACTTGTCGGTCAGCGCATCGTACACATCGCCGCTCTCGTCAACACAGCGTTCAGTGGCTTTCGCCCCGGTGCAGTTTTCGTAGCCCACCACCCAGCCGCCATTCTCTTCGATGGCGCGCACGACTTTCTCTGCCGCGCCGCCAATCGGGCAACCGGTGATCAAAATACGTGGGCGGGGATCCAGGCGTTTCCCGGCCAGCCATTCGTTGCGGATCCGTTCGGCCATGGTATTCAGCTCGTCGATCAGTGCTTCTTTGTCAAAGCGGAAGGTCGCGCCGTACACCACTTTCAGGATATCTGCACCGCTAAGTGCAGGCGGATTGAGCTGCCCCACGCGGTAGAAGTTTGCCAGCGCCTGGCGTTCACGGTTTTTCAGCGCAATGGCATCGCGCAGCGCTGCTTCGCTGATGGGCTGACCAAAACGGTGTTCGATCGCTTGTTGTAAGCGCAGGATCTCCGCTTTCCATAATGCCCGAGATGCAGCATCCGCCGCACTGTTCGGCAGTTGCATCACATGAACGGCTTTGAACGCTGCCATGTATTCGTACATTTTCTTTTTGCCGTCGCAGGTGGTTTCACCCACCACCAGATCGGAAAAGTAGAAGTAGGGGCATTTGTCGGTTTTGCCAAAGCCGTAGCTGCTTTTTATCAGCGGGCAGAGGTTACGCGGCAGGTCTTTTTCCGCTTCTTCGATGGTTTCATCGTTGGTGGAACAGAGCGAGACCACTACGGCGCCTGCGGCCATCGCGATCTCTTGTGGCATAAAGGTGCAGTACGTGCCTACCAATGGGATGCCCTGCTCTTTCAGGTCCATCACGGTGAGAAAACCTTTCTGGCGGGCTTCGGAGAATTGTTCAAATACGTCCGGGAGTGCGGTGATAAGCGACATGATTTTCCTTCCCCGTGACACGGGAGATGTAAAAAGTGGCCGCATTATAGTCATATAAAATGAAGGGGAATATTGATCTCCGGCGGCTGAAGCGCAGAAACGCTGAGAGTGAAACAGGCTCAGAGTATCTTCTTCAGATCCATCTCTTCCTGGATCCGTTCGCTGTAGAGCGCGTGCGTGCGAATCGCTTCCTCTATTCCTGCATTGTAAAAGGCGGGGCCAATCTGTTCGATGATAAAGTCGATAAAAAATTCCGCGTCAAACTGCCCCAGCTCCAGTTCGAAATGCGTTTCGCAGTACGCTTGCAATTTATTGCGTAATTGCTCGCGCTCGCTGTGGGTGAGGGTAATGTCGGCCATGGCGTCTCCTTACAGAAGAATCAAAAAACGGTAACGTGCAGCAGCATGGGTAACTGTGAGAGCAGATAGAGGATCAGACCAATCGATCCACCGACCAGTGTGCCGTTGATGCGGATAAATTGCAGGTCTTTGCCTATATTCAGTTCGACCTGGCGCGACATGTCATGCGCGTCCCAGCTTTTCACCGTATCGCTAATATGGCGCGTCAGAAAGGCGGCGAAGTCCGGTGCGACCCGGTGCGCAGCCTGTTCAAGATGCTCATTCAGCGAGGCGCGCAGCGCACCATCCGCCAGCAGTGTTTCGCCAAACCATAACCCCGCGTCGGTAATGTGTTTTTTCATACGCGAATCGTCAGACTGCATGTCGGCTTTCATCCAGTTGCGCAGATCCGCCCACATTTCGCCCAGATAGCGATTAAAAGCCTCGTCGTTTTTCAGATAATCTTTGATGTTATCTGCCCGTTGCGCCATTTCCGGATCGGTTTTCAGATTGGCGATCAATTTCATCGTGGCCCGATCGAATGCCTGGCGAATCTGATGCGTACGGTCGGCGTTAATGTCGTCCAGCAGCGAGTTCACCGCGTCGGAAACCAGTTCCGCGCTTTGCTCACCGAGCCATTCGGTTGGCAGGATCTTCGCTTTTAACGGGTGATCGGTCTCCAGCCAGTGCACCACCTGGCGGGCAATAAAGGTGCGTGAGCTTTCACGCTGCAGCAGGGCAATTAACTGGGCTATCAGGCTATCCAGCAGCTTCTGATGGCGGTTGTTGCGCGTCAGACTTTCCAGTAACAGCGCACTGGTTTCCGTCAGATCGACTTTGTCGATGGCTTTATGCACTGCCCGGCGTAACAGGCGCTGAATACGGGTATCGTCGGCCATTTCCAGAAAGCCGCTCATCACTTGCAGTAAGTGTTGACCCACCCGTTGTGCGTTTTCCGGCTGGCTGAACCAGACGCCGATCAGCTGTGCAGGCTGATGACGATGGATCAACGCCACGAGTGACTGAGTATCAAGAAACTTTTCCTGTACAAACTGGCCGAGATTGTCGCCAATCCGATCTTTATTACGCGGGATAATGGCGGTATGGCTGGAAATAAACGGGATCGGCACGCGGCGAAACAGTGCCACTACCGCAAACCAGTCCGCCAGCGCGCCAACCATCGCTGCTTCGGCAATGGCTTTGACCCCGCTCACCCAGAAGTTGGGCGGCAGGAAAAGCGTGGTGACAAACGTTGCCGCTGCAACCAGCAACAGTGAGAGCGCCAGACGTTTGGCGCGCTTGAGTTCAGCTAATTTTTCCATGCGTTAAGCATAGAGCGAGACGAGGGGATGGTGCAAAGGTTGAATTTTGTAGCTACAATGTGGCTACAAAAATAAAGGAGGTTCTATGGATTCCGTTATCCGATCGCGTATCGACAGCGAACTGAAAGCGCGCGCCGGGCTGGTACTTGAGAGCTGTGGGCTCAACTGGAGCACGGCAATACGGCTGTTTGCTGAGCAAATCGTCAAAAGTGAGGGTATCCCGTTTGAGGTTACCCGCAAACCAACAGCACGCTTACGCAACGCGATGAGCGAAGCCAATGAGATCACCACACACCAGCATGGACGCTTTAATGGTGTTGAGCAGCTAATGGACAGCTTAAATGATGGGAAAGAGTAAACGCGCGCCACTTCCTTACCGTTCCGATTACACGAAAACATTTGTTAAAGCCTGGGCGCGTTACAACAAAGCGGGTCGCAGAGATATGCATGAAACGGCAGCAATTATGTCGATGGTGCTTTCTGGCAACCCGCTTCCGGCTCAATATAGCGATCATGCCTTAACCGGAAATATGCTCGGATTTCGTGAATTACATCTTGGTGGCGACTACTTATTGGTTTATCGCGTGGATGAGGCCAAACATCTGGTGGTGTTTACCGATTTGGGTACCCACGCTGAGCTCTTTGAGTAATTGCATTAGATGAATTTGCATAAAATCCACAGCCCAAACCCCATCAACACCACGCCCGCGATACGCTCTATCCAGTAAACGCTTCGGCGCAATCGGTTCTGTACTGCAGGTAGGCCGATAAGCGAGACGACGACTAAATCCCACAGCAGCACAACCATTATCATCCAGACGCCGCTGGCGGATTGCTGGAGTAGTGTCACGTCCGGCCCGAGAAGGGCGGTCATCAGCGCCAGGTAGAACAATGCATTTTTCGGATTGAGCAATGCCGAACCGAGGCCGAGCAGACACTGTTTGCCGATGGACGGGCAGCGTTGCTGCGTTTCATCAAGCGTAAGGGCTTGTGGGCGGCTGCGTACTAACTGGCAACCTATCCATAGCAGATAAAGCGCGCCGAGCAACGCAATGGCGGTGAAGAGTACGGTGAAACGGCGTAACGCGCTCGCGCCGATAATCACCAGCAAAATATAGAGCGCGTTGCCGGAAGCAATCCCCACGCAAAGCCCGGCGCTGCCACGCAACCGGTAGCGAATGGCATAGCCCACCAGCAGGAAGAAATCCGGGCCCGGGCTAAGCAGGGCGACAAAATGCGCCAGCGCCAGTGAGGGAAACGCGGAAGGAAAAATGTCCATAGTGACCTCGGCAGTAAAAAACTGCGGTCACCTTAGCGGCATCGTGACGCTATTTATTGTCGGATATTGATCGGCCGATCGCGTACTGGCGCGGCGTGGCGGCGGTATAACTGACAAAGGTCCGGTGAAAATGGCTCTGATCGGCAAATCCGCTCTGATAGCCTACATCGGCCAGATTATCGCCGGCACGCAGGCGACTTTTGGCAAACTCCACGCGGGCGCTATTTAAAAAACAGCCTGGCGTTAGCCCGGTGTCCTGTTTAAAGGTGCGGATCAGCGTCTCTTTGCGCAGAGATAAAACGTGCGCCAGTTCATCCAGCGTCGGCGGTTGCTGTAAGTTGCTGAGCAGCGCGTCCTGCAACTGCTGACTGGTAGGGCGAAGTTGTGCCGGGTGCTGTGATGGGCAGGTGAGGGCGGTGAGCAAACGGGCGATAGCCGCGGGCAATGGGCCGGTTTGCCCGCTTTCGATTAACGAGACAATGTGCAGGTATTGCTGAAACAGTCGTGGATTGCGGATCACCTGCTGCGCACTGGTTGTCTGCGGCAGATAAAGCATATGGTAACTGCGCGACTGACCAGGTAACGGGTTACAGCTATGTGGCGTTAGCGGAGGAATCACGATCATATCGCCGGGCATCAGCAGGTATTCCCGTTCGTTACAGATGCAACGGGTTTGCCCCTCAACAATCGCGCCGATCGACAGTTCTGCATGGCGGTGGCGCTTATAGGCTTGCTGGCTGCGCCAGGTACTACGCAGTTCGACACCTGGCAAGGTTTCCGGGCGGCAAAATGATTGCTCTATATCGCGCGTTATCGACATGGTTTGCCTCGTTAAGGTCGGTCTCTGGTATATCACACCCCGCTATTTATCGCGAAAGGCATTATGCAACAGCCGCCACATATGGTGGGCTGCAGGCGTAAAGCGTCGATCGGAGTTGCGCAGCAAATGGCACTGAGCGCTGCTGGCAATCGGGTGATCAAGCGGTACCGCCACTAACGTGCCCTGGCGAATCGGATCGGCGGCGGCGTACGCGGTCATAAACGAAATCCCCAGTCCAGCCTGGCTTAGTCCCATGGCAGTGGAGAACTGGTTGCAGCGATACGCCGGGTGAAATTGCAAGCCCTGGCTTTTAAACATCGCATTCATATGCCGTTGCAGGCCGAAATTTTCCGTCAGCGCAATGAGTTGATGCTGAGTCAATTCTTCAATAGTAATGCTCTTCCGTTGGGCGATAGGGTGTTGCGGCGAGACGACGGCACAAATCGGCCCCCATTGAAAGCTGTGGCGCTTGAGTTCCGGGGAGCCAATCGGGCCAAAGGCCAGCGCCATATCCGCATCGCCGCTGACTATGTCGTTGAGCATTTCCTGCATGCTGCCTACCACAATGTCGACAAAAACCTGCGGGTACGACTGCGCAAACTCGCGCATTACCCCTTCGATAAACGCGGTGATAAGCCCGCCGCCAATACGAACCGATATCGTGCCGCCGCGCATATGGCGCAGATCTTTCAGTTGGCTTTCCAGCTTTTCGCGCCGCTGGCGGCTGGCGAAGTAATCCTCAGCAAGCAGACGCCCGGCTTCAGTAAGCACCACGTTACGCCCGCGCCGTTCCAGTAAGGGGAGCTGTAATGCGCGCTCCAGTTGCGCAATCTGGCGGCTCACCACCGATGGGTTAACGCCAAGAATGTCCGCCGCGCGGCGGATGCCGCCCTGGTTGCCCACTTCATACAGATAACCGACCTGTTTGTCCTGAAACATCTGCCACATTCCTTCTTAACTGTTGACCTGAGAGCAACAATAACATCTTAACGCGGATATTTATCATCCGGATTGAATAGTGATAATCAAATTAACCGCCAGGTTTCAGAGGAAAACAGATACGAAAAATTAAAAGAGGCTTTTTGCACCAAAAGGGTGCCCAATGACGGTGAGAGATTATTTTATTAGGGTGGTTTCAGAAGTTAATTAAATAATTTTTCAGTAATTTTGCTTTTTATTCTCTGTATTTCGCGGGAAGGTTATTTATTGCGTAAAAAATCGCGGTAAAAGATTTTTATTTTATCATCGACCTGTTCAGGCATGGATCCTGCTTAGTAATAGAACATTGTCATCTGATTATTTTAAAGAGAGATGTTATGAGCGAATCGAAAACGCTGGAGCAACCCGCGAAAGCGCACGCGGATGAGTGGAAAGTCGGGCCTGGCGCCTGGATCTCCCTGGTGATTGTTCTGCTGGTTTTTTCCGGCTTCTTTTTCAAGGTTGAGGGTATGGCGTGGCTGGGAGCGTTTGACTTCACTACGCTGGGCGGCGCCTTTGGCACCATGAAGTCGCCGGAGACCAGCACCTTTATTGGCAGCGGCGGCATTAGTGCAAAAGCCGGCTTTCTGTTTGCGCTGTCGCTGGTACCAACGGTGATGCTGGCGCTGGGGCTGTTGGAGATTTTTACCCACTATGGCGCGATACGCGCAGCGCATAAGCTACTGACGCCATTGCTTAAACCGCTGCTCGGTATTCCGGGTTATACCGGGTTGGCGCTGATCACCGATCTGCAAAGTACCGATGCCGGGGCGGCATTAACCAAAGAGTTGTACGACAGCGAGAAAATTACCCGTAAAGATGTGGTGATTATGGGGGCGTGGCAATATTCCGGTGCCGGATTAATCAATAACTATTTCTCTATTGGTTCGGCAATGTTCGCCTCGCTGACTATCCCGATTATTATTCCGCTGGTGTTGATGTTTGTGCTGAAGTTTGTTGGCGCAGCCGTGGTTCGCCTGGCATTAAATACTGTCTATAAGAGGGATTTCGACCATGAGTAATACCGCCAAAGTCTCCGGTAATCCGTTCGATATTTTCGTTATCGGCGCGCGAAAAGGTTTTAATATCGCCATCAATAACCTGATGCCGAATGTATTAATGGCCTATGTGATCGCTGAAATGCTCAATTTATTGGGTGTGATGCAGATTATTGGTCATATTTGCGCACCGGTTATGGGGCTGTTCGGCCTGCCGGGCGAAGCCATTACCGTGTTGCTCACCGCCTGGCTCTCCTCCTCCGCAGGCACAGGCGTGGCGGTCAGCCTGCTGAGCAAAGGCCAGCTTGATGTCGGGCAAATAACCATTCTTGCACCCGCCATCTTTTTAATGGGTTCGCAGCTACAGTATATGGGCCGCCTGTTGGGCGTGGCCGATGTACCGAAGAAGTACTGGCCGTTACTGATGGCCGTCAGCATTCTTAACGCGGTTATTTCTATGCTGATAATGCGCGTTATTGCCTGAGTGAAGCACACCAAGGAGTAAGACGTGTCACGTACACTAGAGCACTTTAATTACCTGCATCAGATCCCAGAACTTGGGTTCGAAGAGTATAAAACCTCTGCTTATATCGCCGGGGTACTGGAGGCGGCGGGCTACCAGGTTACGCGCCAGATCAATAACACTACCGGCATCGTCGCCGTGCTGGACAGTGGCAAACCCGGACCGACTCTGGCGTTGCGCGCCGATATGGATGCACTCGGGCATATCATTGAGGGTCAACACGTTGCGCGCCACACCTGTGGTCACGATGGGCATTCTTCTGTGGTGCTGACGACGGCGCAGGAAGTGATGGCTGAAGGCGTAGTGAAAAAGGGCAAACTGAAGTTTATCTTCCAGCCCGCTGAAGAGCTGGGCACCGGGGCGATTGCCCTGACCGAAGGCGGCGTGCTGGACGATGTGGACATGTTGCTTGGTTTCCACCTGCGCCCGCTGGAAGAGTGTCCGATGGGCCAGGCCGTTCCGGCGATGTACTATTCTGCGTCCGCCACCGTTGAGGTGATGTTTCACGGCAAAGCAGCGCATGCTGCGCGCCCGCATTTGGGGGTGAACGCACTGGATGCCGCTGCGCACGCGGTGCAGGCGGTTAACGGTATTCACCTTGCGCCATCGCTCACCTGGAGCGCGAAAGCCACACGTTTTCTTTGCGATGCCGGAGTCACTAACTCCATTCCGGACAAAGCGCAGGTGTGTTGGGATCTACGCGCGGCAGAAAATGAGGCCATGGATGCACTGAAACCGCAGGTACTGCGTGCTATTGAAAGCAGTGCCGCGGCTTATGGTGCGCGTGCTGAAATCCGCGTTCTTAAGGAGATGCCTGCGGCGATCATTGATGATGAGGCAACTGACGTGGTTTCCCGCGCGATCCGCAGTGTGTTTGGCGACACCGGGCTGACCGCACCGAAATCGACGCCGGGTAGTGAGGATTTCTTCCACTACCTGCGCTTGCGCCCACAGGTGAAAGGTGGTTTCTGGGGGCTGGGCGCGAACCTGACGCCGGGGCTGCATCACCCGGAAATGCACTTTGACCGCGAAGCGTTAGCGCTCGGCGTGAAAGTATTTAAAGCCTGCGTGCAGGATGTGCTGGGCTGATACTCACTGCTTCCCATTGCTGCGGGTGGTAATCGTATTGTTGCCCGCAGTAGTTTCCACTGAATTGCCAGGTTTACACTTTGTTCTCCCCTCACCCTAACCCTCTCCCCATAGGGGAGAGGGGATCGTACGGTTCAGCGTTATTGTCCGGTTTCCCTTCCCATAGGGAGAGGGGATCGTACGGTTCAGCGTTATTGCCCGGTTTCCCTTCCCATAGGGGGAGGGGATCGTACGGTTCAGCGTTATTGTCCGGTTGTCCTTCCCATAGGAGGGGAGGGGATCGTACGGTTCAACATTATCACCGCGGTTTGCTTATTTCCGTAGATCCGCAAACGCTGCTCTGATTTCCTCTTCCGGCAACTGCACGCCGATAAACACCAGTGTGCTGTGTGGGGATTCATCGCCCCACGGGCGATCCCAGTCGGCGCTATACAGGCGTTGCACGCCCTGGAACAGCAGACGGTTGGGCTCGCCATCGATCCAGAGCATCCCTTTGTAGCGCAAAAGTTTTTCCGCAAAGCTCAGCAGCAGGCTCTCCATCACGCGGGAGACTTCGCTGATGTCCACCGGGTAGTCCAGTTCGACGACGATCGAATTAATGTCGTTCTGCTTGTCGGCAATAAAGTGGAAGCGTGGTTTGGCCGCCACCACGTTCTCTTCCAGCATAAAACCGTTGGTATTAAATAGCTGCGCCAGCTCGATATCGCCGTGAGTGACGGTGTAAAGCGGTGCGCGGGCGTTAATGCGGCTCAGCCGTTCGCGCAGTTTTTCGCTCTCGCCAGCCACATCGGTTTTGGTCAGCAGAATGCGATCGGCATAACCGACCTGCGACTGCGCCAGCGTGAACTGGTTCATCTGCTCATCGGCATGCACGGCGTCAACCAGCGCGATCACGCCGTCCAGCAGGTAGCGCTGGCAGAGGATCTCGTGGGAGAAGAAGGTCTGAATGATTGGACCGGGATCGGCCATACCGGTGCATTCGATCACCAGCCTGTCAAAGGCGATATCACCACGATCGAGGCTATCGAGCAGGTCCAGCAGCGCATCTTCCAGTTCATTGGAACGACTACAGCAGATACAGCCATTAGTCAGGGTTTTGATTTGCGTGGCGCGATCGCCAATCAGCTGATCGTCGACGGAGACGTCACCGAATTCGTTTTCGATAACGGCGATTTTGTAGCCGTGCTGCTCGTTGAGGATATGGCGTAAGAGGGTGGTTTTGCCTGCGCCGAGAAAACCGGTCAGCAGGGTCACTGCAATGGGGGTCATACATTCTCCTTTAGCAACAGCGGACGCCGCCCTTGCCGTCGCCGCCATAACGTGCCTGCTGGCGTTCGCGGAAAAATTCTTCATAGGTCATGTACGGTTTGTCCGGATGGTTGGTCTGCATATGCTCAACATAGTTGTCATAGTCCGGGATGCCAATCAGCATCTTTGCCGCCTGACCGAGGTACTTTTTTGCTTCGCCTAAGTTACCAAACATTATTTGTTCCGGATATATGTGGGGGCCGGATGGCTCCCCCTTAGAGGGAGCCATCCGGCCTGGTTACATCAATGATGGGAGGAGGTTTTCACGCCGCCTTCCGGCACTGGCACATACGGCGTCTCTTTGTCGGTACGTACCTTGTTGTTACGTACGTTCAACCAGGTTTTGATGCCGTAGAAGATGATGCTGTAAACCACCACCAGGAACAGAATACTCAAACCGGCATTGGTGTAGTTGTTCACCACGATATGGTTCATATTGGCAATCTGTTGCGCCGTCAGCTCGCTGCCGCCCGCGGCAATCTTCGCTTTGTACTGGTTAGCCATATACAGGAAGCCTTCCAGTTGCGGGTTGGTGCTGAACAGTTTCAGGCCCAGCGCCCAGGTGGTGCACAACAGCAGCCACATGGCAGGAACCACAGTAACCCAGATGTATTTGATGCGCTGCATTTTCACCAGGATAACTGTGCCGAGCAGCAGGGCAACGGCAGCCAACATCTGGTTAGAGATACCGAACAGCGGCCACAGGCTCTTCACGCCGCCCAGCGGATCAACCACGCCCTGATACAGCAGGTAGCCCCACAGGCCCACGCAGCCCGCAGTACCAATAATGCCGGCAACCAGCGAGTCAGTTTTCTTCAGAACCGGCACGAAGTTCCCCAGCAGATCCTGCAACATAAAGCGGCCTGCACGAGTACCTGCATCCAGCGCGGTAAGAATAAACAGCGCTTCGAACAGGATACCGAAGTGGTACCAGAAGCCCATATCCGCCATTGGCATGATTTTGTGGAACACATGAGCGATACCCACGGCCAGCGTCGGCGCGCCACCCGCACGGTTCAGTACCGACGGCTCGCCGATGTCTTTTGCGGTTTGCAGGATCTGTTCCGGCGAAATCACAAAGCCCCAGGAGCTGACCGTTGCCGCCGCATGTGCGGTGACATCTTTCAACTGCGCCAGAATCATCGGCGCATTCTCACCACCCAGTTCATGCAAGTTCGGCATAGTAATACCGAGGCCTGCCGGCGGGGTGTTCATCGCAAAGTAAAGGCCCGGTTCGATAATGGACGCGGCAACCAGCGCCATCACCGCCACAAAGGATTCCATCAACATTGCGCCGTAACCGATAAAGCGGGCGTCGGTTTCGTTCGCCAGCAGTTTCGGCGTGGTGCCGGATGCGATCAGCGCATGGAAGCCAGAAACGGCGCCGCAAGCGATGGTGATAAACAGGAACGGGAACAGCGCGCCTTTCCACAGCGGGCCGGTACCGTCAATGTACTGCGTCACCGCTGGCATTTTCAGTTCCGGGTTGAGGATCACAATACCCAGCGCCAGACCGACGATCACGCCGATTTTCAGGAAGGTCGCCAGATAGTCACGCGGTGCGAGGATCAGCCATACCGGCAGCAGTGCAGATATAAAGGCATAACCAATCAGCGCGAAGGTGATGGTGGTGTCTTTAAAGGTCAGCGCCGGGCCCCAGTACGGATCGTGAGCGATAATACCGCCGAACCAGATGGAGGCCACCAGCAGCACAATCCCGATAACCGAGACTTCACCCACGCGGCCTGGGCGCAGGAAGCGCATGTAAATACCCATAAACAGGGCAATCGGCACGGTAGAGCAGACGGTAAACACGCCCCACGGACTTTCCGCCAGCGCTTTCACCACGATCAGAGCCAGCACCGCGAGGATGATGATCATAATCAGGAAGCAACCAAACAGTGCAATGGTCCCCGGCACGCGGCCCATCTCCTCTTTGACCATCTCGCCAAGCGAGGCGCCGTTACGGCGGGAAGAGATAAACAGCACCATAAAGTCCTGCACGGCACCGGCCAGTACCACGCCTGCCAGCAGCCATAGCGTGCCCGGCAGGTAACCCATTTGTGCGGCCAGTACCGGCCCGACTAACGGACCTGCGCCCGCGATAGCGGCAAAGTGGTGGCCAAACAGCACGTAGCGGTTGGTTGGCACATAGTTAAGACCATCGTTATTGATCACCGCTGGCGTGGCGCGGGTCGGGTCGAGTTTCATCACCTTTTGGGCGATGTAGAGGCTGTAGTAGCGATATGCCACCAGATAAACGGAGACGGAAGCGACCACGATCCACAGGGCGCTTACGTGCTCGCCCCGCCGTAACGCAATAACCGAGAGACAGAAAGCACCGATAATCCCGAGGATCACCCAGGGCACGTGCTTGAAGAGTTTTTTAGTATCCATATCAGACCTGGCTTTTAGCAGAAAAAGAGAATCGGATGTGAGGTGTTGTAAAGGCTGTATGCTGGCCACGATCATGACAAATTACGCGCGCGAAACGGCGACGATTTGGTTGAGTGGTTAGAAATGGACGCTAAGCGGTAATGGAATCGGAGTGAGCGGTTTTTACACGCGCTACGTGGCGGAAAATGTGTGATGGCGATCACTCGGAACCCTTGGTGGGCGCGGGTTGAGTACGTTTCAGGTCGGCTGCATTACGACTATTGTTTTGGTGAATATTAGCACGATGAGCCATAAAGTTTTCTTATTCCAGGCCGAAAATCTTACATCTGTCTATATGGAAAGAGAAAACATGTTAAATCGCATTAAACTTGTGACCAGTTTGTTACTGGTATTAGGATTATTTGGCCTTTTACAGCTCACCTCCGGCGGCTTGTTCTTCAACGCCCTAAAGCAGGACAAAGAAAACTTCACCGTATTGCAAACCATTCGTCAGCAACAATCTACGCTGAACGCCAGCTGGGTAGCGCTGCTGCAAACCCGTAATACCCTGAACCGCGCGGGTATTCGCTACATGATGGATCAGAACAATATCGGTAGCGGTGCCACTGTGTCGGATCTGATGCAGATTGCCAGTACTTCACTGAAACAGGCGGAAGTGAACTGGGCTGCTTACCAGGCGCTGCCGCGCGATCCGCGCCAGAGCGACGAAGCCGCAGCAGAGATCAAACGTAACTACGATATCTATCACAACGCACTGGCGGAGCTGATCCAACTGCTGGGTGCCGGCAAAATTAATGACTTCTTTGACCAGCCGACACAGCGTTACCAGGACGGTTTCGAGAAACAATACGTCAACTACTTGCAGCAGAACGATTCCCTGTATGAAACAGCAGTCAATGCGAGCGAAAGCTCCTATGGTTCTGCGATATGGATCATTATTACCGTCCTGATCGTGGTACTGGCGGTGATCGTCGGCGTATGGGCAGGGATCAAACGTGCATTGATTGCGCCGCTGAACCACCTGATCGACAACATTCGCCATATTGCCGGTGGTGATCTGGTACAGCGTATTGAAGTACAGGGCTCTAACGAAATGGGCGTGCTGGCGGACAGCCTGCGTCACATGCAGAGCGAGCTGGTGCGTACCGTCAGCGATGTGCGTAACGGTGCGAACGCCATTTACAGCGGCGCGAGCGAAATTTCGGTGGGTAACAACGATCTCTCTTCCCGTACCGAGCAGCAAGCCGCATCGCTGGAAGAAACGGCAGCCAGCATGGAAGAACTGACCGCAACGGTTAAACAGAACGCCGAAAACGCCCGTCAGGCTAGTCATCTGGCATTGAGCGCATCTGAAACCGCGCAGAAAGGCGGAAAAGTGGTGGACAACGTGGTGCAGACCATGCGAGACATCGCCGCCAGTTCGCAGAAAATTGCTGACATTATCAGCGTAATCGACGGCATTGCTTTCCAGACCAACATCCTGGCGCTCAACGCCGCGGTAGAAGCGGCACGTGCAGGTGAACAGGGGCGTGGTTTTGCGGTGGTTGCGGGCGAAGTGCGTAACCTCGCGCAGCGTAGCGCCCAGGCAGCCCGTGAAATCAAGAGCCTGATTGAAGACTCCGTTGGTCGCGTTGAACTGGGCTCCACGCTGGTGGAAAGCGCCGGTGAGACGATGGATGAAATCGTCAATGCGGTCACCCGTGTGACCGATATTATGGGCGAAATCGCGTCTGCTTCTGATGAGCAGAGCCGCGGTATCGACCAGGTGGGTCTGGCGGTTGCCGAGATGGATCGCGTGACTCAGCAGAACGCCTCGCTGGTAGAAGAATCCGCTGCTGCTGCCGCTGCGCTGGAAGAACAGGCCAGCCGCCTGACGCAGGCAGTTGCCGTGTTCCGCATTCTGCAGGAACAGCGTAAAGCGGGGGCCGCCGCTTTCGCCAAAGCCGCACCGGTTGCCTCCCAACCGCGTAAAGTGGCCGCGACGGATACTGGTGACAACTGGGAAACCTTCTGATTGTTCTCTGCGCCCTGTAGTCCAGGGCGCATTCTCTCCCGGCTTCGCCGTGCTATTCTCTGGAAAAGCATTCTGCGGAGAAGCCTTATGCACCTCATTGCCGTTCCTGCCCTTCACTACAGTTGTGAGCAACTGGCCGCGATTGTCGGCGACTGCTTTGAAGGCTACAGCGTGCCGTTTTCGCTGCCGCCTGCGGTCTTTGCCCAGCGCTTTATTGCCGAAGGATTAAGTCTGGTGGATTCTTGCGTCTGGCTGGCGGATGAAACGCCTGCTGCCGTGGCGCTGATCACCCGACGCGGCGTCTCCGCCCGGTTAGCGGCATTTGCAATTCGCCCCGCGTACCGGGCGAAAGGGCAAGGAAAACGTCTTCTTGCGCCGCTAATGGCTGCGTTGCGCGAGCGGGGCGTCGTGAACATGCAACTTGAGGTGATTCAGGAGAATCATCCCGCCGTGGCGCTCTATCGCAATCTGGGCTTTGTGATGACTCAGGAACTTTACGGTTTTCAGGGCGCTGCGGATGCATCTGTGCAATCGGTGGCGTTACAGGCGCTTGACCCGCTGGAGGTGGTGCGCAAAGCGACAGGCGAGAGCAATGCCATGCTGTCATGGCTGGTCGATCCCCTTTCTTCAGTTTCGCTGCCTGCGCTGGCCTTTGAGTACCGCAAGCATGCGTATGCGGTGATTGCCACCCATATGGAGAAGCCGCAACTGCGGTTTATCTATGTTGAGCCGGAGTACCGGCGTAAAGGATTCGCCAGCGAATTACTGCGCGCATTAAATCAGCGTTTCCCCGGACTGAGCACTTCTGTGGTCGTGCCCGCCCATTTTACGCCGCTATTTACGCGTGCTGGTTATCTCCTTATGCCGATCAGTCAGTATGAGATGAAGGCCGACCTGTAGCGGTCAGCCTTCGCGATCAACGATTTTGAGTTCAACAAGGCCAATGCCCAGCTTGCGCGGTGAGTGGCCAAGAATATTCCCCTCATTGCTGGATTGCGGCGCAGGCGGGGCAATCACCAGTGTGTTGCTGAGCGATGGATTGCTGAAACTCAGGGTTGTGGTACTCAGCTCGCTTCCCAAGGTTAATGTTTGCTCTTCAGAACCCACGCGCACCGGGATGGGGCGGTTAGCGTTAGGGCCAAACGCTTTGGCGGTGATGACCAGCGCGAATTTTTCTGGCAACGGGTGGTCGTACTCAATCTTCACTTCGTCGGCAAGATTTGCGTTGGACCAGCGTCCCCAGCTCTCCGGACGGGAGAGGCCGCTGAAGTGTTTGACGTCTTCCGGCGCGCCTGCAACGTTAAATACAAAACTGTCGGCTTTATAACGGATGCTATCGTCGACGATCTTCAGCGTATCCACATTATGTTGGTAGCGTTCAGCGCTGATCACCGTCTCTTGAAAGTCGGTTTTCCCTTTCCATTGTGCTTTATCCACCTGCTGGACGCGCTGTTCTCCGCCCAGCTGCCCTTGTGAAACGCACCAATTGGTAGAAAGCGCCAGATCCGGCGACCACAAGCGCGCCATTTTGTAGCACTGATCGATCCAGACAAAGTTGTCGCGCGGGGCGAAATCCGCCAACTGGAAACGTAGTGGTGCGGAATATTCGCTTTCCGGCAGGGGCTCGATACGTTTATCCCCGACGCGCACCAGCAACGGCAGCCGGAACTGGCTCCCGGAGAACGAGACCATTTGTTTATTCTGGTCGATAGTGAACGCTTTCATCTCGTTCGGGAAGTTCCACAGGCGAATGATCTCCGGCTTCCAGGCCAGCACTTTCTCTTTCATATTCAGGAACACGCCGGACAGTGACTGCCCGGAGAGACTGCTACGCCCAAGGCCAAGGTAGTTATCCCCGCCAAGGATATCCAGCACGGTGGCACCATTATCCAGCGTGCTGCGTTTGATGCCGGAGATATCCTGCTGGGGTTCATCACCTCGGATCACAAAAAAGAGATTACTGCGATCTGCTTTGTTCAGATATTTCCATGCGGTGTTGTTCATCGCCAGGTGGTCTGACGACACGACAATCACCGTATCTTTAAACCATGGCGATGCTTTGATCTTGTTAATCAGCGCGGCAATATGCTGCTGGCTACAGGTGACGGCGCTGAAGGACTGATTCGGCTTGCCATCGTAGTGGTAGCTTTTGCGCGTGCAGGTGCGGGAAATAAATCCGTCCGGGTGGTGAGTGTCCACCGTCAGGGCAAACAGAGAGAAGCGCTTACCGGCGCGGGAAAGCTCTTCATACTGTCGCCATACCGCATCCAGCACGGTATCGTCATAGAAACCCCAGTCATTGCGGTAGTTCGGGTCGTCAACCTGCTTTTTAAGCTCTTCTGCACCGGTGAGATAGTCAAAACCGTGCGATTTCAGGAACACATCTTTACCGGCAAAGCGCAGGTTTGCCCCCTGAATAAAGTGATTCTCGTAGCCAGAATTTTTCAGGATGTCGCCAAGACACAGGTTTTGCGGAAAGAAGGTGGAAACGGATGCGGAGGCATTACCTTCAAACGGTGCGAACAGCGGAATGCCACACTGAGACGACACCATGCCTGCAATCGTGTAGTCCGTACCTGGCAATTGCTGGGTGTGACTGAAGTCGATGCTTTCCTCTTTCAACGCGCCCAGTTCCGGCGTAAGCCCCGGAAACGCCTCATCATTAAAGTAGGTGCGCTCCAGGCTTTCACCATAGATATAGACCAGATTCAGGTGCGGGGACGGAATCGACTTTGCCGGTTCTTTGTAGTAAGTCAGAAAATCCGGATCGCCGCCGCGCGTCTGGGATTTCACCAGTTCTGTAATTTGACGAAATGCCGGGCTGGCATCCACGGAACCAAGCGCCAGCACCAGAGCCAGCAAGCTGTAGCCCATATGATGTGGGCGATGACGACGACGGCGCAGTACCCAACCGAGTGCGCAAAATACGGCAAACAGCGCCAGCGCGAGGCCCGCGCCGGGAAGCAGGTATTTGCTGACGCCAGCACCGGTCAGGCTGTTGGTCAGCGTATAGAGTACCGCATCGTTAATACCATCGCCGGTAAAATAGTGGCTGGCAAATAAGGTGATATTTAACAGGATAAAGAAACCGAGGACCAGCAACGTAGCGGTGAACCACCAGGTGTTACGACCCGCTTTCCAGGCGTAAGTCGCCACGGAGGCGAGAAACAAAGCAACAGAAAGCAATTCAGACAACCGTCATCCCCCATCAATGCCAGACATGTTGCTGGCTATTAATCTTTGTAACAGGACGTACAATTTAATATTCATGTCACATACCTGCAATTGTAGTGTCACTTTATTCCCGGTTTATTCAGAATTGGTTTAGAAAGGCGGCAGGGTGATCGCCGTCGCTTTGGCGACGAAAAGGTAGGGCAGCGGAGGAAAACGCCGCGTTGAGAGCAACGCGGCACAGGGTCAGGAGAGGAAGTTGACGCCCTGTTTGAGAACGATATCGCAGGCTTTTGATTTCACTTTTTCCGCCAGCGGCGTGTTGCCAATGTTACTCAGATTCAGTTGCTCACCGTTTTTGGTGTTCAGCATTCCCTGAATCCCTTCCAGATAGTTGGTGTCCTGTTTTTGTTCCGTTGTTCCCAGACCCAGTTTATCCAGTACCTGATTTTTCACGTTTTCAGTGTTGGTCAGCGAGGAGAGTTTGTTTTTGGCGCACCAGGTCATAATACCTGCGGCGTTGTTCATGGTTCCGGCGCTGAGCGCCTGGTTGCCGCCGTTAAGCAGGCCGGTCAGGGAGGAGAGCGACAAACCGCCTTGTTGCGAGGCAGAATTATTCTGGCTGAGTTGGCCGGCAGCGCTGGAGAGCGTGTCCTGCCAGGACGCCGCATGGGCAAAACCGGTAAACAGGGTGCTGCTGATAACAGCGGTGCAAAGCAGGCGTTTGGCGAATTTCATGTCGTGCAGATCCTGATGTATGACGAGAGCGCCCAGTATACACCCGGGCGCGGGAAGCCTACGGAGGGGAAAACTCTCAATACTCTTTGCCGGTGACGCGGCTGCGATAACTCTCCCAGTTGAAGATCACCCACAAGCTATTGCCCAAGCGCATCCTGTCCATGACGCGTTCGCCCAGCAGTTTGTTCATCTCATCAAGGTTGCTGTTGGTCAGCATGCCGGTTGGGCGTTTGGATGATGAGCGGCGGTCGACAATCTGGTTAATGATCACTTTTTCGTAGCGGGACTCGGTTTGCATACCGATCTCGTCGATCACCAGCAGATCAACCGAACTTAAATCGTTCAGTAACTGCTCTTCGCTGCTTTCACGGTTGCCGAATGTCTCTTTCATGGCAGACATAATGTCGGCAACGGTAATGATCAGCACCGATTTGCCGCGTAATAACAACTCGTTGCAAATGGCGGCCGCAAGGTGATTCTTACCGGTTCCTGGCTTGCCAGAAAAGATAAAGCTGGCGATATTGCCCTCAAACTCTTCGACATATTGCCGTGCCTGACTCAGGGCGCGCATCTGACCTTCGGTTTCAATGCGGTAGTTGTCGAAGGAGCAGTTTTGATGAAGCGGACGAATGCCGGAGCGGTTAAAGGTGCGCTGCATTTTCATGGCGCGGTTTTCACGCTCCAGCGCCGCCGAACGGATTTCGCCCTGTTGTTTCTGCCAGGCCATTAACTCTTCGCCTGTTTTAAATGCAGGTTGGGTATTGGCGGGCATCATTTTTTGCAGACGTTTCATCAATTCGCCGACGTTTTTCATCGTTATCCTCTAAAGCCTGGTGGGATTTGACTGTCCGGTTCTGAAAGGGTGTTGATATCGCGCTTTGCTGCGCCACTCTGGCTGGCACGCCCTATTTGCAGGCTACGCGCCAGTTTTTGCTGCCATTGTACATGGTGGAAGACTTTGCCTTCCGCCTGCCAGTATGCGACGAAAGACGCCAGTTCTTCCGGCGTAACCGGCTGCGCCAGCGCGATGCCCCATAGCGCGGCCAGACGCTGGAAGTCAGCATCGGGCTGCCAACCCGCATACATAGCAAATTTCCCCATTGGCACGTTTACCGGCGCGGCGCTGGGTTCTTCGTAGAACTGCGCATCTAATGCAATATCGCTGGCCGGACGCGAAAGCTGCGCCTCCAGCGCCAGCAATCGCTCGAGTCGCTGTGGCGTAACGGCATAAAACGCGGGGCTGTTATTGACAAAAACGGCGATTGCGCCACCTTCCGTGCGGGCCAGTACGCTGGCATGATCGCGCATAAACTCATCAATGCCGATGACATTTGACGTCAGAATTCTGGAAGACATAACGCGTTCTCAAACTGGAATACAACGGATACGGTGCACTGCGTTTTCCACGCAGAGATAATGACACATAGTAACACAGGGAAGGGAAAGGACAGTACAGCAGGAAAAAGCCGGGTTGCCCCGGCTCTGAAGCGGTTATGCGATAATGTTCAGGGTCACATCGATGTTACCGCGGGTCGCGTTGGAATACGGGCAAACGATGTGCGCTGCGTCGACCAGTTTTTTCGCTTCTGCCGCGTCCATCCCCGGCAGGTGAATGTTCAGTTTGGCTTCGATACCAAAACCGGTTGGCAACGGACCGATACCCACTTCGCCTTCGATAAAGGCGTCTTTAGGCATGGCGATTTTGTCGCGGCCGGCAACAAATTTCATTGCACCGAGGAAGCAGGCGGAGTAGCCCGCAGCAAACAGCTGTTCCGGGTTGGTCACTTCACCGCCCGCACCGCCCATCTCTTTCGGTACGCCCAGTTTGACGTCCAGTACGCCGTCAGAAGAGGTTGCGCGGCCATCACGGCCGCCGGTGGCTTTGGCTTTGGCGGTATAAACGACTTTTTCTAAAGACATGACAGGTTCCTTATTATCTTGAGTGCTTGCTATAAAATAGCGTGCTATTTATCTGTTGGCGAAAACGCCCGTAAGGGCGCTTAAGCCAGGTGAAACCGCTGACGAAGTTGTTCCAGTTGCTGTTTGATGTCCCGCAGGGTTGCGTTGTCACACGCCATCGCGCAACTGATCGATTCCGGAATAGAGGCGGCTTGTTGCTGTAACGCGCGCCCACTTTCGCTTAATGTGATCACCACCTGACGCTCATCCTGGCGCGAACGCTGACGTGAAATCAGCCCGGCGCTTTCGAGGCGCTTTAACAGCGGCGTGAGTGTGGCGGAATCCAGAAACAGGCGTTCGCCAATGTCCGACACGGTCACATCGTCTTTCTCCCACAACACCAGCATGACCAGATATTGCGGATAAGTCAGGTTCATCGGCGCCAGTAGCTGCCGGTAAAGCTTATTCAGAGCCAGGTTTGTTGAGTAAAGCGCAAAGCAAAACTGGTTATCTAACGCGAGTTGCGCGTTCGGTGTCGTTTTCGTCTTCATGAAACGAATTTATATAGTGCGCGATTTAATTGCAAGTTATTTTTTACGGGCAGGTATAACACAGCACAACCTGCACCACCATGTTACGGTAATACTGACGCTGCGCGGTTGGCTCCTCCTTCTCTTCAAACATTGAAAAAGAGTCGCTCTGTTTGCCACGCAGTGAAAGCTGAGGCTGCTCATCAGGCGGTGAACATAATCTGCAAATAGAGGTTTTCTTTGGTTTTGACGTGATACACCACCCTCCGCTGGGGTGCCCGCCCGTTCGGCAATTTGTTCCATACGTACGACATTCAAACCCTTTTCCTCAGGCAGGGCGATGATCACCACGGCGGCGACAGAAAACAAATCTCAAACGCGTGGGCGTTTGCGGTAGATCCACAAGCCGGGGATCGATAGGCCAATAGAGAGCGCCCCCACAATCGACGATGCCTTAAGGAAGTTGGTCAACAGCAGGATCATTAACTCTTCGCTGTAGCCGAAATGACCAATTTTCACCGCTGAAATCATTGCCGTGTACGCGGAGATCCCAGGGAACATAGGGATTACCGCAGCGACGGTAAATACTTTCGGATGCGCCAGATACCAGCGCGACCAGCGAATACCAATACTGCCCACCAGCATAGAGGCCACGAACGTTGACCATTCAATGTTAAAACCCCAGTGCATCATGGCAAAGCGCGATCCGTGACCAATGGCCCCAAGAAGCGCACACCAACGCAGGGCGCGATGGGGAACATTAAATACCATGGCAAACCCAACGGCGGGGACTGCGGCCAGCACCATATCTTGCGCCAGCGCCACAAAAAACAGGATCACATCCATCCGCGTAGCCCCCATAACGTCATCGCCATCACCACGCCAATGCAGGTTGCGAGCGTTAATAAGCTGGCGATGGCCCAGCGCGCCAACCCGGTATTGATATGGCCTTTAAACATATCGGCGACGGAATTAATAAGCGGGAACCCCGGTACCAATAACAAAACACTGGCGGCCATGGCTACCGTTGATGAGTGGAGAAAATTCGGCAGAGTGAGCATCAAGCCCGAAACCGTCGTTGCAACAAACGCGGTCACACAGAAGTTAATTTGCGGGTGCATGTGCCGATTTGCCAGCACCAACCGTACATACATCGCAACGCTGCTGGCGCAAAAAGTGATAAATGCACCGTCCCAACCGCCATTATTGAGCTTGCAGAAGCAGGCGCAGGAAAGGCCTACCATCAGGGTGACCAGCCAGCGCGGGTAACGCAGTGGCTTTACCTGGGCAAAGCGTTTTTCAACGCCTTTTAGATCCAGTAGCTTGTGTTCGGTCAGGATCACAATGTGTTGTACCTCCGTCACGACATGCATATTGATTCCGCGATCGCTGTTCTTGCGTGTGGAGGTCAGGCATTGCCCGTCTTTGATGGTCGTCAGGACGATGGCATTGGATGAAATTAAACTCTCTACGCTGTCCATGCCCAGCGCCAGTCCCAGACGCGTTGATAACTCTTCCACCAGCGCGCTCTCTGCGCCGTGCTGTAACAAGAAAAGGCCACACTGAATACACAGGCGTGTAATTGCCCGCTGCGATGACTGGTCTGTTTGCATGGTTACCCTGGTACTGTTTGCAAAGGCGCTCACAAGAAGGGGGAGCGAAAAGTCTATATTTAGCACAGAATATGGGCTGAAGGGCGCTAAAGTAGATCAAGAACTGTGCATTAAATCACGATGAAGGCGTTTCATGATGCATTCCCGTTGTGGGTTAAGACCAGTTCAGGTCTGTTAGGGTATTAATGTTCTCATTGTGGAAAAACATGATTAATGAGCAGGTTAGGTATAAATTAATCTTAATTATTTATTAAATTTATGGGTTTTATCTTAATTATCCACGCATTGATTGTTTTAATTTCTTATTTTATTTTTTAATAATATCCGGGGTGTTTGAAAGGGCGTTGTGTTATGTTGACACATGAGTGGGCAATACTATAATTTTACAACGTTATATTTAATTGCTAATCATGCATTTTACTAATTTTTCACCGCGTCATCCTGACGAGATGTGGGACTATTTCGCATTAATTTCATCAGTCAAGTAAATATTAATAACGAGAATTGATAGAGCTCGCGAATGGAAGCGGAGGTTTTATGCTATCACTAAACAGTAAACATGGGGTTATTATAAGTCGAATGCCAGTATTCAGCGCCGGAATAGAGGGCATAGTTGCCCGACATTTTACTGAATATGAATTGGCCTGTTATTCATCCATAGAGGAGATTGCGCTGCAAAAATTACAGTGCGCCAGTATGGTTATTGTCGATTTAACAGGCGAACAGCGGTATGCGCGCAGAAATTGTCAGCAATACTATTCACTGCTCTCGCAATGCGATAATGCGCACTGGATTTTCTTTGTCTCCGGTAGCCTCTATCCGGTTGCGAAACAGCTTCTTTTACGTTCGCACACAACGTTACTTTCTGATGAGGCGTCGATTGCGGACATTGTCACGACTATTCATGCGAGCTATGAGAAAAATGGAAAAATCAGCCAGACGCTTTTGATGCCCGCTGAAGAATTTATGGAAGAGAATTCTTCGATGGGAGATGCACTGACATTTTCCGAGCGAAAAGTATTACGTCTGTTGGGAAAAGGGTGGGGAATAAATCAAATTGCAACACTGCTAAAAAAGAGCAATAAAACTATCAGTGCGCAAAAAAATAGTGCAATGCGCAGATTATTACTGCGCAGTAATGCGGACCTGTACACATGGATTAATAGTACTCGGGGAATGAAAGAGCTCAATTTAGGAACGGCATACGGAGAGCGGAAAGAATGGGAAAGAATTGCACGAAAAGAAACGTAGCCATCATCGAAAAATGCATAATGAGTGAAGTGGGATTGCAAAATTTATTGAGTGATCCGACATATTGTCAATACTCGTTTCATTTCTATAAAAATTTTGCTGAATTCCGTCAGGCACTCAAACAGACGTCGTTTTTTTCTATCATTTATTCTCTTTTTGGACTGCGAGAAGAACGGCGTGAATGTTTAATGGGGCTGCATCTACTTTCATACTCGCATCCCGGTGTACAGCGTATCGTTCTGGTTGAGGACGATCGAGAGGCGCAATTGGTGGGGCTTTTTTCATCGTTGCGATTGCATGGCATTTTGAGTAAAACAGCGCCGTTGCCTCTCTTATTGGAGCAGCTTGCAACGCTCTTCGGTGAAACCCGGCATATCAATGACAATATGCTTAATCATTGGTATGTGAGCCAGTGTCGTACGCTCAGCCCGACGGAGCGGGCAATATTGAACTGTATGACGCGCGGTCTTTCCATGGCTGAAATCGCTTCACAGCTGGATCGCAATGTTAAAACCATTCGTGCGCACAAATTTAACGCGATGACAAAGCTGGGTGTTACGTCTGATGTGAGTTTGCTTAACGCTGCAGATATTCTGACATGGATGCCGCACGTTTACGGTCAGTATCCCAATTAGCCTTTCGCTTCTGGTGCGCCAGGCATCAAACCTGGCGCTGGTGCAACGAGACTACAGGCACACATCTATCCATTTGGCGCGGGTCAGTTCCGCCATTCTTTCTGGCGAGATACGCACGGCGCTGTGGATGGCTCCGGCAGCTGGCAAGACTTCCGGGTACTGTTTCAACGACACATCACAATATATTGCCAGAGGGTTTTCCAGACCGAATGGGCAGACACCGCCAACGGGATGGCCGGTAATCGTAACCACTTCGTCACTACTTAACATTCGCGCTTTCGCGCCGAAAGTATTTTTTAGCTTTTTATTATCCAGGCGCGCGTCGCCTTTGGCGACCACCAGAATGACTTCATTTTTTACTTTTAACGACAGTGTCTTGGCGATTTGTCCCGGCTCCACATGATGTGCCGCAGCAGCCAGCGCGACGGTTGCCGTGCTTTGGCTCAGTTCGATGATATCGATGTCGGGGGCATTGTCGGCAAAAAATTGCCGCACAGACTGCAAACTCATGATGTTCTCCTGCTTAAAACCGCTATTAATCTGTCACAAGCACGTTATTGCTGTAAATATCCCTCCTTAACAAACGCCTTACAACCAGATTATCGATCGCCTTCACAATCGCGGAAACCGGTTACAGTAACCGGTTGCAGTGTCATCAACCCGGGTTAATACTCATTTTGTCACTTCCCTCTGCCCAGAAAATTAAATAAAGAGCCGTCTATGAACGTATCCTGTTTCGTTGTAATGCTGGTTCAAACAACCACATGGTTTCACAGAGAAAAAATGGATCGCGACGCGGCAGAATATTCGCTGGTGCGCTTACTTTGTTAGTCTGACAGGAGATCTGCTATGTCTGCCAACCATGCTGCGTTTAACCTCATTTTCCGGTTTATAGAAAACTACGTCAGCCCGATTGCCGGGCGAATCTCTTCCCAACGCCATGTGATGGCCATCCGTGACGGGTTTATTTCCGCAATGCCGTTTATGATTGTGGGCTCGTTCCTGCTGGTCTTTGCCTATCCGCCATTTTCGCCGGACACCACCTGGGGTTTCGCCCGTGGTTGGCTTGATCTTGCGAAGCAGTATGAAGGGCGGATCCTTACGCCTTTCGATATGACGATGGGCATTATGTCTATCTATATCTGTGCGGCTATTGCTTACAATCTTGGTAAGCATTATGTGAAGTCGCATCAGTTGGATCCTTTTATGTGCGCCATGCTATCGCTGATGGCTTTCTTATTGGTCGCAGCCCCAAAAACCAACGGTACGCTGCCGGTGGATAGCCTTGGCGGCACCGGTATTTTCACCGCGATCCTGGTGGCGATTTATTGTGTGGAAATGATGCGTTTTCTAAAAGCGCATAACATTGGTATTCGCCTGCCCGATCAGGTGCCGCCGATGATAAAAAACTCGTTTGATTTACTCATTCCTGTGCTGGTGGTAGTGCTGACGCTTTATCCGTTGAGTCTGCTTATCCAGACGCAGTTCAATATGCTGATCCCGCAGGCCATTATGGCGCTGTTTAAACCCTTGGTAGCGGCAGCGGATTCATTACCGGCCATTCTGCTGGCGGTGATCATTGGTCATTTACTGTGGTTCGCCGGCATTCATGGCGCTGCGATCGTTTCCGGTATGCTGCAAATGTTCTGGTTAACGAACCTTGGTTTGAACCAGACCGCGTTGGCGCAGGGCGCGCCGTTGCCGCATATCTTTATGGAAGCGTTCTGGACCTTCTTTATTGTGATTGGTGGCTCCGGGGCGACGATGGGGCTGGTCTTTTGCTACCTGCGCAGCCGTTCGGTACATTTACGCTCCATCGGGCGTTTGAGCGTCGTACCGAGTATGTTCAACATCAATGAGCCGGTTATTTTTGGCACACCCATTGTAATGAACCCGGTATTCTTTATTCCTTTCCTGCTGGCACCAACGATCAACGCCATTATTGCCTGGGCGGCGATGAAACTGGATCTTATTGGCAGAGTGATTTCCGTTGTGCCCTGGACCGCTCCTGCGCCTATTGGCGGCGCGTGGGCGCTGGGTTGGGATTTCCGGGCAGCAATTCTCGTGGTCTTGCTCGCTTGTGTGTCTGCGGTTATCTACTATCCGTTCTTTAAAGTGTACGAAAAACAGTTACTGGAACAGGAAGCAGAAGAAGCACAGCGCGCAGAAGACGATAAGCAGGTTGCATAAAGGCACAAGGAAAACAAAGGGGCGGAATAACCGCTCCTTTGTTTATGTTAACGTGCAGTCGCCGCACTGCTGGACATCTGGTAGACGATAGCGCTGGCAGCAAGTGCGGCGCACCAGTACACCGTCCCGCAGCACAACGGTGCGCCACAGCGGGTTGTCGCTGCCATCGGCAAGTTGTTTTTCAAAGAAGCAGGTCTGACGCAGCGCTGCGACACGCCCCTCACCAAGCACGGGGATCATATCCCCCAGGCACCAGTTAATCAGATAGCCCGTATTGCTCCAGATAAGCTTACCGTTGATGCCTCCGGTGGCTTCCAGCGCCTGTACGACCGGGAGCATAGCGTATGTCGTCAGCGCGGAAATTCGTTGGGCATCGTTACAGGACGTTAATACGTCATCGGGCTGCACATCAATCCAGAAACACGCGGCACGGCCGGTTTCGTGAAACTCGACATGGAAATGTTCAGGTGTAAGGTCGATTGCGCGTTCCTGCATCAACAGCGCCAGTAGCAACGGCGGTACCATCAGCCCGAGATACCATTGCGCCCATAGTGATAACAGTGGCTTGTTTTCTCGCGGCTGCGTTAGCTGGTTGCGATAAATATGATCGGAATAGGTCGCAATAAGCGTTTGTAACGCGCTACCGCGTGACCATTCTGCCAGCGTCATGGTTTGGTAAGGTGCGGGTTCATTGAGATGAATAAAATCAAGCAGATATTCGCGATGGCTGGAGATAGTTTCCCGTACGGCATTCGCCAGCGAATCGCGCTCATTGTTGAGGCTCCCTCGCCAGGTAGCATTTTCAGCAATCGTTGCGGTACGTGAAGTCATGGCAGTAGCAGGATAAGAAATCTAAATGATAATGATTTTTAATCCTAACCACGGATAAAATCGATAGCAAGGTGTTTATCGTAAAGTTAGCGCGGGAGCGCCTCAGGCAGGCTGTAATTCTTCACTTACGAGGATGTTGTTGCGCCCCATATGTTTGGCTTCATACAGCGCTTTATCGGCACGGGAAAGAGACGCTTCGATATCATTACCCAGCAATGGCGCAATCCCGATACTGACGGTGACGTTTGTGGCGACGCTTTCATTAAACATATGCGGAATTTTCAGATCATACACCTGCTGGCGAATACGTTCAGCGGTACGGCGTGCATCTTCCTGTTCTGCGTTATTAAGCAGGATCATAAATTCTTCGCCACCGAAGCGGGCAACAATATCGCGTGAGCGTACGGCATTGCGCAAGGCGGCAGAGACACGGATGAGCGCCTGATCCCCCATCATGTGGCCGTAATGATCGTTATAAGCTTTAAAGTGATCGATATCGAGAAGCAGCACATAGCGAGGGCTATCATCTACCGCCAGCATATTGTCGAGTTTATGCTGCAAACCACGGCGGTTGTACAAACCGGTCAGCGGATCCAGCATGCTCAAATCATTGAGTGTTTTGCGCTCCTGCATCAGCCGATTCATTAATGCCTGGGCAAAATGATCATTACGCTTTTGAATTGCATGCTGAATAGAGATGCCCAAAACCGGCAGTGCAAAAGAGTAGATCATTCTGAATTCGTTCTCTCCACTGCTTAGCCACAAACAGCTGACGAATACCGGTAACGAGTGAAATAAAAAGGCGAGGATATTATTTGAAAATGCAATGGTGCCTATAAACAGGATGCTCAACAAGGCGATCAGTAGAAAGGCATCAGCATTATCATTTATTAATCTGACTTTAGTGATTACATGCCACGCCCATAGACAGCCAAATATCAACGCAATAAGGGTGATATTAATTTTTCGGCTAGGAAAATAGTGGTGTAGCACTGGCAACACCAGGCTCGCCGCGAAAATGATGCATACGGGGATCGTCAGAATACGCAGGTGAGAGAGCGGCAGAGCGATGGAAAACAGCGCTGAGATCGCATTGAGTAACAGAAATAGACGCAGGGACAATCGATATTTCTTGTTACAGAGAGATTGCCAGGTTTGTAATGTCATACCTAAAAATCGTTGTTTATCCGTAATCTAACGGCGTGCTGATAGTCAAAAAAAGAAAATGTAACGCGATGAAACAGTTATCGCGAAAAATTAGTGATTTGGATTTTCATTTAAGTGGCGCTTAATTTATCACCTTACTGAATGCCTGTCATTAGAAGATGAGTGATCTTCATACTGACGCTTCGTATCGGGCTGACAAATGAGAAAACATATCATATGATATTGGTTATCATTATCGATATGAGAGATGAAAGCATGTTGCAGCGCGCGCTGGGGAGTGGATGGGGGATTGTCTTACCAGGCATTGTTGTGGCCATTCTGGCGCTTGCCGATCTGTCAGTTAATGCCTGGCGGGGAGTCATTGTGCTTGGTCTGTTGCTCACGCCAGCAATGCTGTACCACAAACGTTTACGGCATTTTGTGCTGCTGCCTTCAGGCGTTGCGCTGGTCGGTGGAATGATGCTGCTGCTGATGAATTTGAAAATGATGTTGTAACAGGAGAGTCATACAGGGAGGGTATAAGATATCTGGTGCGAGGGGGGGGACTTGAACCCCCACGTCCGTAAGGACACTAACACCTGAAGCTAGCGCGTCTACCAATTCCGCCACCTTCGCACAGTCATCTTACTTTTTGATATTGCCTCGTTGGTGCGAGGGGGGGGACTTGAACCCCCACGTCCGTAAGAACACTAACACCTGAAGCTAGCGCGTCTACCAATTCCGCCACCTTCGCACAGTGCGAGCAATATCAGCGTGGTTTATGGTGCGAGGGGGGGGACTTGAACCCCCACGTCCGTAAGGACACTAACACCTGAAGCTAGCGCGTCTACCAATTCCGCCACCTTCGCATACCATCGATACTCTTGAAGTATCGCTACCACGGAGGCGCATTCTAGATGTTTTCAACTTTTCGTCAACAGTTAATTAAGCCAACGGAAGCTGATTGCTGTAAAAATGGGCGCTGAGACGCAGAGGAAGTGTAACCCGGTGAGTCGCACCCACCGGGAACAGCGATTATTTTATCGCCTGGCGTGTCATCACCGTACGGTAGACTTTAAAACGGCCGGTTTGCGCAATGACTTCATGGAAACCAAACGTCTGATCCAGTACATCCGGATACGGCAGGAAGGCGTTAGCGACAATACGCAACTCACCGCCACTGTTCAGGTGGCGAACGGCACCGCGAATCAGCGTCTGTGCAGCTTCCTGACTGGTCTGCAAACCATCGTGGAACGGCGGGTTGGAGATGATCATATCGAAACGGCCAGTCACTTCTGAGAAGACGTTGCTGGCAAACACATCCCCTTCGAAACCGTTCGCCGCCAGCGTTGCGCGACTGGCCTCTAACGCCGGAGCAGAGACGTCGCACAGCGTCAGACGCACTTTCGGCGAGTGGCTCGCCAGTACCGCCGCCAGGACACCTGCGCCGCAACCTACATCCAGCACTTTGCCCTTAGTATGCGGGGTAAAGGTCGACAACAGCAGCTGGCTGCCGACATCCAGCCCGTCGCGGCTGAACACGCCCGGTAGCGTTTTAATGGTCAAATTATCCAGTGCATATTCCCCCCAGAATTCGTCCGGGTTGAAAGCTGGCGTTTTTTCCAGGCGGCCATGATACAAACCGCAGCGGCGGGCACTGTCGACTTTGTTCAGTGGGCAATACTCTGCCAGCATCTGCTCAGCGCTGCGTACGCCGCTACGGTTCTCGCCGACCACGAATATGTCGGCACCCACAGGCAGCAAGGAAAGCAGATTCATCAACTGAAACTGTGCTTCCGGTTTGTTCTTCGGCCAGTAATAAACCAGCGTATCGCAATCGCCAACCGTTGCGCTGTCGGCAACCAGACTATAGCGAGCGTGCTCGCCCATTTGCTGGCTTAGCGTTTGCCACTGGTGAAACTGTTGAGTCCAGGCGCGGCTTTCCGCGGTGTCCAGACGAGCGGGCAGGTCATCCTGCAAATCACCGGCAAAAAGAATGCGGCTGGGTTCGAAATCATCACTGTGGCGCAGCAAGACTTCACTTGCCGGGGTAAAAGCGGACATGGGGGGTTCCTCGTTAAATTCTGGCGGCGATTATACACGTTATCCTTCACGCTGCCTCTTTGTTGGCGTCGTCTTTGGCCCCCTGTCACTTACTGGTATAAGCTCCGGGGGTTCCTCATCCTTGCCGCCTCGACGCATCGCGAATGATTGTGTGTACAGGGTGAGTATCCTTCACGCTATCTCTTTGTTGGTTGTGTCTTAATGGCGAACAGGCGCTGAGTTTGTTATATTTGCGCGCCTGACATACAGGAGTGTTTTGCTATGACTTCCCGACGCGACTGGCAATTACAGCAACTGGGCATTACCCAGTGGACTTTGCGCCATCCCGCGGTGTTGCAGGGTGAAATCGCCATCTCGTTGCCTGCGCATATCCGGTTGGTGATGGTTGCGTCCACGCTGCCGGCACTGACTGAGCCGCTGGTGAGTGATGTCTTGCGCGCGTTGACCATCACTGCGGATCAGGTCTTGCAATTGACGCCGGATCGCGTCGCGATGTTACCCCCCGGCAGTCAGTGTAATAGTTGGTTGCTGGGCGTTGATGGGCCGCTGGTGCTGGGCGGAGCACAAGTCTCAACGGCTCCGTACGATGAATTACGCGGCAACCCTGCGGCATGCGCCGCGTTATGGCAACAAATCTGCGAACATGAACACGATTTCTTCCCTCAGCACGACTGATTTAGCCCGCGCTTACGCGATTGAAACCCGGGCGCATGCTTTCCCCTGGAGCGAAAAAACACTCGCCAGCAATCAAGGTGAACGCTATCTCAACTATCGACTGATGGTGGGTGATGACATGGCGGCATTCGCCATCACCCAGGTCGTGCTGGATGAGGCCACGCTGTTCAATATTGCCGTCGATCCGGCCTGGCAACGTAAAGGATTTGGCCGACAACTGTTGGAGCATCTCATCCGCGAACTGGAATCCCGCGGCGTACTGACGCTGTGGCTGGAAGTGCGGGCCTCCAACACCGGCGCGATCGCGCTGTACGAAAGTTTAGGATTTAACGAGGCGACGATTCGTCGTAATTATTACCCCACGGCCAACGGGCGCGAGGATGCGATAATTATGGCGCTGCCTCTCTGATAATAAAGGTGATGTAATGAAATGGGACTGGATACTCTTTGATGCTGACGAAACGCTGTTTACGTTTGACGCGTTCGGTGGCTTACAACGGATGTTTCTTGACTATAGCGTGACATTTACCGATCAGGACTTTGCCGAATACCAGGCGGTCAATAAACCGCTATGGGTGGATTACCAGAACGGTGCGATTAGCGCTCTGCAACTGCAGCATCAGCGTTTTCAGGGCTGGTCTGAGCGTCTGAATGTGCCTGCAGGTTCGCTTAATGATGCGTTTCTCAACGCAATGGCCGAAATTTGCGCGCCATTGCCGGGGGCGGTATCGCTGCTTGATAGTCTGCGAGGCAAAGCGAAGCTTGGCATCATCACCAACGGATTTACCGCCTTGCAGCAAATTCGCCTGGAACGAACCGGCCTTCGCGACTATTTTGATTTATTAGTGATTTCCGAACAGGTGGGTGTCGCCAAACCCGATCCTAAAATCTTTGATTACGCACTGCAGCAGGCCGGTAACCCGGATCGTGCGCGGGTATTGATGGTGGGCGACACGGCGGAATCAGACATTCTGGGGGGGAATAACGCCGGGCTGTCGACCTGCTGGTTGAATGCGCACGATCGCGCTTTACCGGAAGGTATTAACCCAACCTGGACCGTGACCTCTCTAACCGAACTGGAGCAACTCCTGTGTAAACATTGATTGTCTGCACTCAGCCGTTGAGTACAATAGCCGCATTTTTCGTATTTCATCGCGTGGCCTGAGGCCGCGCAATTACACAGAAGATTTTCATTATGACGTTGTCTCCTTATTTTCAAGAGGTGGCGAAGCGCCGTACGTTCGCTATCATCTCGCACCCCGATGCCGGTAAAACCACCATCACTGAAAAGGTGTTGCTGTTCGGACAGGCGATCCAGACTGCCGGTACGGTAAAAGGCCGTGGTTCCAGCCAGCATGCAAAATCTGACTGGATGGAGATGGAAAAGCAACGTGGTATTTCCATTACCACCTCCGTAATGCAGTTCCCGTATAAAACCAGTCTCGTTAACCTGCTGGATACCCCCGGGCACGAAGACTTCTCCGAGGATACCTACCGTACGCTGACGGCAGTGGACTGCTGTCTGATGGTGATTGATGCCGCAAAAGGCGTTGAAGACAGGACGCGTAAGCTGATGGAAGTCACCCGTCTGCGCGACACGCCGATCCTGACGTTTATGAACAAACTTGACCGTGACATCCGCGATCCGATGGAGCTGCTGGATGAAGTGGAAAATGAGCTGAAGATTGCATGTGCGCCGATCACGTGGCCCATTGGCTGCGGCAAACTGTTCAAGGGCGTTTACCATCTTTATAAAGACGAAACCTACCTCTATCAGACCGGTAAAGGGCACACCATCCAGGAAGTCCGCATTGTTAAAGGGCTGAATAACCCCGACCTCGATAGCGCGGTGGGTGAAGACCTGGCGCAACAGCTGCGTGATGAGCTGGAACTGGTGCAAGGTGCTTCCAACGAGTTCGATAAAGAACTGTTCCTGAGCGGTGAAATGACCCCGGTATTTTTTGGTACCGCGCTGGGTAACTTTGGCGTGGATCACATGCTTGATGGTCTGGTGGAGTGGGCGCCAGCGCCGATGCCGCGTAAAACCGATACCCGTGAAGTCACTGCCAATGATGAAAAATTCACCGGTTTTGTGTTTAAGATCCAGGCCAATATGGATCCGAAACACCGCGACCGCGTGGCGTTTATGCGTGTGGTGTCCGGGCGTTATGAAAAGGGCATGAAACTGCGTCAGGTGCGTACCGGTAAAGATGTGGTGATCTCAGATGCGCTGACTTTTATGGCGGGCGATCGCTCTCATGTAGAAGAAGCCTATCCGGGCGACATTATCGGCCTGCATAACCACGGTACCATTCAGATTGGCGATACCTTCACCCAGGGCGAGATGATGAAGTTCACCGGCATTCCGAACTTTGCCCCGGAACTGTTCCGCCGTATCCGTCTGCGCGATCCGCTGAAGCAGAAACAACTGCTAAAAGGCCTTGTCCAGCTTTCTGAAGAAGGTGCGGTACAGGTCTTCCGTCCGATTGCGAATAACGACCTGATTGTTGGGGCGGTCGGTGTGCTGCAGTTCGATGTGGTGGTGTCACGCCTGAAGAGCGAGTACAACGTGGAAGCGGTGTACGAATCGGTCAACGTCGCCACCGCGCGTTGGGTTGAAGGCACTGACGTGAAGAAATTTGAGGAGTTCAAACGTAAAAACGAAATTCAGCTGGCCCTTGATGGCGGCGATAACCTGACGTATATCGCACCAACTATGGTCAACCTGAACCTCACTCAGGAACGTTATCCTGACGTCACCTTCCATAAAACCCGCGAGCACTAATCCTTGCGCGGAGCACGGTGTACGCCGTGCTCCATCACTTTTCCTGTCTTATTAGCCCGTTGCGGAAAGTTCTTAAAACCTGCCGTTTTTTCCTCTATTGCTCATTTTTTAACCGTTTGTCCGGGTTTTTTGGCAAGCGTGATCTATATTTAACAAAGTGATGACATGTTGGGTGGATAAAAGTCCTGTTCATTGCGTGTTTAATGGTCTTTTATTCACCCTTCCCATTGCGAATTGATATTAATAACTGCTTCAGGGCGATGTGTGACGGTGTTGTGACCGAAGCCATTGATTTCTGAACTGGGTGAGATTCACCACAGCAGTAGAGCAGCCACTGTTGCTGCTTGTAGCCCAAATTGTGGGCAAACCAATAGGAATGACATCGATGATTATGACAAGACTGAAGATTTCAAAAACTCTGCTGGCTGTGATGCTGGGCTCGGCTTTGGCAAGTGGTTCAGTCCTCGCGGCAGATACCACCACTGACAAAGCGCAAAACACAGCGTCCAGTGCAGGCGAAAAAATCGATAGCTCTATGAATAAAGTCGGTGGTTTCATGGATGACAGCTCCATCACCGCAAAAGTAAAAGCGGCGCTGGTGGATCATGAGAGCATTAAGAGCACCGATATTTCCGTCAAAACCGAGAAAAAGGTGGTTACGCTGAGCGGCTTTGTTGAGAGCCAGGCGCAGGCTGAACAGGCTGTTGCCGTGGCCAAAGGCGTGGAAGGCGTAGCGTCCGTCAGCGATAAGCTGCACGTTCGTGACGGTAAAAATCAATCAGTAAAAGGTTACGCGGGTGATACCGCAACAACCAGTGAAATCAAAGCCAAACTGCTGGCAGACGACGTTGTACCTTCCCGTAAGGTGAAAGTCGAAACCACTGATGGTGTGGTGCAGTTATCCGGTACGGTAGATTCACAAGCCCAAAGTGAACGCGCGGAAAGTATCGCCAAAGCAATAGATGGCGTTAAAAGCGTGAAAAACGATCTCAAAGTTAAGTAACGGTTCCTCAAAATGTCACAGCCCGGCGCTTGCCGGGTATGACCAACACGTACCCGGAAAACCGCGAGTGAGCATCCTGAGCGCTCACTTTATAGCGGTCGACATTAACTATGGTAAAGGAGAGTCTTATGTTTCGTTGGGGCATTATATTTCTGGTTATCGCGTTAATTGCCGCCGCCCTGGGTTTTGGTGGTCTTGCAGGTACGGCCGCAGGCGCAGCAAAAATTGTCTTCATCGTCGGTATTATCCTGTTCCTGGTTAGCCTGTTCATGGGCCGCCGGCGTCCATAGCGTATTACACGCTTAAATTTCGGTTACATTAAAGCCAGTCCCTGTGACTGGCTTTGCTGTATCAGCAGGGGAATAATTGCGTTACTTTGTGCGATAACGCATCAGAAAGGAAAGCAGAGTGGGGCAGTATATTCCCGTAACGCTCGGCAACATTGCGCCGCTGGCGTTAAAACCATTTCGTCCCGGTCGTCTCGCACTGGTATGCGAAGGCGGCGGTCAGCGTGGCATCTTCACCGCCGGGGTGCTGGATGAGTTCATGCGCGCGGAATTTAACCCTTTCGATCTCTACTTTGGCACGTCTGCCGGTGCGCAGAATCTTTCAGCCTATGTTTGTAACCAGCCAGGCTATGCGCGCAAAGTCATTATGCGCTACACCACCAAACGGGACTTTTTTGATCCGGTGCGGTTTGTCCGTGGCGGTAACCTTATCGATCTCGACTGGCTGGTCGAGTCCACATCAAGCCGGATGCCTCTGGCGATGGATCACGCTGCCCGCGCCTTTGACACAGGTAAGGCCTTTTATATGTGTGCCTGTCGCCAGGATGACTATACGGCAGAATATTTCTCCCCGACGCATCAAACATGGCTGGATTTGATTCGCGCCTCCAGCGCTATCCCCGGCTTTTACCGTCCGGGTGTCATGCTGGACGGGGTAAACTATCTGGACGGCGGCGTCAGCGATGCCATCCCGGTGCAGGAAGCGGCGAAACGCGGAGCAAAAACGATCGTGGTGATCCGCACGGTGCCCTCGCAGATGTACTATACGCCGCAGTGGTTTAAGCGGATGGAACGCTGGTTGGGAGAAAGCAGTCTTCAGTCGCTGGTCAATCTGGTGCAGCATCATGAGAAAAGCTATTTAGCGATTCAGAAATTTATCGAAACCCCGCCGGGTAAGTTGCGTATTTTCGAAATCTATCCTCCAAAACTGTTGCATAGCATGGCATTAGGCAGCCGTTTACCTGCGCTGCGCGACGACTATAAACTTGGCCGGTTGTGCGGGCGTTATTTCCTCGCTACGGTGGGTAAACTGCTGGCGGAGACGCCGCCGATCATGCGCCACCCGCCCGTGCCTGCGACCCGTGTGGTGCCGCCAGCACCGGTGGCTAACGATGCTATTGATACGCCGCTGGTTATTGCACCGCAAGCCAATGATTTTCCCATTAATAAAGAGGATACGGCGTGAGTTTTCGCTTTATCGATACGCACTGCCATTTTGATTTTCCGCCCTTTACCGGAGATGAAGCCGCCAGCATTGCCCGCGCAGCCGAGGTGGGCGTTGAGCGCATTATTGTTCCGGCCATCAGTGCAGACTACTTTGCCCGCGTTTGTGATTTGGCTTCTCAGCACACCGCGCTCTACGCCGCGCTGGGGCTGCACCCGATTGTAATTGAAGCACATACGTCGGAAAGCCTTGAAAAACTGGCGCATTACCTTGCCGCAAAGCCGGAAAAGGTGGTGGCGATAGGGGAGATTGGCCTCGATCTGTACCGTGATGATCCGCAGTTTAGTCGCCAGCAGCAGTTTCTGGATGCGCAACTACAACTGGCGAAACGCTTCGATTTACCGGTGATCCTCCACTCCCGTCGTACCCATGACAAACTGGCGATGCATCTGAAAAAACAGGATCTGCCGCGCCGGGGCGTGGTACATGGCTTTGCCGGAAGTTTACAGCAGGCGCAGCGCTTTATTGAATTGGGCTACTGCATCGGCGTGGGTGGCACCATAACCTATCCGCGCGCCAGTAAAACCCGCGACGTTATGGCGCGTTTACCGTTGTCTGCGCTGTTGCTGGAAACCGATGCCCCGGATATGCCGCTCAATGGTTTTCAGGGGCAACCTAATCGTCCGGAACAGGCGGCGCGGGTCTTTGACACACTCTGTGAACTGCGCCCGGAAGCACCCGATGTCATCGCACAGGCGTTGCTGGAGAATACGCGCCGGCTCTTTTCATTAGAGATATAGCGCCGGGAGCAGCACCGTTGTGACGCCACGTGCCAGCAGCGCGTCGGCCAGGGGTTCAATATCGTCGGCAGTTGCGCTGCGCCATGTTGCTGCCGTGCCGTAAACGCCGTGGCGATGAAACGCATTCAGACGTACGGGTACATTCCCTAACTGGTGGATAAACGCGGTAAGCGCATCAATGTGCGTCAGATAATCGCAGTGCTCCGGGATCAGTAGCAGGCGCAGCTCCACAAGCTTATTTTCGGCTGCCAGCAGGCGCAGACTGGTTTTTACCTGCGTATTCTCTCGCCCGGTAAGAAAACGGTGATGCTCGTTGCTCCAGGCTTTCAGATCGATCATTGCGCCATCACACACCGGTAACAGCTTACGCCAGCCGGTTTCACTGAGCAGACCATTGCTGTCCACCAGATTTTTCAGATGGTGTAATGACGGATCCGCACGCATTGCGGTAAACAGCGCATGCAGAAACGGTAGCTGCAACGTGGCTTCGCCGCCGCTTACCGTGAGGCCTTCAATAAACAGTGCGGCGTTACGGATGTGAGCCAGTACGGCGTCCACACTCATTAGCTGCGCCATGGGCGTGGCCTGTTGTGGGCACCCATGCAGACAGGTGTCGCACTGCTGGCAAATATGCGCATGCCATTGAACCTGGCCGCCCGCCAGCGTTAATGCTTGGTGCGGGCAAGTGGGCACGCATTCACCACAGTGATTACAACGCCCGATTGTCCACGGATTATGGCAGTTCTTACAGCGCATATTGCAGCCCTGTAAGAACAACGCCAGGCGGCTTCCCGGACCGTCGACGCAGGAAAAGGGGATGATCTTACTGACGAAAGCGCATCTGCTGTTCATAGCTTATTACGCGGGGTTGTCGTTCAAGGATGTGTGTGTTGCGTGCAGCTTCTTCACCCAACCAGGTGGTATTCGTTCGTGAACCCTCGGCGCGGTATTTTTCCAGATCCGAGAGGCGGACCATATAACCGGTGACCCGCACCAGGTCGTTGCCCTGCACATTAGCGGTGAACTCGCGCATCCCCGCTTTGAATGCGCCAAGGCACAATTGCACCAGCGCTTGTGGGTTACGCTTGATGGTCTCATCGAGCGTCAAAATGTCGCTGATACCTGCCTTGTACCATGCGTGGTGCGGCGCGACGGTCAGTAAATGTGTGATCGGATCTGGCTCCTCGCCATACGGCAGACGCGCCCCCGGCGTAGTACCCACATCGGAGCTGATGCCGGACTGCGCATGTAACATCGCGCGTTGTCGCCAGCCATGTTTCACCGGCGTGTTTTCTACAAAATCCGCCAGTTGTTTGCTTATGCGGTAGCCAAGGGCGTTGGCTTGTTCATCTTTGCCGTAGCGTGCGCCCGGCAGGCTTTTCTCACACAGAACGTTTACCGCTTCTGCTAACCCATACATACCAAACATGGGCACAAAACGATTGGCGTCGATCAGACCCTCCCGCACCAGGAAGCTATGCTCAAAGAAACCAGATTGCTGGTAGAGAAAGTCACAGCGGGCATCAATGATGGCGATTTGTTGACGGCAGTAGTGGGGAAGCTGGCGGCTGAAAAAATCCTCCAGCGAGTCACTGCGTTGAGCGATGACTTTCAGATTGAGCCGCACCAGTGTGCTACCGCCGCCGCCCAGAGGCAGGGAATTGTAACAACTGACGATGCCATAACCGCCTTTTGTGAAAATATTATCATTCACCGGACCATTCGCAATATGCGGTTTGCTGCAAGTACAGATATTTTTCGCAACAGTCAGCAGCAGGTCATCAGGGGTGATTTGCGGATCATAAATAAAGGTGAGGTTGGGTGAAACCTGCTGTAGATCGGCATCCGCGCGCAAAATGGCGCGGGTAATGGGCGTGTCATATGGTCCAATATTGGCGTGCATAAACGCATCCGGCAGAGTTCTGTCGAGATAGCGCCAGAAACGTTTTATTCGGATATCGACTTCTTCTTGTGTTAGAATTCTAACATATGGTTGCAGCAGGGCATCCAGTTGCCCGAGGTAAACCGGCATGGAGGTTACCGACGGAACATGGTGATAAAGGATGGTCAACAGCGAGAGAGCGTCATCCAGATCCTGAGCGCCTTCCAGTTCCAGCCAGGCGGAACCGTTGGCAAGGAATTTGGCGTAATCAGGCAGAACGTAGCGTGGTTTGTACGGGGCATGTCCCTCAAACATATCGCAGATAGCGCCCTCATCAAGCGCCGCACGGGCGGCTTCTGGCAGAGCAGGATAGGGCAAGCTGTTCTCCGCCTCCAGGGCGAGAAAATGGCGTTTTTGTTCCACCGTGAGCGTTGGGCTGGTGACAATCTGTTGGCAACGCGACAGTGATAAAGGATCAACAGTCTCGGACATTATCGTTCCTCTCCTTCCTTAAGTGGTGCAGGGAGTCTAAGAAAATCGCTGTCTGTCGCTTTTGATCCCTGCCTACAGAAACGCAACCATGGTTGTTTTGAGCTTAATAATTTGATGAATGTCTCATTGTGGTTTTGCAAAACTGCATTCAGTTTTCATTAACTGTGATGGGTGTCGAAGTGTAATGGTGGGTTAATGTTAGAATATTAACAGACCCGAACAAGAAATCGGCATTACGCCGTCGGAGAGAATATGACTGATTTAACTGCAAGCAGCCTGCGTGCGTTGAAACTGATGGACCTGACAACCCTGAACGACGATGACACCAATGAAAAAGTCATCGCGCTGTGCCATCAAGCGAAAACAGCGGTAGGCAACACGGCCGCGGTTTGTATTTACCCGCGTTTTATCCCGATTGCGCGTAAGACTCTGAACGCGCAAGGTACGCCGGATGTGCGCATCGCGACGGTCACGAACTTTCCACACGGTAATGATGATCTTGATATCGCGCTGGCTGAAACCCGTGCAGCCATTGCTTATGGCGCTGATGAAGTTGATGTGGTGTTTCCGTACCGCGCGCTGATTGCCGGAAACGAACAGATTGGTTTTGATCTGGTTAAGGCCTGTAAAGAGGCATGCGCAGCGGCGAACGTGTTGCTGAAAGTGATCATCGAAACCGGTGAATTGAAAGAGGAAGCGCTGATCCGTAAAGCCTCTGAAATTTCTATCAAAGCCGGTGCAGATTTCATCAAAACCTCTACCGGCAAAGTGCCGGTGAATGCCACCCCGGAAAGTGCGCGCATTATGCTGGAAGTGATCCGCGATATGGGCGTTGAGAAAACCGTCGGTTTTAAACCCGCAGGTGGCGTACGTACGGCAGAAGATGCGCAACAGTATCTGGCGATTGCCGACGAGCTGTTTGGCGCGGATTGGGCTGATGCCCGCCACTACCGTTTTGGCGCGTCCAGCCTGCTGGCAAGCTTGCTGAAAGCGCTGGGCCACGGCGACGGTAAAAGCGCCAGTAGCTACTGATGATTGCCTGATGGCGCTTCGCTTATCAGGCTGACCAAACCTGTATTTCGCCGGGCCGGTTCCGTGGCCCGGTCCTCTCATTCCTCAGGGGGTACCATGTTTCTCGCTCAAGAAATTATTCGAAAAAAACGCGATGGTCTCGCGCTGAGTGATGAAGAAATCCGTTTCTTTATCAACGGAATTCGCGATAACACCGTTTCCGAAGGGCAGATTGCCGCCCTCGCCATGACCATTTTCTTCCACGATATGACCATGCCGGAACGCGTGTCGCTGACCATGGCGATGCGGGATTCGGGCACCGTTCTGGACTGGAAACAGCTTGATCTCAACGGTCCGGTGGTCGACAAGCACTCCACCGGCGGTGTTGGCGACGTGACATCGTTGATGCTCGGCCCCATGGTGGCGGCCTGCGGTGGCTATATTCCGATGATCTCCGGGCGCGGCTTGGGCCATACTGGTGGCACGCTCGACAAACTGGAAGCCATTCCTGGGTTTGACATCTTCCCGGACGACCAGCGCTTCCGGGACATCATCAAAGAGGTTGGTGTAGCGATCATCGGGCAGACCAACTCCCTTGCGCCGGCGGATAAACGTTTTTATGCCACCCGCGACATTACCGCGACGGTGGACTCTATTCCGTTGATCACGGCATCGATTCTGGCCAAAAAACTGGCAGAAAGCCTGGATGCGCTGGTCATGGATGTGAAAGTTGGCAGCGGCGCATTTATGCCGACATATGCCCTTTCCGAACAACTGGCGGAGGCGATCGTGGGCGTAGCCAATGGCGCTGGCGTGCGAACGACTGCGCTGCTGACCGATATGAATCAGGTGCTGGCGTCCAGTGCGGGTAACGCAGTGGAAGTGCGCGAAGCCGTGCAGTTCCTGACCGGTGAATATCGCAATCCACGACTGTTTGATGTGACGATGGCGCTGTGCGTGGAGATGCTGATCTCCGGCAAACTGGCGAAAGACGATGCCGAGGCGCGGGCGAAGTTGCAGACGGTGCTGGATAACGGCAAAGCTGCGGAGGTATTTGGCCGCATGGTTGCCGCACAGAAAGGCCCGGTCGATTTCGTGGAAAATTACGCCAAATATCTGCCGACCGCGACGCTGAGCAAAGCGGTTTATGCCGAAGATGAAGGGTTTATCAGCGCCATGGATACCCGCGCGCTGGGCATGGCGGTGGTGTCGATGGGCGGCGGTCGTCGCCAGGCTACAGACAGCATCGATTACAGCGTTGGCTTTACAGAGATGGCCCGTTTGGGCGAGCGCGTGGATGGCCAGCGACCGCTGGCAGTGATTCATGCAAAAGACGAAGCAAGCTGGCAGGATGCGGCACAAGCCGTTAAAGCCGCGATTGTGATTGGCGACAGTGCGCCAAAAGAGACACCGACGGTCTATCGCCGCATCACCGAATAGCGATATACTGATCTGATCGCTTTTTTACAAAGCACAAGGTACGGAGAACATATGAAACGTGCATTTATTATGGTGCTGGACTCATTCGGCATCGGCGCGACTGAAGACGCGGATCGCTTTGGCGACGTGGGTTCCGATACCCTCGGTCATATTGCTGAAGTCTGTGCTAAAGGGGAAGCCGACACCGGACGTAAAGGTCCGCTGAACTTACCCAACCTTACCCGCCTGGGCCTGGCAAAGGCACATGAAGGGGCAACGGGTTTTATCCCTGCTGGGATGGACGCCAATGCGGAAATCGTCGGGGCTTATGCCTGGGCGCACGAACTCTCTTCCGGTAAAGATACGCCGTCTGGTCACTGGGAAATCGCCGGTGTGCCGGTGCTGTTTGACTGGGGTTACTTTAGCGACACCGAAAACAGCTTCCCGCAGGAACTGCTGGATAAACTGGTGGCGCGCGCTAACCTGCCAGGTTATCTCGGCAACTGCCACTCTTCCGGTACGGTGATCCTCGATCAACTGGGTGAAGAGCACATGAAAACCGGCAAACCGATTTTCTACACCTCGGCGGACTCGGTGTTCCAGATTGCTTGCCATGAAGAGACCTTTGGTCTCGATAAACTGTATGAACTGTGTGAAATTGCCCGTGAAGAGCTGACCGAAGGCGGCTATAACATTGGTCGTGTGATTGCGCGTCCGTTTATTGGTGATAAAGCGGGTAACTTCCAGCGCACTGGTAACCGTCATGATCTCGCGGTGGAACCACCGTCAGCCACCGTGCTGCAAAAACTGGTGGATGAGAAAGCGGGCCATGTGGTTTCCGTTGGCAAAATTGCCGACATCTATGCCAACTGCGGCATTACGAAAAAAGTGAAAGCCACCGGGCTGGATGCCCTGTTTGACGCAACCGTGAAAGAGATGAAAGACGCGGGTGATAAGACCATCGTCTTTACTAACTTCGTTGATTTTGACTCATCATGGGGCCATCGTCGCGATGTCGCCGGTTATGCGGGTGGTCTGGAGCTGTTCGACCGTCGTTTGCCGGAACTGATGAAGCTGGTTGGCGAAGACGATATCCTGATCCTGACGGCGGACCACGGTTGCGATCCGACCTGGAAAGGTACCGATCATACCCGTGAGCACATTCCGGTACTGGTTTACGGTCCGAAAGTGAAACCTGGCTCGCTGGGTCACCGCGAAACGTTTGCGGACATTGGCCAGACGCTGGCGAAATACTTCGGTGTGTCTGATATGGAATATGGCAAGGCCATGTTCTGATGATTTTGGGCGGGATATTCCCGCCCTTGCTGCTTTAACGACAACGACATAAAGGAATTGACGATGGCTACCCCACATATTAATGCAGAAATGGGCGATTTCGCTGACGTAGTGTTGATGCCGGGCGACCCGCTGCGCGCAAAACACATTGCCGAGACGTTCCTCGAAGACTACCGCGAAGTGAACAACGTGCGCGGCATGCTGGGTTATACCGGTACCTATAAAGGCCGCAAAATCTCCGTGATGGGCCACGGTATGGGCATTCCGTCCTGCTCTATTTATACCAAAGAGCTGATCACTGAGTTCGGTGTGAAGAAAATCATCCGCGTGGGTTCCTGCGGTGCGGTGCGTATGGACGTGAAATTGCGTGATGTGGTGATCGGGATGGGTGCATGCACGGATTCCAAAGTGAACCGCATTCGTTTCAAAGATCATGACTTTGCCGCGATCGCTGATTTCGACATGGTGCGTAATGCCGTCGATGCAGCAAAAGCGCTGGGCGTAGATGCGCGCGTGGGCAACCTGTTTTCCGCCGATCTGTTCTACTCGCCGGACGGTGAAATGTTCGACGTGATGGAAAAATATGGCGTGCTGGGCGTAGAAATGGAAGCTGCGGGTATCTACGGCGTGGCGGCGGAGTTCGGGGCGAAAGCGCTGACTATCTGCACCGTTTCCGACCATATCCGTACTCATGAGCAGACCTCTTCTGCTGAGCGTCAGACGACCTTCAACGATATGATCAAAATTGCGCTGGAATCTGTCCTGCTGGGCGACAAGGCGTAAGTTTCTCTTCTAAGGGCAGGTTCTCTGCCCTTTTTTATCTCTTCACGAAACTGTTCATGCGCATTCACCACTGTCGGGGGCTGTTAACGCACCGCGCTGGCAATCCACGCCGAAAGCTGGCGTAGCTCCTGTTCCTGTTCCGGGAAATCCACCAACAGTGCGTCACACTCCTGCGCCAGCATGTCCGCCCGGTACAGGCAGCCCTGTAAACGCGCAGCCAGCGCTTCCAGCGGTGCCGGGTTCAGGCTGTCGGTAAACACCTGCGTGCGAGTGATATGGCCTTTCTCAACGTCAAAATGCAACTCCACACCGCCCCAGCTAAAACGCTCGTCCAGCAGATGGCTAAATGCGGGAGCCTGGCCAAAGTTCCACTCCCAACTGCTCTGGCGTGCGAAGGTTTCGGCGAAATTGGGCAGATCCGGCGTTTTATCCGGCGAGATAATCTCCGCGTCTACACGCTCACCGTAGTGAGCAAAAAACGCCTCTGTCACCGCGTCGCAAATTTGCTCGTGGGTAATGCCTGGCAGCAGATCCACCAGGTTCGCCACACGCCCGCGCACGGAGGTGATACCTTTGGCTTGCAGCTTTTTTTTGTCCGGATTCAGGTAGTTAGCCAGACGACTGAGATCGGCATTTAACAGCAGGGTACCGTGGTGGAAACCCCTGTCTTTGGTTTCGCGGTATGCAGATCCAGAGACCTTGCGGTCGCCTTCTGCGGTTTTGACAACCAGATCGTTGCGCCCGGAGGCCTCCGCCACGATACCAAGCGAATTCAACGCATTGAGCACGATCGCCGTAGAGATAGTTTTATCGTATTCCGGTTTCCCGGCCATAAAGGTAAAGCAGGTATTCCCCAAATCGTGGAACACCGCACCGCCGCCGCTGCTACGACGCGCCAGGCGCACGTTGTCTTCTTCCATGCGCCGGGTATTGCACTCTTTCCACGGGTTTTGCGCCCGCCCGATCACCACCGTATCGGCATTACGCCACAGGAACAGCACCCGCTGCGTGGCGGGCATCTGACGGAAGATGCACTCTTCAACCGCCAGGTTGAACCAGGGATCATAAGAGTCAGAGATGAGCAGACGAAGCGTCGACATAGCAGATTTCCTTTCTGTAACATTCAGTTATCTTACCGGAGGCGGACCACTACTCTTTCTTTTCGGGTTCTTCTTCTTCCGGTACGGATTTGTTCGCCGTCAGCAAGAACGGCGATTGCTGCCAGCGGGTGCGTTTACCCTGTAATAAGGTGCGCGCCAGAATCACACCAATCGCCAGCGAGAGTAGTAGCATCAGGCGCAGAATATTGGTGGTGTTATCCACCTGTTTCGCCTCGGTCGCCAGCGTGTGTGTATCCAGCGTCAGGCGCAGGTAGCCCAGAGGACCGCTTTTACCCTGAATGGGTTCGACGATCTGTTGATTAAAGTAACCGCCCGCTTTTTTGCCATCCAGCGCCAGTCGGTCGCGGACATCAATGCTTTCGCCGGAACGTGCAACCAGATCGCCTTCGGCATCGTATACGCCCGCATCAAGGATGCGGCTCTCTTCGGTTAACTGATGCAGCACGATGCCGATGCGTTTTTCATCCGGGGTTTCGGTGCGCATCAACGGCGCGAGATTGAGCGTCACCTGGCGCGCCAGCGTTCTCGCCAGCTCTTCAAGCTGCGGGTTACGCTGGCGTTGGTGGTTTTGACTGAACCAGGACGCGCCCTGCATGAGCGCCACCAGTAACGCCAGACAGATCAGCACTGTCACTGCGCGGTGCAGTCGAAATTTAAGTTTTGCGCGAGCCATATTCCACCTGTTGAAAATTTAAGGCTTAATGTTGCCAGAAGCGCTGGTTACAAGGTAGCCTCATGCGTTATTTTCCCCTCCGATGCTTTCTGGCGCGAACGTTTTTACAGGAGCTTTAATGCCGAACAGTTTGACCTGGTGCGATCTGCCCGATGATGTTTCTCAGTGGCCGGGATTGCCGCTCTCTTTAAGTGGTGATGAGGTTATGCCTCTGGACTATCATGCTGGTCGTAGCGGCTGGCTTCTGTATGGGCGTCATCTGGACAAACAACGCCTGACAACCTACCAGCGTAAACTGGGTGCCGCCATGGTGATCGTCGCGGCCTGGGATGTGGAAGATTACCAGGTGATCCGACTGGCAGGATCATTAACGCCGCGCGCTTCCCGACTGGCGCACGATGAAGGCATGGACGTTGCGCCGCTGGGGAAAATCCCGCACTTGCGCTCGCCTGGGCTGCTGGTGATGGATATGGATTCCACCGCGATCCAGATTGAGTGTATTGATGAAATCGCCAAACTGGCAGGAACGGGTGAAATGGTGGCGGAAGTCACCGAGCGCGCGATGCGCGGCGAGCTGGATTTTACCGCCAGCCTGCGCAGCCGCGTGGCAACGCTGAAAGGTGCGGATGCCAATATTCTGTTGCAGGTCCGCGAAAAACTGCCGCTGATGCCGGGGTTGGTGCAACTGGTGTTGAAGCTGGAAACGCTGGGCTGGAAAGTGGCGATCGCCTCCGGCGGTTTTACTTTTTTTGCGGATTACCTGCGTGACAAACTGCGCCTGACGGCGGCAGTGGCGAACGAACTGGAGATCATGGACGGCAAATTTACCGGCCAGGTGCTGGGGGACATTGTCGATGCGCAATATAAAGCCAGAACCCTGAAACGCCTGGCGGAAGAGCACGAGATCCCAACGGCGCAGACGGTCGCGATTGGCGATGGAGCGAACGATCTGCCGATGATCAAAGCCGCCGGGTTGGGTATTGCTTTCCATGCCAAGCCAAAGGTGAATGAAAAGGCGGAAATTACCATCCGTCACGCAGATCTGATGGGCGTATTCTGTATTCTTTCCGGCAGTATCAATAAGAAATAGAGGTGAGTGTGGCGAAAGCTCCGAAACGCGCGTTTGTCTGTAATGAATGCGGTGCAGATTACCCGCGCTGGCAGGGGCAGTGCAGTGCCTGTCATGCCTGGAACACCATTACGGAAATACGTGTTGCTGCGTCGCCCACCGTGGCGCGCAATGAGCGTCTCGCTGGCTATGCCGGCAGTGCGGGCGTATCGAAAGTGCAAAAACTTGCCGATATCAGCCTTGAAGAGCTGCCGCGCTTCTCTACCGGTTTTAAAGAGTTTGACCGTGTGCTCGGCGGTGGCGTTGTGCCCGGCAGCGCTATCCTGATTGGCGGAAACCCTGGCGCGGGCAAGTCCACGCTGCTGTTGCAGACGTTGTGCAAACTCGCCGAACAGATGAAAACGCTGTATGTCACGGGTGAAGAGTCACTGCAACAGGTGGCGATGCGTGCTCACCGACTTGGATTACCGACGGCCAACCTGAATATGTTGTCGGAAACCAGTATCGAGCAAATCTGCATGATCGCAGAGGAGGAGCAGCCGAAACTGATGGTGATCGACTCCATTCAGGTCATGCATATGGCGGATATCCAGTCATCGCCGGGCAGTGTCGCGCAGGTGCGTGAAACAGCGGCTTACCTGACGCGGTTCGCTAAAACACGCGGCGTGGCGATTGTGATGGTCGGCCATGTGACGAAAGACGGTTCCCTGGCGGGACCGAAAGTGCTGGAGCACTGCATCGACTGTTCGGTACTGCTTGACGGTGATGCGGATTCCCGTTTCCGTACGCTGCGTAGCCACAAAAACCGTTTTGGCGCGGTTAATGAACTGGGTGTGTTCGCCATGACCGAGCAGGGGTTGCGCGAAGTGAGCAATCCCTCGGCTATTTTCCTCAGTCGTGGCGATGAGGTGACTTCCGGCAGCTCTGTAATGGTGGTGTGGGAAGGTACCCGTCCGCTATTGGTAGAGATTCAGGCGCTGGTGGATCACTCAATGATGTCAAATCCCCGGCGGGTTGCAGTAGGTCTGGAACAAAACCGTCTGGCGATCCTGCTGGCGGTGCTGCATCGTCACGGTGGGTTGCAGATGGCGGATCAGGACGTGTTTGTGAACGTTGTTGGTGGGGTGAAGGTCACCGAAACCAGTGCTGACCTTGCACTATTGCTGGCGATGGTTTCCAGTCTGCGCGACAGACCGCTGCCGCAGGATTTGGTGGTGTTTGGCGAAGTGGGGCTGGCCGGTGAGATCCGCCCGGTGCCAAGCGGCCAGGAGCGTATTTCGGAAGCCGCCAAGCATGGTTTCCGCCGCGCCATCGTTCCGGCGGCGAATGTGCCGAAAAAAGTGCCGGAAGGGATGCAGATTTTCGGTGTGAAGAAGCTGGCGGATGCGTTAAGCGTCTTTGACGACTTATAATTGGCTAATGATTTTTGCAGGAGGCAATAATGTCGTCATTTGACTACTTAAAAAACGCCATTCGTCAGAAAGGCTGCACGTTACAACAGGTGGCGGATGCCAGCGGTATGACCAAAGGCTATTTGAGCCAGTTGCTGAACGCCAAGATTAAAAGCCCCAGCGCGCAAAAGCTGGAAGCATTACACCGCTTTCTCGACCTTGAATTTCCCCGTCGTGAGAAGAATATCGGCGTGGTGTTCGGCAAATTTTATCCGCTTCATACCGGGCACATCTACCTGATCCAGCGTGCCTGTAGCCAGGTCGATGAGTTACATATCATCCTTGGCTATGATGACACCCGCGATCGCGAGTTGTTTGAAGACAGCGCAATGTCGCAGCAGCCGACGGTAAGTGACCGTCTGCGCTGGTTATTGCAGACCTTTAAGTACCAGAAAAACATTCGTATTCATGCCTTCAATGAAGAGGGCATGGAGCCGTATCCCCACGGCTGGGATGTCTGGAGTAAGGGTATTAAGGCGTTTATGGCCGGGAAAGGTATTACGCCGAACTGGATTTACACCTCAGAAGAGGCGGATGCGCCGCAGTACTTGCAGCATCTGGGCATTGAAGCGGTGCTGGTGGATCCAAAGCGTACCTTTATGAATATCAGCGGCTCGCTGATCCGCGAGAACCCGTTCCGCTACTGGGAATATATCCCAACGGAGGTGAAGCCGTTCTTCGTGCGTACGGTGGCGATCCTCGGTGGTGAATCCAGTGGGAAATCGACGCTGGTGAATAAGCTCGCCAATATTTTCAACACCACCAGCGCATGGGAATTTGGCCGCGATTATGTGTTCTCGCATCTCGGCGGCGATGAAATCGCTTTACAATATTCCGATTACGACAAGATTGCGCTGGGGCACGCTCAGTACATTGATTTTGCAGTAAAATATGCGAATAAAGTGGCGTTTATTGACACCGATTTTGTCACTACGCAGGCGTTCTGCAAAAAATATGAAGGGCGCGAGCATCCGTTTGTTCAGGCGCTGATTGATGAATACCGTTTCGACCTGGTGATCCTGCTGGAGAACAATACGCCGTGGGTTAATGATGGGCTACGCAGCCTTGGCAGTTCGGTGGATCGTAAAGAGTTCCAGGATATGCTGGTGTCGATGCTGCGGGAAAACAACATTGATTTTGTGCGGGTGGAAGAAGCGGATTACGATTCGCGCTTCCTGCAATGCGTTGAACTGGTGAAAAAGCTGATGGGGCCGTAGCCCCATCAGATTTATTTCGCGATACGTTTGTACTTCATTCGTTTCGGCTCCAGCGCGTCTGCGCCCAGCGTACGTTTCTTGTACTCTTCGTATTCGGTGAAGTTACCTTCAAAGAACTCCACTTTACCCTCATCCTGATAATCAAGAATATGGGTCGCAATGCGGTCGAGGAACCAGCGGTCGTGCGAGATAACCATCGCACAGCCCGGGAACTCGAGCAGGGCGTTTTCCAGCGCGCGCAGGGTTTCAATATCCAGGTCGTTAGTCGGTTCATCGAGCAGCAGAACGTTGCCGCCAACCTGCAGCAGTTTCGCCAGATGCAGACGACCGCGCTCACCCCCTGACAGCTCACCTACGCGTTTGCCCTGATCGGTGCCTTTGAAGTTGAAGCGACCAACATAGGCGCGGCTTGGCATTTCGGTGTTGCCGATACGCATGATATCCAGCCCGCCTGAGACTTCTTCCCACACGGTTTTGCTGTTGTCCATCGCATCACGGAACTGATCCACCGACGCCAGTTTTACCGTATCACCCAGGGTGATGCTGCCACTGTCTGGCTGCTCCTGACCTGACATCATACGGAACAGTGTCGATTTACCCGCACCGTTCGGACCGATAATGCCGACAATGGCCCCTTTGGGTACGGAGAACGACAGATTATCAATCAGCTGACGATCGCCGTAGGATTTGCTGAGGTTGCTGACTTCCACCACTTTGTCGCCCAGACGCGGTCCTGGTGGAATAAACAGTTCGTTGGTTTCGTTACGTTTCTGGTATTCGGTATTGTTAAGCTCTTCAAAGCGCGCCAGACGGGCTTTGCCCTTCGACTGACGGCCTTTCGTACCCTGGCGAACCCACTCCAGCTCTTTCTCAATGGATTTGCGGCGCGCCGCTTCCTGAGAAGCTTCCTGCGCCAGACGCTGATCTTTTTGTTCCAGCCAGGAGGAGTAGTTGCCTTCCCACGGAATCCCTTCGCCGCGGTCCAGCTCAAGGATCCAGCCTGCAACGTTATCAAGGAAGTAACGGTCGTGGGTGATCGCCACCACGGTACCTTCGAAGTCGTGCAGGAAGCGTTCCAGCCAGGCCACGGATTCCGCATCCAGGTGGTTGGTGGGTTCGTCAAGCAGCAGCATGTCCGGCTTTTCCAGCAGCAGACGGCACAGTGCCACGCGGCGGCGTTCACCCCCGGAGAGGTTGGCAATTTTCGCATCCCAGTCCGGCAGACGCAGCGCGTCTGCGGCGCGTTCAAGCTGCACATTCAGATTATGGCCGTCGTGCGCCTGGATAATCTCTTCAAATTTCCCTTGCTGTGCGGCAAGCTTATCGAAGTCAGCATCCGGTTCAGCGTATTTGGCATACACCTCATCCAGACCTTTCAGCGCGTTAACCACTTCAGCCACGGCTTCTTCTACAGATTCACGTACCGTCTGTTCCGGGTTAAGTTGCGGCTCTTGCGGCAAATAGCCGATCTTGATTCCCGGCTGCGGACGGGCTTCGCCTTCAATGTCTGTGTCGATGCCGGCCATGATGCGCAGCAGGGTAGATTTACCGGCGCCGTTAAGACCCAGCACGCCGATTTTTGCGCCAGGGAAGAAGCTTAGCGAGATATTTTTCAGAATATGACGTTTCGGCGGGACAACTTTGCCGACACGATGCATGGTATATACGAATTGAGCCACGTTGGACTTCGCCTCTTTTTATCGTCATAGAAGGAGTATTCAACAGCGGAGTGTAGCCGTTTTCGACGCTTAAGCCCAGCCAGCTAAGCCCGGAGTGTTAAATCCCGTGAGAAAGGTAAAAAAGTGTTCGGAACATGGCGCGTTAAGGCCTGCCCGGTTAGCATTACATCATGACGCGGCATGACGCTGCCACTAAGAGAGAATAAGAGGAAAGAGCTGTGCAGAGAGCTAAACATACCGCCTGGCGATTTGCGGCGGCCTGCGTTTGTTTGCTGTCCCTCAGTAATGCGGCGCGTGCGGATTCACTGGATGAACAACGTAATCGCTACGCGCAGATCAAAACTGCGTGGGATAACAAACAGATGGATGTGGTGCAGCAACTGCTGCCGACGCTGAAGACCTATCCGTTGTACCCCTATCTTGAATATCGCCAGATCACTGATGATCTGATGAATCAGCCCGCGATCACCGTCTCCAATTTTGTGCAGGCTAACCCCACGTTACCGGCGGCGCGTGCGCTGAAGTCCCGCTTTGTCAATGAACTGGCCCGCCGCCAGGACTGGCGAGGACTGCTGGCGTTCAGCCCGGAAAAACCGACCACCACTGAGGCGCAGTGTAACTACTACTTTGCTAAATGGAGCACCGGTCAGGCGGAAGAGGCCTGGGCCGGAGCAAAAGAGTTGTGGCTGACCGGCAAAAGCCAGCCGAATGCCTGTGACTCGCTTTTTGGCGCGTGGCGAGCCTCGGGTGCTCAGGATCCGCTAGCGTTCCTGGAACGCATTCGTCTGGCGATGAAAGCAGGCAATACTAAACTGGTCACACTGTTGGCCGGGCAGATGCCGTCGGACTATCAGACTATCTCAACGGCGATCATTAATCTGGCCAACGATCCCGGTACGGTGATGGATTTTGCCCGTACAACCGGCGCGACCGATTTTACGCGCCAGATGGCGGCGGAAGCTTTTGAAAGTGTAGCGCGCCAGGATGTGGAGAATGCCCGGTTGATGATCCCGTCGCTGGTGCAGGCGCAACAGTTAAACGACGAACAAACCCAGACTTTACGCGATATTGTCGCCTGGCGCTTAATGGGCAATGACGTCACCAGCGATCAGGCACGCTGGCGCGATGATGCAATCATGCGTTCGCAATCTATTTCGCTGCTCGAACGGCGCGTGCGTATGGCAATTGGCGATGGCGACCGCCGTGGGCTCAATACCTGGCTTTCCCGTTTGCCGATGGAGGCGAAAGAGAAAGATGAATGGCGATACTGGCAGGCGGATCTGTTGCTTGAACGCGGGCGAGACACGGAGGCCAAAGAGATCCTGCACGCGCTAATGCAGCAGCGTGGCTTCTACCCGATGGCCGCTGCTCAGCGTCTGGGTGAGGATTATCCGTTGCAGGTGGATAAGGCACCGGGTAACCCCGATCCCGCGTTGGTCCAGGGCGCGGAAATGGCGCGCGTGCGTGAGCTAATGTACTGGGGGCTGGATAACACTGCCCGTAGCGAGTGGGCCAATCTGGTGACCAGCCGCAACCAACAGGAGCAGGCGCAACTGGCGCGTTACGCGTTTAATCAGCACTGGTGGGATCTCAGCGTGCAGGCCACCATTGCCGGCAAACTGTGGGATCATCTGGAAGAGCGTTTCCCGCTGGCCTACAACGATCTTTATGCCCGTTACACCCGCGGCAAAGGGATCACCCAGAGCTATGCGATGGCAATTTCGCGCCAGGAAAGCGCGTGGAACCCCGCCGCACGTTCGCCAGTCGGGGCCAGCGGTCTGATGCAACTTATGCCTGGTACCGCAACGCACACGGTGAAGATGTTCAACATTCCAGGGTACAGTAATGCCAGTCAGCTCTTTGATCCGGAAACCAATATCAATATCGGCACCAGCTATCTGCAATATGTTTATCAGCAGTTTGGTAATAACCGTATTTTCTCCTCTGCCGCGTATAACGCCGGACCTGGACGTGTGCGTAGCTGGTTGAACAACAGTGGCGGGAAATTGGATGCGGTGGCGTTTGTTGAAAGCATTCCGTTTTCTGAAACCCGTAGCTATGTGAAAAACGTCCTCGCCTATGATGCGTACTATCGTTTCTTTATGGGTGAGAGAAAGCCTGCTGTGTTCAGTGATGCTGAATGGCAGCGCCGTTACTGATTTCTGTGGTTTATGCTATGCTGTGTACTCGCTTAAGAGTACACAGCACTGAACCCTGAGAGTGGCGGTAAATTATGACTCAGCAATCCCCTTATTCAGCAGCAATGGCCGAGCAACGCAACCAGGAGTGGCTGCGTTTTGTTGAACTGGTCCGGCAGTCTTATGAGAAGGATCTGCATATTCCGTTGCTTAACCTGATGCTTACACCGGACGAGCGTGAAGCATTGGGCACCCGAGTACGGATTATCGAAGAGCTGCTGCGTGGTGAGATGAGCCAGCGTGAGCTGAAATCCGAACTCGGTGCGGGCATCGCGACGATTACCCGTGGATCGAACAGCCTGAAGGCCGCGCCAGCGGATTTACGTTTGTGGCTGGAAGAGACCTTACTGAACGGTCAACGGTAAATCGCATTGTGAAACGGGCTGAGCGCGAGGATCACCGCCTGGTGGTAGACGCTCGCGCGGGTCAGTTTCCCGGCGGTGAACACGCCGATCGCGCCGTCCTTACGGCCAATTTCATCGATGCCGGTGTGGTGTGACATCACCGGTCCCAACGCTTCTCCTGCTCGTACTTTCTCCAGGATCACCGCCGGTAACGGAAGCGTAGCCGAGCGGGCTTCTCCGCGCTGGTGATGATTTTCAATCACCACCCAGCTAAAGGTGCTGTCGCCGTCTATACCGGCTTCAATGGCAACCCAAAAATCCGCTTCGGGTCGGATTTGCCGCGCGTTGGTAACACGATTTCGTGCGCCAGCCCGCGTTTCGTCACTGCCAAACGGCTGTTCCGGGACGCCACTATCGACGGAGACGGACTCAATATGGCAGGATCCCTCCCCGAAGATCTCGTTAAAAGCGTGCAGAATCGCCCGAATTTTTGCGGGATTAGTGGTAGCTGAGACAACATGGTGCATAATCTATACTTGGCTTGTCCGAAACGAGACGCGTTCTTTACTCCGGGCAGAGGCCTTCCTCAGAGAATAAATTCATCGCAGTATAATGGATAAAAAAGCATGTTACAGGTATACCTTGTTCGCCACGGTGAAACGCAGTGGAACGCCGAGCGTCGTATTCAAGGCCAGTCTGACAGTCCGTTAACCGACAAAGGGGAGCAGCAGGCCCGGCAGGTGGCTGAGCGCGCCAAAGCGTTAGGCATCACCCACATCATCGCCAGCGACCTGGGTCGAACGCGTCGTACGGCTGAAATTATCGCTGATGTTTGTGGCTGCGGAGTCACGCTTGAGCCGCGCTTACGCGAGCTGGATATGGGCGTGCTGGAGCGTCGCCACATCGAATCCCTGACGGAAGAAGAAGAGAGCTGGCGTCGCCAACTGGTGAATGGCACAGCGGATGGTCGTATTCCTGATGGTGAGTCTATGCAGGAGTTAAGTGACCGCATGCATGCGGCGCTGGCAAACTGCCTCGAACTGCCGGAAGGCAGCCGCCCGATGCTGGTCAGTCACGGTATGGCGCTGGGCTGTCTGGTCAGTACAATCCTTGGGCTTCCGGCTTGGGCTGAACGCCGTTTGCGTCTGCGCAACTGCTCCATTTCCCGTATCGATTATCAGCAAAGCCCGTGGCTGGCATCCGGATGGGTGGTGGAAACCGCAGGAGACGTCTCGCATCTGGACGCTCCCGCGCTGGATGAGTTACAGCGTTAGCGGCGAATAGGCACCAGAAACTCGCAGCGGATGTGCGCTGGCGGCTCGCGGTCGCTCTCGCTGCCATCATGCTGCGGATAAAAGTGCTCAATATCCTGCCCTTTGCGGCGCGTAAGGTTGAGCATTGGCATACAGGTGCCATACACCGTCAGGATAAATGCCTGTACGCCGTCCGGGGAGCCTTCGTAGGAAAACGCGACATAATCGCCGCCTTCCAGCAGCACAGGTTCGGCGTTATTCAAATGCCCGTTCGCCATCTCCGGTGTTAGCGCTGTTGTGTAAAACACTTCCTGTTCGTCATCTTTTTCCAGGCTCGGGCGCGGTTCATGCAGGCCGTACAACTCAGACGGGATGGTCGGAGAGTTACTTAAAAAGTCACGCCAGAACTGAATACGCATCTGATTACGGAAATCAGAGATCTCTTCCAATGAACAGGTATAACTCTGTGTTGTACCAATCAGGTGCATTGGTGGCAGCGTAACGAATTCATGCTTCGGCAGGGCAAATTCCCCCAGACGCATTGGCGGGCGGATGCCAAAAGCACTCCAGTCTGGTGAACGGCGGTAAAGTGCCGGCGTAACGGCAAACTGTTTTTTGAAGGCACGGGTAAAAGTTTGTTGTGAATCAAAGCGGTATTGTAGAGCTATATCCAGGATTGGGCGGGCGGTAAGGCGCAGCGCAACGGCAGACTTCGACAAACGACGTGCACGGATATACGCACCGATGGCATGGCCCGTTACGTCTTTGAACATCCTTTGCAAATGCCACTTGGAATAACCTGCTTTTGCCGCCACATTGTCTAAAGACAAGGGCTGATCCAGATGGCCTTCCAGCCAGGCAAGTAAGTCGCGAATGATCCCAGCCTGATCCATATAATATCCTCTTCCTTAAAACAGCGGTTAACGCTTGATACAAGGGACGGATGATAGCGGGTTTTTTTTGCTTTAGCATTCAGTGTTTTTTTTGTGCACTGATGCGCATTGTGACTGATTTTCATCATAAATTTTGTAAATTGGTGATCTTCAAACGAATTCTCATCATAAAGATGAATAGTTACGTAACGTAATATTCAAAAATGGTAACAATATGAAATACACAAAGTTAATAGTTCCTGCATTGCTGTTGACGACGCTGAGTGGCGCACACGCAGAACAAATTGGATCGGTGGATACCGTCTTCAAAATGTTTGGCCCCGATCATAAGATCGTGGTTGAGGCATTTGATGATCCGGACGTGAAAAACGTAACCTGCTATATCAGCCGGGCGAAAACTGGCGGTATCAAAGGCGGCCTGGGGCTGGCGGAAGATACCTCCGATGCTGCGATCTCTTGCCAGCAGGTAGGGCCGGTTGAGCTGACGGATAAAATTAAGAGCGGCAAGGCGCAGGGCGACGTGGTTTTCCAGAAGCGTACGTCTCTGGTGTTCAAGAAATTGCAGGTTGTGCGCTTCTATGATGAGAAACGTAACACTTTGGCCTATTTAGCCTATTCCGATAAAGTGGTGGAAGGTTCGCCGAAAAATGCATTGAGCGCGGTACCGATCATGCCATGGAGTAAGTAACAGAATGCCTGGAGTGCAACCGCTGATCTGGCTGGTAGAAGATGAAATCAGCATCGCTGAAACGCTCATTTACATGTTGCAACAAGATGGGTTTAGCGTCACTGCCTTTGAGCGTGGACTGCCGGTTCTTGATGCCGCAGTACAACGGTTACCGGATCTGGTTATTCTGGATGTTGGCCTGCCGGATATCAGCGGTTTCGAATTGTGTCGGCGGCTTCTGGCGCATGCGCCAGCGCTACCGGTGTTGTTCCTGACGGCTCGCAGTGATGAGGTGGATAAACTGCTGGGGCTGGAGATGGGCGCGGATGATTACATCGCGAAACCCTTTTCTCCACGGGAGGTCTGCGCCAGGGTGCGTACCGTACTGCGCAGGCTGCAAAAGTCGACGCTGCACAGCGATATGTTGCGGGTAGGGCAGTTTGAACTTGATGAAGCCGCCGCGCTGATTCGCTGGTGTGGTGAACCTTTGCTGCTGACGCGCTATGAGTTTCTGTTGTTAAAAACGTTGCTCCTGGCGCCCGGGCGCGTTTTCTCCCGCCAGCAGTTAATGGATCAGGTATGGAGCGACGCGCAGGAGAGTTTTGATCGCACCGTCGATACCCATATCAAGACGCTGCGCGCCAAATTACGTGCTATCAATCCGGAAAGTAATCCGATCAATACGCATCGTGGTATGGGCTATAGCCTGGGGATCCGCTAATGCGTATAGGCATGCGTTTGCTGCTGGGCTACTTTCTTATCGTTGCGGTGGCGGCGTGGTTCGTGTTGTCGATCTTTGTTCAGGAGATCAAACCTGGTGTGCGCCGCGCAACGGAAGGTACGCTCATTGATACCGCGACGTTGCTGGCGGAACTTGCCCGTGAGGATCTGCGTACCGGCCATGCACAAGATGGCAGACTGGCGCAGGCGTTCTCAACCCTCAATCATCATCCGATCAATGCCCATATCAGCGGTATCCATAAAGTCCGCAATGAGTACCACGTTTATATGACCGATGCTGCGGGGCGTGTGGTGTTTGATTCGGCCGGGAAAGCATTAGGCGAGGATTATTCCCGCTGGAATGATGTCTGGCTTACGCTGCGTGGGCAATATGGTGCGCGCAGTTCGCAGGCTGTCGCTGGCGAGCCGCAAAGTGCGGTGATGTATGTTGCCGCACCGGTGAGCGATGGGGGGCGGATTATTGGTGTTGTTAGTGTCGGCAAGCCTAACAGTGCAATGGATCCGGTGATCAAACGCAGCGAGCGACGGATCTTATGGGCCGGTGGCGCGTTGTTGGGGATTGCATTGCTGATTGGCGCGGTGATGGTGTGGTGGATCAATCGTTCCATTGGCAAACTGGCGCGTTATGCTGATTCTGTAACGGAGGATCGTCCGGTTCCACTGCCGGAGTTGGGCAGCAGTGAGCTACGCAAGCTGGCGCAGGCGCTGGAAAGCATGCGTGTGAAGCTGGAAGGTAAAAATTACATTGAACACTATATTTATGCACTGACGCACGAGCTTAAAAGCCCGTTGGCGGCCATTCGTGGCGCGGCGGAGATTCTGCGTGAGGGGCCGCCGCCCGATGTCGCGTCGCGTTTTACCGACAATATCCTGCGGCAAAACGCACGTATGCAGCACCTGGTGGAAAAACTGCTGCATCAGGCAAAGCTGGAAAATCGCCTGGAAATTGCGTTTATGCCTGTTGATGTGGACACGTTATTTCGCCAGTTACAGGAGCAGCGCAGTGTCGCGCTTGCTGCGAAAGGATTGACGCTTCACTGCGAGCCGGGAAATGTCCAGGTGGCGGGAGATAGCGAATTACTGGCACAGGCGCTGGGTAATCTGCTGGATAACGCTATTGACTTCACGCCAGCCGGCGGTGTGGTGACGCTTCGTGCCAGCGATGAGGGTGCGGCGCGGGTGCTCTCAGTCAGTGACAGTGGTTCAGGTATTCCGGAGTATGCGCTGACGCGCGTGTTTGAGCGTTTTTACTCATTGCCACGGGAAAATGGGCAGAAAAGCAGCGGCCTCGGGCTGGCATTTGTTCGGGAAGTCGCCCGTTTGCATCACGGTGAGATTATTGTGTCGAATCGTGCACAAGGCGGTTGCGAAGCCCGGCTGATACTTCATCCTCACTTCACATAACTTCAAATCCTTCACACATAGCCTCGCTACTCTGCGTACATCACAAAGGAGAAGGCTATGTTGAAATCCCCCCTGTTCTGGAAAATGTTAACCCTCGCGGGTTGCTTCTGTGTTCTGCTGATTCCGCTGACAATGCTCAGCAGTCTGATCGGTGAGCGCGCGAACTACCGTAATGACGTGACAGATACGCTGCGCCAAAGCAGTGCCGGCGCGCAGAAATTGATTGGCCCCTTGATTGCTGTTCCGGTAACGGAAACCGTAATTTCAATGGAAAGCGCTGGCGATAAAGATGCGCCAAAAGAGGTGCGTCGTAAGCACAGTTATATACGCATGTGGTTGCCGGAGTCGCTGATGGTCAATGGCACGCAGCAGGTCGAAACGCGCAAAATTGGTATCTACGACGGGCAAATCTGGCATAACGAGATAGATATCAAAGCAGAGTTTGACCCAAAGCGGTTGGATATAAAGCCCGGCGAGAACATCACCCTGGGTGAGCCGTTTATGGTATTAGCCGTTAGCGATGCCCGGGGAATTGGTCAGATACATACCACCCGCCTGAACGGCGAGGCGCTGAGCGTGGAACCCGGAACCGGGTTGATGAGTGAGTTGCAAGGGATCCATATGCCGCTTGCGGCGGAAAGCGTGAATAAACCCCTGCAACTGTCAATGTCCCTTAATCTGAGCGGCACTGGCGCGTTCTCGGTAGTGCCATTGGGCCGTAACAGTGAAATGACGCTGAATAGCGACTGGCCGCATCCGGGGTTTATGGGCGATTTCCTGCCTGAAAAACGGGAAGTGAGCGCCAGTGGTTTTCAGGCACACTGGCAAAGTAGCTGGTTTGCCAACAATCTGGACAGTAAAGTGCGCGATAACATCAGGCTTGCCGCCAGCAACGACTGGGTTCTGCCTGCATTTAGCGTCAATATCGCCACACCAGCGGATCAGTACCAATTAACTGACAGGGCTGTGAAGTATGCCGTGTTATTGATTGTACTGACATTTCTTGCGTTCTTTGTTTTTGAAAGCTTAACCGCGCGGCAGATGCACCCCATGCAGTACATGCTGGTTGGGCTGTCGCTGGTGATGTTCTATCTGGTGCTGCTGGCCTTGTCTGAACATACCGGATTTACGCTCGCCTGGATCATTGCCAGCCTTCTTGGCGCATTGCTGAATGGGATCTATCTGCAGGGTGTGATGCGAAGCTGGCGCGCCAGTTTACTGTTTACCGCCGCGCTGCTATTGCTGGATGGTGTGATGTGGGGGTTACTGAATTCAGAGGATAACGCGCTACTGCTTGGCACAGGCGTCTTGTTTGTGGCGCTAAGCACGGTAATGTTCCTGACGCGTAAACTCGACTGGTACAGGTTGTCGGCGGGCAGAAAAAAGACGAATGAGCCTGTCGCGGATGCTGAAGACGCATTACGTATCTGGAAATAAAAAAAGCGGCGCTGAGCGCCGCTTTTTCGTCTTTATTCACTTATTCCTGCAAATCGCCGCAGAAACGGTAACCTTCGCCATGGATGGTGGCGATGATTTCCGGCGTATCCGGGGTCGATTCAAAATGTTTGCGAATGCGACGAATGGTCACATCCACAGTACGGTCGTGCGGTTTCAGCTCGCGACCGGTCATTTTTTTCAGCAGTTCTGCGCGGGACTGAATTTTGCCAGGATTTTCGCAGAAGTGCAGCATCGCGCGGAATTCGCTGCGCGGCAGCTTATACTGCTCACCGTTCGGGCTGACCAGCGAACGGCTGTTGATATCCAGTTCCCAGCCATTGAATTTGTAGCTATCGACGCTGCGGCGTTCTTCGCTAACCGTGCCCAGGTTCATGGTACGGGACAGCAGATTGCGCGCACGGATAGTCAGTTCGCGTGGGTTGAACGGTTTGGTGATGTAGTCGTCTGCACCAATTTCGAGGCCCAGAATTTTATCGACTTCGTTATCACGCCCTGTCAGGAACATCAGCGCCACATCCGCTTGTTCGCGTAATTCACGCGCCAGCAGCAGGCCGTTTTTGCCTGGCAGGTTGATATCCATAATCACCAGATTGATATCATTGTCCGAAAGGATCTGATGCATTTCAGCGCCATCAGTCGCTTCAAAGACATCGTAGCCTTCTGCTTCGAAAATGCTTTTTAACGTGTTGCGTGTTACCAACTCGTCTTCAACAATAAGAATGTGCGGGGTCTGCATGTTTGCTACCTAAATTGCCAACTAAATCGAAACAGGAAGTACAAAAGTCCCTGACCAGCCTGGTGCATGTAGAAAATTAACATGACGGCGTAACATGACTAAAGTACGTATTGCGTTCTTGATGCACTTTCCATCAACGTCAACAACATCATTAGCTTGGTCGTGGGTACTATCCCTCTGAACCCGACAGTGTCAAAAACGGCTGTCATCCTAACCATTTTAACAGCAACATAACAGGCTAAGACGTAAATGACACCCAATAAAACTACGCTTCGTTGACATATATCAAGTTCAATTGTAGCACGTTAACAGTTTAGCGAAATCATGATAGCTAATTGCTAGCGTTTATTACAATTCTACAATAAACCAACTAGTTGCGAATATTAATTGATAAACACGACGAATCCAACACTATGGCAAGAACCTGTATTAAAATGCCATGAATAAACATAGGGATAAGTCCCTTCTGTTAACATCTTAGCAGGTAATATCACGCGTAAACAGTTTAGCTTTTTTTAACCGTTATCAGGGGCTAAATCAGTGATTCCTGTTACAAAATTGTAAATTCGTGACGCGTAATATGCTGACATTGGTCATATATTGACGCGTGACTTCAGTAAAACAGAGAAGGTCAAATGAAGCTGGCAGTTGTGCTTGTTTCCCCTGCCCGAGCCGAAAATGTCGGTGCGGCAGCCCGGGCGATGAAAACCATGGGGTTTAGCGACTTACGTATTGTCGACAGCGATGCGCACAGACAGGAGGGCGCGCGCCGTGTTGCGCACGGCTCTGGCGATATCCTTGATAATGCTAGAACTTATTCGACACTGGCCGACGCGCTGGCCGATGTTTCGTTTACGATTGCGACCACTGCGCGCAGCAGAGCAAAGTTCCATTACTACGCGACGCCTGTGGAACTGGTTCCGCTTTTAGAAGAAAAAAGCACATGGCTTAGCACCGCGGCGCTGGTTTTCGGGCGGGAAGATTCGGGGCTGACAAATGAAGAGCTGGCATTGGCGGATATTTTAACCGGTGTGCCCATGGTGGCGGATTATCCTTCCCTTAATCTGGGGCAGGCGGTGATGGTTTACTGCTATCAATTAGCGTCGTTAATGCAACATGCTCCTGAAGGAGCAGCCCAGGTTGATGGTAATCAACTGCGGGCGCTGCGATTACGGGTACATGCTTTGCTGGAAAAATTAGCGGTTGCGGACGATATCAAAATGGCCGACTGGCTGGATCAACGTCTGGGGCTGCTGGCACAACGCGACACTGCCATGTTGCATCGATTGCTCCATGATATTGAAAAAAAATTGATCGAGTAAGCTGCTGTGATAAGTTTATTTTATAGTTAAAGTCACTGCGAGAGAAGGCCGTCCTGGTCTGAACAGGTTGTTTGGTAATCAAGTTTTAGCGTAGTTGCAACTGTTTAAAAAACAACCAAAATGAAAAATAAATTGACTTAAGCAGGCAGATACTTTAACCAATAGAGGATACAGCACAGACAGATAACAATGACAGAGCACACAACATCCATGACACGCATCAGCACGATTATCACCATTACAACCATCACCATTACCACAGGTAACGGTGCGGGCTGACGCGTACAGGAAACACAGAAAAAAGCCCGCACCTGAACAGTGCGGGCTTTTTTTTCGACCAAAGATCAAGGGGTAAAACCATGCGAGTCTTGAAGTTCGGCGGTACATCAGTGGCAAATGCGGAACGGTTTCTGCGTGTTGCCGACATCCTGGAAAGCAATGCCAGGCAGGGGCAGGTAGCAACCGTACTCTCTGCCCCGGCGAAAATCACTAATCACCTGGTTGCGATGATCGAAAAAACGATCGGTGGCCAGGATGCATTACCGAATATCAGCGACGCTGAACGTATTTTTGCTGAACTTCTGCAAGGACTGGCGGATGCGCAACCAGGTTTCCCCCTCGCACAGTTAAAAGCCTTTGTTGAACAAGAGCTCGCGCAGATCAAACACGTTCTGCACGGTATTAGCTTGCTGGGGCAGTGCCCGGACAGCATTAACGCCGCGCTTATCTGCCGCGGTGAGAAATTATCCATAGCCATCATGGCGGGTTTGCTCGAAGCGCGCGGACATAAAGTGAGTGTGATCGATCCGGTTGAGAAGTTACTCGCCGTTGGTCATTACCTCGAATCGACCGTTGATATTGCCGAATCCACTCGGCGTATCGCCGCCAGCCGTATCCCGCAGGATCATATGGTGTTGATGGCGGGTTTTACCGCCGGCAACGAGAAAGGTGAACTGGTCGTGTTGGGCCGTAATGGTTCTGATTACTCTGCAGCAGTGTTAGCGGCCTGCCTGCGTGCTGATTGTTGCGAGATCTGGACGGATGTTGATGGGGTTTATACCTGCGATCCGCGACAGGTGCCGGACGCCAGGTTACTGAAGTCGATGTCGTATCAGGAGGCCATGGAGCTCTCTTATTTCGGCGCTAAAGTTCTTCACCCCCGCACTATCACCCCTATCGCCCAGTTCCAAATCCCTTGCCTGATTAAAAACACCGGAAACCCGCAAGCGCCTGGCACGCTTATCGGCGCGACGTCGGATGAAGACGGTCTGCCGGTAAAAGGGATCTCCAACCTGAATAATATGGCGATGTTCAGCGTTTCCGGTCCGGGTATGAAAGGTATGGTCGGCATGGCAGCGCGCGTATTTGCAGCGATGTCGCGCTCCGGTATTTCGGTCGTGCTGATCACGCAGTCCTCTTCTGAGTACAGCATCAGTTTCTGCGTACCGCAATCGGATTGCGTTCGCGCTCAGCGCGCCATGAACGAGGAGTTTTACCTGGAGTTAAAAGAAGGCCTGCTGGAACCGCTGGCAGTGATGGAGCGTCTGGCGATCATCTCTGTTGTCGGCGACGGTATGCGTACATTGCGCGGGATCTCTGCCAAATTCTTCGCGGCGCTGGCTCGCGCCAATATCAATATTGTCGCGATTGCACAGGGCTCTTCCGAGCGTTCAATTTCTGTTGTCGTCAGCAATGATGATGCCACTACTGGTGTGCGTGTGACGCATCAAATGTTGTTTAACACCGATCAAGTGATTGAAGTGTTTGTTATCGGCGTCGGGGGCGTGGGCGGTGCGCTGTTGGAACAGATCAAACGCCAGCAGACCTGGCTGAAGAACAAGCATATCGACTTACGCGTTTGCGGCGTGGCGAACTCCAGGGCGTTGCTGACTAACGTACACGGTCTGGATCTGGATAATTGGCGTGAAGAGTTGGCTGCCGCGAAAGAGCCTTTCAATCTGGGGCGCTTGATCCGCCTGGTGAAAGAGTATCACCTGCTTAACCCGGTGATTGTGGATTGCACTTCGCACCAGGCCGTGGCCGATCAATATGCCGACTTCCTGCGTGAAGGTTTCCACGTGGTAACGCCGAACAAAAAAGCCAACACCTCGTCAATGGATTACTATCATCAGCTGCGTCGCGCAGCGGAGAAATCCCGTCGTAAATTCCTGTATGACACCAACGTTGGTGCGGGTCTGCCGGTGATTGAAAACCTGCAAAATCTGCTCAATGCTGGCGACGAATTACAGCATTTCTCCGGCATTCTCTCCGGTTCCCTGTCGTTTATCTTCGGCAAGCTGGATGAGGGAATGAGCCTGTCGGCAGCGACCAACATGGCACGCGAGATGGGCTATACCGAACCGGATCCGCGAGACGATCTTTCCGGCCAGGACGTGGCGCGTAAACTCTTGATTCTGGCTCGCGAAACGGGCCGTGAGCTGGAACTGTCGGATATTGTGATTGAACCGGTATTACCTGCCACTTTTGATGATTCCGGTGATGTTGAGAGTTTTATGGGGCGTTTGCCGCAGCTTGATGATGCGTTTGCAGCGCGTGTAGCAAAAGCCCGTGATGCAGGCAAAGTTCTGCGTTATGTTGGCAATATTGAGGAAGACGGTACCTGCCGGGTGAAGATTGCCGAAGTTGATGGTAACGATCCGCTGTTCAAAGTGAAAAATGGCGAGAATGCGCTGGCATTCTACAGCCATTACTATCAACCGCTTCCGCTGGTATTACGCGGTTACGGTGCGGGTAATGATGTGACGGCGGCGGGTGTGTTCGCCGACCTGCTCCGCACCCTGTCATGGAAGTTAGGAGTCTGAGATGGTAAAGGTTTATGCTCCGGCCTCCAGTGCCAATATGAGCGTGGGTTTTGATGTACTTGGTGCTGCCGTAACGCCCGTTGATGGCACCTTGTTGGGCGACACCGTTTCGGTGGAAGCGGCGGATCATTTTAGTCTGCAAAATCTCGGTCGCTTTGCCAGCAAATTGCCGAGTGAGCCCCGGGAAAATATCGTCTATCAATGCTGGGAGCTGTTCTGCCGGGAGATTGGTAAGTCGGTTCCGGTGGCGATGACGCTGGAAAAGAATATGCCGATTGGCTCCGGTCTGGGCTCCAGCGCGTGTTCGGTCGTTGCCGCATTGGTGGCAATGAACGAGTTTTGCGGGAAACCGCTGGGTGATACCCGGATGCTGGCGCTGATGGGTGAACTGGAAGGGCGCATTTCCGGCAGTGTGCATTATGATAACGTCGCGCCCTGTTTCCTCGGCGGTATGCAACTGATGATCGAGGAAAGCGGCATTATCAGCCAGCAAGTGCCAGGCTTTGATGAGTGGTTATGGGTGCTTGCCTATCCGGGCATTAAAGTCTCGACAGCGGAAGCCCGGGCAATTTTGCCGGCACAGTATCGCCGTCAGGACTGTATTGCTCATGGTCGTCATCTGGCAGGCTTTATTCACGCTTGCTACAGCCGTCAGCCAGGTCTGGCGGCAAAATTAATGAAAGACGTGATTGCCGAACCATACCGCATGAAATTGCTGCCGGGGTTTGACCAGGCACGGCAGGCCGTGGCGGATATCGGCGCTGTGGCGTGCGGGATCTCCGGTTCCGGCCCAACGTTATTTGCACTGTGTGACAAACCGGACACGGCCCAACGCGTGGCTGACTGGCTGGGTAAACACTATCTGCAAAATCAGGAAGGCTTCGTTCATATTTGCCGGCTGGATACGGCGGGCGCACGAGTAGTGGGATAACCAATGAAACTCTACAATTTAAAAGATCACAACGAGCAGGTCAGCTTTGCGCAGGCCGTCACCCAAGGGCTTGGCAAAAATCAGGGGCTGTTTTTCCCTCACGATTTACCGGAATTCAACCTGACGGAAATTGACGAGATGCTGAATCAGGATTTTGTCACCCGTAGCGCGAAAATCCTCGCTGCCTATATCGGTGATGAAATCCCTCAGGATGCGCTGGAAGCACGTGTTCGTGCGGCTTTTGCCTTCCCGGCGCCGGTGCGTTCGGTTGAAAGCGATGTGGGCTGCCTGGAACTCTTCCACGGGCCGACTCTGGCGTTCAAAGACTTTGGTGGGCGTTTTATGGCGCAGATGCTGAGCGCCATCAGCGGCGATAAACCAGTCACTATTTTGACCGCAACGTCAGGGGATACCGGAGCGGCAGTGGCGCATGCATTCTATGGCATGAAAAACGTCCGCGTTGTTATCCTCTATCCACAGGGCAAAATCAGCCCATTGCAGGAAAAACTGTTCTGCACGCTGGGTGGTAATATCGAAACGGTCGCTGTTGATGCGGACTTCGATGCCTGCCAGGCTCTGGTAAAACAGGCTTTTGACGATGAAGAGTTGAAAGCGGCGCTGGGGCTGAACTCAGCGAACTCGATCAACATTAGCCGTCTGCTGGCGCAGATTTGTTACTACTTTGAAGCGGTTGCACAACTGCCTCAGGAAGCGCGCAACCAACTGGTTGTCTCTGTCCCCAGCGGTAACTTCGGTGATTTGACCGCCGGCCTGCTGGCAAAATCCCTCGGCCTGCCGATCAAACGCTTTATTGCAGCGACCAATAGCAACGACACGGTTCCACGCTTCCTGAAAGAGGGTGAGTGGAAGCCAAAAGCGACCCAGGCCACGTTGTCTAACGCTATGGACGTCAGCCAACCCAATAACTGGCCGCGCGTCGAAGAGTTGTTCCGCCGTAAAATCTGGCGTCTCAATGAGTTGGGCTATGCCGCAGTGGATGATGAAACCACCAAAGCCACGATGCGTGAGCTGCAGGGCAAAGGCTATATTTCCGAGCCGCATGCGGCCATCGCCTATCGTGCGCTGCGCGATCAATTGAATCCGGGAGAATACGGTCTGTTCCTTGGGACTGCGCACCCGGCGAAGTTTAAAGAGAGCGTAGAGGAGATCCTGGGGGAACCGTTAGCGCTGCCAAAAGAACTGGCGGATCGCGCGGACCTGCCGCTGCTGTCCCATCAGTTGCCTGCGGATTTTGCGGCATTACGTCAGTTAATGATGCGTAACGCGTAATTTCTCTGTTTCCCCCTGTACTGGCGGGGGAAATGGGGAGAAATTATGTAGAGATCTGGCAGGGAAAAAGCAGAAATTCCCAATAAATGCGCAGGGTTAGAGAATAGGATTGCGCCAATAACAACGCAGGCAGGCGTTACGTAATCTCCTCACATCGGCCCACTACGGGCTGGATGATGCAAAGGAGTAACCTATGTTGAAACCTGTAATGTTAGCGCTTTCCATGATGTTGGTGGCTCCCCTTGCGGTTCAGGCCGCAGAAATCACGCTTGTGCCGGCAGTGAAACTGCAAATTGGCGACCGTGACAATAGCGGTCACTACTGGGATGGTGACCACTGGCGCGATCACAGTTGGTGGAAAAAACACTACGAATGGCGTGAAAACCGCTGGCAACCGCACGGCCACTTTGACGATCGTCGTGATGATCCCCGCGATCACCACGATGACCACCGTGGCGACCCGGAGCAGGAGTGGCAGCGCCACCCGTAACCTTTATCACCCTCTCCCGACCGGGAGAGGGTAACTTTTACTGTTCGTGGCGCTTAAACACCATTTCGCCTGTTACCGAAGCCTCTTCATCAAAGAAATAACCTTCGCTGTTGAATCCGGTTAACTGCTCAGGCTTCGTTAAACGATGCTCAATGATGTAACGGCTCATCAGGCCGCGCGCTTTCTTGGCATAGAAACTGATCACCTTAAATTTACCGTTCTTCTCATCAAGGAATACGGGCTTAATCAGCTGCGCATTCAGTTTTTGCGTTTTAACGGAACGGAAGTACTCATCAGAAGCCAGGTTCACCACCACGTTGTCGCCTTGCGCAGCAACCGCTTCATTGAGTTTGTTAGTGATCACATCGTCCCAAAATGAGTACAGATCTTTGCCTTTGGCGTTCTCGAGACGGATGCCCATTTCCAGGCGATAAGGTTGCATGAGATCCAACGGACGTAGCACGCCATATAAGCCAGACAGCATCCGCAGATGCTGCTGCGCGAAGTCGAAATCCGCGTCGCTGAATGTTTCAGCCTGAAGCCCGGTGTAGACATCGCCTTTAAAAGCCAGGATCGCCTGGCGGGCGTTATCCGGCGTGAAGTCTGGCTGCCAGTCATGAAAGCGGGTGGCGTTCAGGTCGGCCAGTTTATCGCTGATGCCCATCAACGTTTTGATTTGCGGCGCAGAGAGTTTGCGCGCGATCTTAATCAGTTGCTGCGAATAATCCAGCAGCTCCGGCTGCGTATAACGCGTAGTCGCCAGCGGGCTTTGGTAGTCGAGTGTTTTAGCAGGTGAAATTAAAATCAGCATACTCAGTCCTTGCTGTGCGAGAAATTTCCGCTGACTTTAGCAAAAAAAAGAACAAACTTGATCGATAGTTGCGATTAGCGCTACGAACGGGGAATGTCATCCCAGGCGCCTGGCGCCAGTTGCCGGTTAATATCCGGGTAGCGCTTGGGATCAAACACTGGCATGACGCCCAGCTTGCGCTGGCGCATATAATCGCGAGCCAGCAGCCTCACCACCGGGGACAGGAGCAGAATCGCAGTCAGATTGATCATCGCCATCAGCGCCATCACCACATCTGCAACGTGCCAGATCAGCGGCACGTTGATCACCGCGCCCAGTAACACCATCACCATGACACAGGTACGTAGCAGCAGGATATTTCGTCGGCTGTTGCGCCGCAGGAAGACAAGGTTATTTTCCGCGTAGATATAGTTGGCGACGATGGAAGTCAGAGCAAACAGAATCACGATAAGCGCCACAAAACCCGCGCCCCAGCCACCGGTGAGCGATACCATGGCCTGTTGCATTAACTGAATGCCGCCGTACGTGTCAGTGGCCGGGGTGACGCCTGCCAGTAATAGCACCAGTGCGCTGGCGGTGCACACCAGGAAGGTATCCGTTAATACGCCAATCATCTGTACTATGCCTTGCGCAGCGGGGTGCGGCGGCCATGATGCAGCGGTCGCGGCGGCATTGGGTGATGACCCCATGCCCGCCTCATTGGCAAACATACTGCGCTGAAAACCACTGGTGACGGCCTGGCTCAAGGTGTAAGCCATTGTGCCTGTTGCGGCCTCCTGCCAGCCAAAAGCGCTTTTAATGATGGTGATAAAGACCCCTGGCAGCAGATTCGCGTGCCAGAGGCTGATGCCAAAGCCCATGATAATCCACGTAAACGCCATTATCGGCACCATCCATTGCGTTAACCGGGCTACGCCTCTCAGACCTTTAACGATAAACAGGAAAGAGAATGCGGCCAGCAATGGACCGGTAATAAATCCCGGCACCTGCCAGGCATAGTGTATGGCGCGTGCGACAGCGCTGGATTGAATGGTATTAAATACCAGCCCATAGGTAAGCAGCAGAAAAACAGAGAACAGCACGCCCATCCAGCGCATGCCCAGCCCTCGTTCCATGTACCACGCCGGTCCCCCGCGTAGCTGGTGGCTGGCATCTCGCTCCTTGTAGAGCTGCGCCAGCGAGCACTCAGCAAAACTGGTTGCCATGCCGATGATGGCGGAAACCCACATCCAAAAAATAGCACCAGGGCCGCCTGTGGTAAGGGCAAACGCGACGCCCGCAAGGTTACCGCTGCCCAACCGCGTCGCCAGACTGAGGCATAATGCCTGATACGAAGAGAGCGTGCCGGGTTGCAATAAGCGACTGCTTTTCAGACTTAGCCCAAAGTCCGTGATAAAGCGAAAGGGAACAAACCGGGTGCGAAGCAAAAACCAGATACCCGCTGCCGCCAGCAGGTAAACCATTAAGGAGCCCCAGAGTATTTCGCTGATAAATGAGAAAAATTCTGGCATTAACGTCCCTCTTGTTGATGCCGGTAATCTGGTCCTGCAGCCTGTTGCAGGCGATGAATCCACTGAGTTTACCATACAATATTCACAGCATTGTCTGCGGTTGCGCTCACAGTGCGTCGTGATATCATCGGGGCAGACCGGTTACATCCCCCTAACTAGTATACTCGTCATACTTCTCGTTCAGGTGCGCTGGCTGCGTTTGTGATTCCGGGTTTCCGGATGACGAATGCGCTGTTGGTCTTAACGTGATTTATTCAGGGTATCGTTTAAAGAGAAACATTATCATGACGGATAAATTGACCTCCCTGCGTCAGTACACAACAGTCGTGGCTGATACCGGAGACATCGCGGCAATGAAGCTTTACCAGCCGCAGGATGCAACAACCAACCCTTCTCTGATCCTTGGCGCTGCTCAAATCCCGGAATACCGCAAGCTGATTGATGATGCGGTGGCGTGGGCGCGTAGCCAGAGCAGCGATCGTGCGCAGCAGGTGGTTGACGCGACGGATAAGCTGGCGGTGAACATTGGTCTGGAAATCCTGAAACTGATCCCTGGTCGTATTTCTACTGAAGTTGACGCCCGTCTCTCTTATGACACCGAAGCCTCTATCGCGAAAGCGAAACGTCTGATCAAAATGTACAACGATGCTGGCATCAGCAACGATCGTATTCTGATCAAACTGGCCTCCACCTGGCAGGGTATTCGCGCGGCTGAGCAACTGGAAAAAGAAGGCATCAACTGTAACCTGACGCTGCTGTTCTCTTTCGCCCAGGCGCGTGCCTGTGCTGAAGCGGGCGTTTTCCTGATTTCTCCGTTTGTTGGCCGTATTCTTGACTGGTACAAAGCCAATACCGATAAGAAAGAGTATGCGCCGGCCGAAGATCCGGGCGTGGTTTCCGTAACCGAAATTTATCAGTACTACAAACAACACGGCTATGAAACCGTGGTGATGGGCGCAAGCTTCCGTAATACTGGCGAAATCATTGAACTGGCGGGCTGTGACCGTCTGACTATTGCTCCGGCATTGCTGAAAGAGCTGTCTGAAAGCGCGGGCAGCCTTGAACGTAAACTGGCGTACACCGGCGACGTGAAAGCACGTCCGGAGCGTATCACCGAAGCGGAATTCCTGTGGCAGCATAACCAGGATCCGATGGCGGTAGACAAACTGGCGGACGGTATCCGCAAGTTTGCCGTTGACCAGGAAAAACTGGAAAAAATGGTTGGCGACCTGCTGTAATCCTCATGCGTGGCCGGGTTCCGGTCACGCTTACTTTTCTCCGCTCTGTTTGACTCTCCCCTCAGCGTGTATCATTTCCGTATATCTCGGTTTTTTTGAACGGAATGAATATGGACACACTACGCATTGGTTTGGTTTCTGTTTCCGATCGCGCCTCCAGCGGCGTTTATCAGGACAAAGGCATCCCCGCTCTGGAAGAATGGCTGGCGAGCGCGTTAACCACGCCTTTTCACATTGAAACCCGCCTGATCCCCGATGAGCAGAGCATCATTGAACAAACCCTGTGTGAACTGGTTGATGAAATGAGCTGCCATCTGGTGCTGACAACGGGCGGAACCGGGCCCGCGCGTCGTGATGTAACGCCGGATGCGACGCTGGCAGTTGCCGATCGCGAAATGCCGGGGTTCGGTGAACAGATGCGGCAGATCAGCCTTCATTTTGTGCCAACCGCGATTCTTTCCCGCCAGGTGGGGGTTATTCGTAAACAGGCGCTGATTCTCAATTTACCCGGCCAGCCGAAGTCCATCAAAGAGACGCTGGAAGGCGTCAAAGCAGAAAACGGCGAAGTGAAGGTGCCTGGTATTTTTGCGAGTGTACCGTATTGTGTACAGCTGCTTGATGGGCCTTATGTGGAGACCAATGCGCAAGTTGTAGCATCTTTCCGTCCTAAAAGCGCAAGGCGCGAAACATTATCCTAAAAAATGGGATTGTATGACATAAGTGATGCCAGTGCTGGAGTGTTGATTTATTTACGATATAGTAATTTTTAATTTACATCGTGCGTAATAATTAAATCAGCACTTCCTCTTTACAAATGGTTGATTATGTCAAATTACACTCGCCCACTGAACCGACAGGACTATAAAACTCTGACCCTTGCCGCACTTGGTGGCGCGCTGGAGTTTTACGACTTCATTATCTTCGTCTTCTTCGCCGCGGTTGTTGGCGAGCTCTTCTTTCCTGCTGATATACCGGAATGGCTGCGCCAGGTACAAACCTTCGGTATTTTTGCCGCAGGTTACCTGGCGCGTCCGCTCGGCGGTATTGTGATGGCGCACTTTGGCGATTTAGTCGGGCGTAAAAAGATGTTTACCCTGAGTATCCTGCTGATGGCGCTGCCGACGCTGGCGATTGGTTTACTGCCAACCTATGCCTCTATGGGGATCCTCGCGCCATTATTACTGCTGCTGATGCGCGTTTTGCAGGGCGCGGCTATTGGCGGTGAAGTGCCGGGGGCGTGGGTGTTCGTTGCTGAACACGTTCCGGCGCGGCGCATTGGCATTGCCTGTGGGACGCTGACTGCTGGGTTGACGGTGGGGATCCTGCTGGGTTCGGTCGTGGCGACGCTGGTGAATACCAGCATGACGCAGCAAGGGATCCACGATGGCGGATGGCGTATTCCGTTCCTGCTCGGCGGGGTGTTTGGTCTGGTAGCGATGTACCTGCGCCGCTGGTTGCAGGAAACGCCGATTTTCCTCGAGATGCAACAACGCAAAGCGTTAGCGCAGGAGCTCCCGGTGAAATCTGTTGTGCTGAAGCATAAGAAAGCGGTGGTGGTCAGCATGCTACTGACCTGGCTGCTATCCGCCGGGATTGTGGTTGTGATCCTGATGTCGCCGGTGTGGCTGCAAAAACAGTACGGGCTTGCTCCGGCACTGACGTTACAAGCGAACAGCGTCGCTACCGTTATGCTGTGTTTCGGTTGCCTTGCCGCCGGACTGCTGGTGGATCGTGTTGGCGCCAGCCGCACCTTTATTGTCGGGAGCATTCTGCTCGCCTGCTCCAGCTGGTTTTTCTACCATCTGGTTGGCCCCCATCCTGAATACCTGTTTTTGCTTTATGGGTTGGTCGGGCTGTGTGTCGGCGTGGTGGGCGCGGTGCCTTTTGTGATGGTACGTGCATTCCCTGCGGAGGTCCGTTTCACGGGCATTTCCTTCTCTTACAATGTTTCCTACGCCATTTTTGGCGGGCTGACGCCGATTGCGGTAACCATGTTGATGGGCGTCTCGCCAATGGCTCCTGCCTGGTATGTGTTGGCGCTATCGCTGATGGGGTTGGCACTGGGGATCTGGTTGCGCCAGGATCTCTACTATGAAGATCGTATTGCAGGGCCTACAGTACAGCAGTCATAAAAAAACGGAGCCACAGGGCTCCGTTCTTATTCATACGATTGCATGACAAATCAGTGTTTTTCACCAATCGGCAATACGGTACGGCCAAACTGTTCGTTGAGCACTTCGCCCATTGCCAGATAAATGGCGCTGGCGCCACATACCAGACCGATCCAGCCAGCGACGTGGACGATGCTTTCGTTATCAGCCAGGTGACCCACAGCCAGCAGAGCAAACAGTACGGTCAGGCTCAGGAACACGAACTGCAGCATGCGCGCGCCTTTCAGGGTGCCAAAGAACATAAACAGCGTGAACACACCCCAAATGCCCAGATAAACGCCCAGGAAGTGGCCGTTCGCCGCATCCGCCAGCCCCATTTTCGGCAGCAGCAGGATAGCAACCAGCGTCAGCCAGAAAGAGCCGTAAGAGGTGAATGCGGTTAAACCAAAGGTGTTGCCTTTTTTGAATTCAAGAAGGCCAGCGAAAATTTGTGCAATACCACCATAGAAAATGCCCATAGCCAGGATAATGCCATCCAGCGGGAACATGCCAATATTGTGCAGGTTAAGCAGAATAGTGGTCATGCCGAAGCCCATTAAGCCCAGCGAAGCCGGATTAGCCAACTTAGTGTTGCCCATAATTCCTCAAAATAAATCAATTTGAATGGTGAAATGAAAAGTCCCCGCATCACTATTGAGGAAGCGAGGCGCGGCATCATAATTAGCGCCAATAAGCCTGTCTATGATCTGAACAGGTGGAAATTAAAAAATTTTTTATCCCTCCCCCTTGATGCGTGACGTTACGACCCCATCTTGTAGTCAACCGCAGTATGTGGGCCTGAAAAAAAACGATACTGGGCAGTTGAAACCGCACGTTTCGCCCTTATTACAGGTTCACAACCACATGTTGACCGAATTTTTAGTGGAGACGTTTAGATGGGTAAAATTATTGGTATCGACCTGGGTACTACCAACTCTTGTGTAGCGATTATGGATGGCACTCAGGCACGTGTGCTGGAGAACGCAGAGGGCGACCGCACCACACCTTCTATCATTGCCTACACACAGGATGGCGAAACTCTGGTGGGTCAGCCGGCTAAACGTCAGGCAGTGACGAACCCGCAAAACACCCTGTTTGCGATCAAACGCCTGATTGGCCGTCGCTTCCAGGACGAAGAAGTTCAGCGTGATGAATCCATCATGCCGTACAAAATCATTGCTGCCGACAACGGCGACGCATGGCTTGACGTAAAAGGCACCAAAATGGCGCCGCCGCAGATCTCTGCGGAAGTCCTGAAAAAAATGAAGAAAACCGCGGAAGATTACCTGGGTGAGCCGGTAACTGAAGCTGTTATCACCGTTCCGGCTTACTTTAACGATGCGCAGCGTCAGGCGACCAAAGACGCCGGCCGTATCGCAGGTCTGGAAGTCAAACGTATCATTAACGAACCGACCGCGGCGGCACTGGCTTACGGTCTGGATAAAGAAACCGGTAACCGTACCATTGCGGTATACGACCTGGGTGGCGGTACGTTCGATATCTCTATCATCGAAATCGATGATGTTGACGGTGAAAAAACCTTCGAAGTTCTGGCAACCAACGGTGATACCCACCTGGGTGGTGAAGACTTCGACAGCCGTCTGATTAACTACCTGGTGGAAGAGTTTAAGAAAGATCAGGGTATCGATCTGCGTAACGATCCACTGGCGATGCAGCGTCTGAAAGAAGCTGCAGAAAAAGCGAAAATCGAGCTCTCTTCTGCACAGCAGACCGATGTGAACCTGCCGTATATCACTGCAGATGCAACCGGTCCGAAACACATGAACATCAAAGTGACTCGTGCGAAACTGGAAAGCCTGGTGGAAGACCTGGTAAACCGTTCCATCGAGCCGCTGAAAGTTGCACTGCAGGATGCTGGTCTGTCTGTTTCCGACATTCACGACGTGATTCTGGTCGGTGGTCAGACACGTATGCCGATGGTGCAGAAAAAAGTTGCCGAATTCTTCGGTAAAGAGCCGCGTAAAGACGTGAACCCGGACGAAGCTGTTGCTATCGGTGCTGCGGTTCAGGGCGGTGTTTTGACGGGTGAAGTGAAAGACGTTCTGCTGCTGGACGTTACCCCGCTGTCGCTGGGTATCGAAACCATGGGCGGCGTAATGACTGCGCTGATCAACAAAAACACCACCATCCCGACCAAGCACAGCCAGGTGTTCTCTACTGCGGAAGACAACCAGTCTGCGGTAACCATCCATGTGCTGCAGGGTGAGCGTAAACGTGCGTCTGATAACAAATCGCTGGGTCAGTTCAACCTCGATGGCATCAACCCTGCTCCGCGCGGTATGCCGCAGATTGAAGTCACCTTCGATATCGATGCCGATGGTATTCTGCATGTCTCTGCAAAAGATAAGAACACCAACCGCGAACAGAAAATCACCATCAAAGCCTCTTCTGGTCTGAATGAAGAAGAGATCGCGAAAATGGTGCGTGAGGCAGAAGCGAACGCTGAGTCCGATCGTAAGTTCGAGGAACTGGTGCAAACCCGTAACCAGGGTGACCATCTGCTGCACAGCACGCGTAAGCAGGTTGAAGAAGCGGGCGACAAACTGCCGGCAGAAGACAAGACTGCTATCGAGTCTGCACTGAGCGCGCTGGAAACGGCACTGAAAGGTGAAGACAAAGCTGATATCGAAGCGAAAATGCAGGCGCTGGCGCAGGTTTCCCAGAAATTACTGGAAATCGCACAGCAGCAGCACGCACAGCAGCAAGCAGGTGCTGATGCTTCCGCGAACAACGCGAAAGATGACGATGTTGTTGACGCCGAGTTCGAAGAAGTAAAAGACAAAAAATAATCGCCCTTATGCAGGGTAGATAACCAGCACGGGCGTCGGAGTTCTCTCCACGCCCGTGCTCGTATGTTAAGGGGCAGATAAACCGATGGCGAAGCAAGATTATTACGAGATTTTAGGCGTTCCGAAAACAGCGGAAGAGCGTGAAATCAAAAAGGCGTACAAACGCCTGGCCATGAAATATCACCCGGACCGCAATCAGGGCGATAAAGAGGCCGAAGCCAAATTTAAAGAGATCAAAGAAGCCTACGAAATCCTGACCGATGCCCAAAAACGTGCGGCTTACGATCAGTATGGCCATGCGGCATTTGAGCAGGGCGGTGGCGGCGGTGGATTCGGCGGCGGCGGTTTTGGCGGCGGCGCGGATTTCAGCGATATTTTCGGCGATGTGTTCGGCGATATCTTCGGCGGTGGCCGTGGTCGCCAGCGCGCGGCACGGGGTGCTGACCTGCGCTATAACATGGACTTAACGCTGGAAGAAGCGGTCCGTGGCGTCACAAAAGAGATCCGCATTCCGACTCTGGAAGAGTGCGATGTGTGTCATGGTAGCGGCGCGAAAGCAGGCACACAGCCGCAGACCTGTCCGACCTGTCATGGTTCCGGTCAGGTGCAGATGCGTCAGGGCTTCTTTGCTGTGCAGCAAACCTGTCCGCATTGCCAGGGGCGCGGTACGCTGATCAAAGATCCATGCAACAAGTGCCATGGTCATGGTCGTGTAGAAAAATCCAAAACCCTGTCCGTTAAAATCCCGGCAGGTGTCGATACCGGCGATCGTATTCGTTTGAGCGGTGAAGGCGAAGCGGGTGAACACGGTGCGCCAGCAGGCGATTTGTACGTTCAGGTACAGGTGAAACAGCACCCGATTTTCGAACGTGAAGGTAACAACCTGTACTGCGAAGTGCCGATCAATTTTGCTATGGCGGCGCTGGGCGGTGAGATTGAAGTACCGACGCTGGACGGTCGCGTGAAGCTGAAAGTGCCAAGCGAAACCCAAACGGGCAAACTGTTCCGTATGCGTGCCAAAGGTGTGAAATCTGTACGCGGCGGCGCACAGGGCGATTTACTGTGTCGGGTCGTCGTAGAAACGCCAGTCGGTCTGAATGAGAAACAGAAACAACTGTTGAAAGATCTGCAAGATAGCTTTGGTGGTCCGACGGGTGAACATAACAGCCCGCGTTCTAAAAGCTTCTTCGACGGTGTGAAAAAATTCTTTGATGATTTGACGCGTTAAGCGAGATCACCAGACATTTATCAGGCCCGGCTTTTGCCGGGTTTTTTTTACGCTTTCTCATTACTCGGAAAAAAGGAGTCTATAAGCAATAATAATCTGTTTTTAGCGAAGAGTTGACGAGCGTAAGATAGCTGCCACGACGTTACAGGGATCGGGAGAATAAGATGAAGTTATTACAACGTTTTTTTAACAGTGACGCCTCCGGCGGCATTGTCCTTATCATTGCGGCAGCGCTGGCGATGTTATGCGCCAACCTCGGCGTTACGCAGGATTTATACAACTCTTTTCTACAAATGCCTGTCGAGCTGAAAGTCGGATCGCTGGAAATCAAAAAAGACATGTTGCTGTGGATCAACGACGCGTTGATGGCAGTCTTTTTCCTGATGGTCGGACTGGAAGTGAAATATGAGCTGGTTGAAGGCACGCTTGCCAGCCGTCAGCAGGCGGTTTTCCCCGTCATCGCTGCACTCGGCGGCATGGTTGCACCGGCGCTGATCTTTTTGTTGTTTAATTTTCACAATCCGCTGGCGAGCCACGGCTGGGCAATTCCTACAGCCACAGACATTGCCTTTGCCCTCGGTGTGCTTGCCCTGTTGGGGAACCGGGTTCCGCCCGTGCTGAAAGTGTTTCTGATGGCGCTGGCCATCATCGATGATCTCGGAGCGATTATCATCATTGCGCTGTTCTATACCAGCGATCTCTCCACCATGGCGCTGGGTGTGGCTGCTGCTGCTATCGTCGTGTTGGCCATTATGAATGCCCTGAATGTCCGTCGTATTGGCCTCTACATGCTGGTCGGTGTTGTACTTTGGACGGCAGTATTGAAATCCGGCGTGCATGCAACTCTCGCAGGTGTTGTCGTTGGCTTTTTTGTTCCGCTGCGTGAAGAGAAAGGTGTTTCACCCTTACATCAACTGGTGGATGCCATTAATCCGTGGGTGGCATGGCTCATTCTGCCGTTGTTTGCTTTCGCCAATGCGGGCGTTTCCATGGACGGCATGTCGATCTCCGGGCTGGCTGATGTGCTGCCCCTGGGAATTATTGCGGGTCTGGTTATCGGTAAGCCACTCGGTATCTCTATTTTCTGCTGGCTGGCGCTACGTGCAAAACTGGCGAAACTGCCGCAAGGCGCGGTATTCAGTCAAATTATGGCTGTGGGCGTGCTGTGCGGTATTGGTTTTACCATGTCTATCTTTATCTCTTCACTGGCCTTCGGCGATGCACATGCGGAGATGATTGCCTGGAGTAAACTGGGCATTCTCACCGGTTCTGTCATCTCGGCAATACTCGGTTATTGCCTGTTACGTACGCGCATTGCCCGCCCTTAATGCCTGGCGTCGGCAGGGAGTGAATCATCGATGTCTTATATTAATTACAATCATTTGTATTATTTCTGGCATGTTTATCGTGAAGGCTCCGTCGTTGGCGCGGCGGAGGCACTCTGGCTGACGCCGCAAACTATCACCGGGCAGATCAAAGCGCTGGAAGAGCGGTTGCAAGGCAAACTCTTTAAACGTAAGGGGCGTGGGCTGGAGCCGACAGAACTGGGTGAATTGGTGTTTCGCTATGCGGATAAAATGTTCACCCTGAGTCAGGAAATGCTGGATACCATTAATTACCGTAAAGAGTCCAATTTGCTCTTTGATGTGGGGGTCGCCGATGCGCTCTCTAAACGGCTGGTGAGTGGGGTGCTGGACGCTGCCGTACAGGACGGGGAACAAATTCATCTGCGCTGTTTTGAGTCTACCCACGAGCTGCTGCTTGAGCAATTAAGCCAGCATAAACTGGATATGATCATCTCTGATTGCCCAATCGATTCCACGCAACAAGAGGGGCTCTTTTCCGTGAAGATTGGTGAATGCAGCGTCAGTTTTTGGTGTTGTAATCCGCCGCCGCAAAAACCATTCCCGTTTTGCCTGGAAGAACGTCGTTTATTGATACCTGGCCGACGCTCAATGCTCGGACGCAAGTTGTTGAACTGGTTTAACGTCCAGGGGTTACAGGTGGAAATCCTCGGGGAGTTTGACGATGCCGCGTTAATGAAGGCGTTCGGTGCAGCGCATAACGCAATTTTTGTCGCACCATCGCTGTATATTCACGACTTTTATGCGGACGAGCGCATGGTAGAGATAGGGCGGGTGGATAATGTGATGGAGGAGTATCACGCCATTTTCGCGGAACGGATGATCCAGCATCCGGCGGTGCAGCGCATTTGTAATCGAGATTACTCAGGGCTCTTCTCACCTTTACGGAAATAAAAAACCCGCCAGGAGGCGGGTTTTTCACAAAGCCAACAAGCGGGCGATTAAGCCAGTTTGCTGATCTGCGCGGCCAGGTTAGCCTTATGACGCGCTGCTTTGTTTTTGTGGATCAGACCTTTAGCGGCCTGACGATCCACGATCGGTTGCATTTCGTTAAATGCATTCTGCGCAGCGGCTTTGTCGCCAGCTTCAATTGCAGCGTACACTTTCTTGATGAAAGTACGCATCATTGAGCGACGGCTAGCGTTGTGCTTGCGAGCCTTTTCAGACTGAACGGCGCGCTTCTTAGCTGATTTGATATTAGCCAAGGTCCAACTCCCAAATATGATCTATATGGACAATTCAAAGGCCGGGGAATATGCCCTTTTAGCCTTCTTTTGTCAATGGATTTGTGCAAATAAGCGCCGTTAATGCACGACGCTACGTTACGTAGTGATGGCGCAGGATTCTAACAGCTTGCGTGTCGCGAATACAGCTTTTCCACCAGAAAAATCGCTATCAAGGCCAGATTTTCATACCTACAGGACACAGCCTGATGAAATCCTTCTCCTTTCTGCTTTGTTAAGGCAATCGTCGGTTAACGTCGCACGCTGTACAAGGTATAATCCGACGATTTTCACTGTTTTGAGCCAGACATGAAGCTGATACGCGGCATACATAATCTCAGCCAGGCACCGCACGGGTGTGTGCTGACTATTGGTAATTTCGATGGCGTCCACCGTGGCCATCAGGCGTTATTACAAGGGCTTGGCGAAGAAGGCCGTGCTCGTGGGCTACCCGTGGTGGTGATGATTTTTGAACCACAACCGCTGGAACTGTTTGCTGGCGAAAAAGCGCCTGCACGCCTGACGCGTTTGCGGGAAAAGCTGCGTTGGCTGGCGGAATGCGGCGTGGATTACGTGCTGTGCGTGCGTTTCGATCGCCGTTTTGCAGCGCTGACCGCACAAACGTTTGTCAGCGATCTGCTTGTCGATCGTCTTGGCGTGAAATTTCTCGCCGTCGGTGATGATTTCCGCTTTGGCGCTGGTCGCCAGGGGGATTTCTTGTTATTACAGAAAGCGGGCGAGAAGTATGGCTTTGACGTTATCAGCACACAAACCTTTTGTGAAGGCGGTACTCGCGTAAGCAGCACGGCGGTGCGGCAGGCGTTGGCTGACGATAACCTCGAACAAGCTGAAACGTTACTGGGCCATCCTTTCAGCATCTCCGGGCGCGTGGTGCACGGCGATGAGTTGGGGCGGACGATAGGTTTCCCGACGGCGAATTTACCGCTGCGTCGTCAGGTCTCCCCGGTTAAAGGGGTGTATGCGGTAGAAGTGGCTGGACTGGGCGATACTGTCCTTCCCGGCGTTGCCAATATCGGCACTCGCCCGACAGTCTCTGGTGTACGTCAGCAACTGGAAGTGCATTTGCTGGATGTTGTAATGGACCTCTACGGGCGCCATATAGATGTAGTACTGCGTAAAAAATTACGCAATGAGCAGCGATTTGCCTCCCTCGATGAATTGAAAGCGCAAATCGCCCGAGATGAGGTAGCGGCCCGCGAGTTTTTTGGGCTATCTAAACCGGCTTCTTAAGGCCTGGTGGTATTAATCAAACCGAAATACGGAACCGAGAATCTGATGAGTGACTATAAATCTACCCTGAATTTGCCGGAAACAGGGTTCCCGATGCGTGGCGATCTCGCCAAACGCGAGCCGGGGATGCTGGCGCGTTGGACTGATGATGACCTGTACGGCATCATCCGTGCAGCGAAAAAAGGCAAAAAAACCTTCATTCTGCATGATGGCCCTCCTTATGCGAATGGCAGCATTCATATTGGTCACTCGGTTAACAAGATTCTGAAAGACATTATTGTGAAGTCCAAAGGACTCGCAGGATATGACTCGCCTTACGTTCCGGGCTGGGACTGCCATGGCTTGCCGATCGAGCTGAAAGTGGAGCAGGAGTTCGGGAAACCGGGCGAGAAGTTCACCGCCGCCGAGTTCCGCGCCAAATGTCGCGAATATGCAGCCACGCAGGTTGAAGGTCAGCGCGCTGATTTTATCCGCCTTGGCGTGCTGGGCGACTGGTCGCACCCGTATCTGACGATGGACTTCAAAACCGAAGCTAACATCATTCGTGCGCTGGGGAAAATCATTGGCAATGGCCACCTGCATAAAGGCGCGAAACCGGTGCACTGGTGCGTTGACTGCCGCTCTGCGCTGGCGGAAGCGGAAGTGGAGTATTACGACAAAACCTCTCCGTCCATTGATGTTGCATTCCACGCGGTTGATCAAGCTGCGGTAAAAGCCAAATTCGGCGTATCGTCGGTTAATGGCCCGATTTCGCTGGTTATCTGGACCACCACCCCATGGACACTACCAGCCAACCGCGCGATCTCCCTCTCACCAGAATTCGACTATGCGTTGGTGCAGGTTGATGGTCAGGCGCTGATCCTGGCGAAAGATCTGGTTGAAAGCGTAGCAAAACGCATCGGCGCTGCAGACTACGCTGTTTTGGGCACCGTGAAAGGTTCTGAACTGGAACTGATGCGCTTTAAACATCCGTTCCTCGACTTTGATGTGCCAGCGATCCTGGGCGATCACGTTACGCTGGATGCCGGTACCGGTGCGGTGCATACCGCCGGCGGTCATGGCCCGGACGACTACACCATCAGCCTGAAATACGGTCTGGAAATTGCTAATCCGGTCGGCCCGGACGGCGCGTATCTGGCCGGGACCTATCCTGCGCTGGATGGCATCAACGTCTTCAAAGCCAACGACATCATCGTCAATATGCTGCGTGACAGCGGCGCACTGTTGCATGTCGAAAAACTGCAGCACAGCTATCCGTGCTGCTGGCGTCACAAGTCGCCGATCATCTTCCGTGCGACGCCGCAGTGGTTTGTCAGCATGGATCAAAAAGGCCTGCGCGCGCAGTCTCTCAAAGAGATCAAAGGTGTACAGTGGATCCCGGACTGGGGCCAGGCGCGTATCGAATCCATGGTTGCTAACCGCCCTGACTGGTGTATTTCGCGTCAGCGTACCTGGGGCGTGCCGATGTCGCTGTTTGTTCACAAAGACACGGAAGAGCTGCATCCGCGTACTGAAGAGCTGATTGAAGCCGTTGCTAAACGCGTTGAAGCGGAGGGGATCCAGGCATGGTGGGATCTCGATCCTCGTGACATCCTGGGTGACGATGCTGACAATTATGTGAAAGTGCCGGACACGCTGGACGTCTGGTTTGACTCCGGTTCAACCCATGCTTCCGTTGTGGATGTGCGCCCGGAATTTGCCGGTCATGCGGCGGATATGTATCTGGAAGGTTCGGATCAGCATCGTGGCTGGTTTATGTCTTCCCTGATGATTTCTACGGCAATGAAAGGCAAAGCGCCATACCGCCAGGTGCTGACACACGGTTTCACCGTTGATGGCCAGGGCCGCAAAATGTCCAAATCCATCGGCAACACCGTGTCGCCGCAGGATGTGATGAATAAGCTGGGTGCAGACATTTTACGTCTGTGGGTGGCGTCGACCGACTATACCGGCGAAATGGCGGTGTCGGACGAAATCCTCAAACGTGCCGCCGACAGCTATCGTCGTATCCGTAACACCGCGCGCTTCCTGCTGGCGAACCTGAACGGTTTCGACCCGGTAAAAGATATGGTGCAGCCGGAAGAGATGGTGGTGCTGGATCGCTGGGCGGTTGGCTGCGCGCAAGCAGCGCAGGAAGATATCCTGAAAGCATACGAGTCCTACGACTTCCATGAAGTGGTACAGCGTCTGATGCGCTTCTGCTCCATCGAGATGGGCTCGTTCTACCTCGACATCATCAAAGACCGTCAGTACACCGCAAAAGCAGACAGCGTTGCGCGTCGTAGCTGCCAGACCGCGCTGTATCATATCAGCGAGGCGCTGGTGCGCTGGATGGCACCGATCCTGTCCTTCACCGCTGATGAAATCTGGGGATACCTGCCGGGCGATCGTGAGAAGTATGTTTTCACTGGTGAGTGGTACGAAGGCCTGTTTGGTCTTGCTGAAACCGAAGCCATGAACGATGCCTTCTGGGACGAGTTGCTGAAAGTCCGCGGCGAAGTGAACAAGGTGATTGAACAGGCGCGAGCTGACAAGAAAGTCGGTGGTTCTCTGGAAGCGGCGGTAACGCTGTTTGCCGAACCTGAGCTGGCGGCGAAGCTGACAGCGCTGGGGGATGAATTGCGATTTGTCCTGTTGACCTCGGGTGCGAAAGTTGCGGATTATGCCACGGCTTCTGCGGACGCCTGGCAGAGCGATGTGCTCAAAGGGCTGAAGGTCGAATTAAGCAAAGCCGAAGGTGAGAAATGCCCGCGTTGCTGGCATTACACTACCGATGTCGGTCAGGTGGCGGAACACGCAGATATCTGCGGACGCTGTGTAAGCAACGTCGCCGGTGACGGCGAAAAACGTAAGTTTGCCTGATGAGTAAACCGATCCTTTCAACAGGGCTGCGCTGGCTATGGCTGGTCGTGGTTGTGCTGATTATCGATCTGGGCAGTAAATACCTGATCCTCCAGAACTTTGCTCTGGGGGATACGGTTTCTCTGTTCCCGTCTCTTAATCTGCATTATGCGCGTAACTATGGTGCCGCATTCAGTTTTCTGGCTGACAGTGGTGGCTGGCAGCGCTGGTTTTTCGCGGGTATCGCTATAGGCATCTGCGTGGTGTTGGCGGTGCTGATGTACCGGGCGAAAGCCTCGCAGAAACTGAATAACATCGCTTATGCGCTGATTATCGGTGGTGCGTTGGGTAACCTGTTCGACCGTTTGTGGCATGGTTTTGTCGTCGATATGATCGATTTCTATATGGGCGACTGGCATTTTGCTACGTTTAACCTTGCTGATACCGCGATCTGTATCGGTGCGGCGTTGATTGTGCTGGAAGGTTTCTTACCCTCCGCGGCAACGAAAAAACAGGCGTAATCCGTCAAAGCAGTGCAGGCCCGGTTGTGGGCCGGATAGCGTTGTGTCATCCGGCAATGAAATGCAACCGGGCAGTATCACTGCTCAAAACATAAGAGCAACCTGCATGTCTAAATCCGTACAAAGCGATAGCGCAGTGCTGGTGCACTTTACGCTGAAACTTGAAGATGGCTCTCTTGCTGAGTCAACCCGCAATAACGGCAAACCGGCGTTGTTTCGCCTTGGTGACGGTTCACTTTCCGAAGGGCTGGAACAACATCTGCTGGGTTTGAAGGCCGGTGAGAAAAAAGCGTTCTCTCTCGAGCCGGACGCCGCATTTGGTACGCCGAGCCCGGACCTGATCCAGTATTTCTCCCGTCGCGAGTTTATGGACGCCGGTGAACCTGAAGTCGGTGCGATTATGCTTTTTACGGCAATGGACGGCAGTGAAATGCCCGGCGTGATCCGTGAAGTCAACGGCGACTCTATTACCGTTGATTTTAACCACCCGCTGGCGGGCAGAACCGTCCATTTTGATATCGATGTGCTGGAAGTCGATCCAGCGCTGGAGGCATAAATGCAGATCCTGTTGGCTAACCCGCGCGGTTTTTGCGCCGGGGTTGACCGCGCTATCAGCATTGTTGAAAACGCGCTGGCCATCTACGGTGCGCCGATTTATGTGCGCCATGAAGTGGTGCATAACCGCTACGTCGTTGATAGCCTGCGCGAGCGTGGCGCTATTTTTATTGAGCAGATCAGCGAAGTGCCGGATGGCGCGATCCTCATTTTCTCCGCCCACGGAGTTTCCCAGGCGGTGCGTAATGAAGCAAAAAGTCGCGATCTGACTGTCTTCGATGCGACCTGTCCGCTGGTCACCAAAGTCCATATGGAAGTTGCTCGTGCCAGTCGACGCGGCGAAGAGGCGATTCTGATTGGTCATGCTGGTCATCCGGAAGTGGAAGGAACTATGGGCCAGTACAGCAACCCGGAAGGGGGCATGTATCTGGTGGAATCGCCGGAAGATGTCGGAACGCTGAATATCAAAGACGCGGGCAAGCTGTCATTTATGACGCAGACCACACTTTCAGTCGATGACACGTCTGCTGTGATTGATGCGCTGCGTGAGCGTTTCCCGCAGATTGTTGGCCCGCGTAAAGACGATATCTGCTATGCCACCACCAACCGTCAGGAAGCCGTGCGTGCGCTGGCTGAGCAGGCCGAAGTGGTGCTGGTCGTCGGCTCGAAAAACTCCTCCAACTCCAACCGCCTTGCTGAGCTGGCGCAGCGTATGGGGAAACGGGCATATCTGATTGATGACGCGTCTGATATTCAGGAAGTCTGGGTGCAAAACATTGCCTGCGTTGGCGTGACGGCAGGCGCATCCGCACCGGATATTCTGGTGCAGCAAGTGATTGCGCGTTTACAGGCGCTGGGTGGCGGCGAGGCCATTCCGCTGGAAGGGCGTGAAGAGAATATTGTTTTCGAAGTGCCAAAAGAGCTGCGCGTGGATGTTCGCGAAGTCGAATAACGTTTTTACCCGTGCCTTATGCGAAGATGCCAGACTCAGTCTGGCATTTTTTTTAATAATCTTGTGGAGGTGTTATGCGCCAGCCGATCATTCTCGACACCGACCCCGGCATTGATGATGCTGTTGCCCTTGCTGCGGCCTTGTTTGCGCCGCAGTGCGATCTCAGGTTAATCACCACCGTTGCCGGCAACGTTTCGCTGGAAAAAACCACCCGTAACGCGTTGCAACTACTGAATTTCTGGCAGGCCGACATTCCGCTGGCGCAGGGGGCGGCAACACCTTTGCTGCGACCTCTTTACTGTGCAGCCGATGTCCACGGCGAGTCCGGAATGGAGGGATACGACTTTGTTGAGCACCCGCGCCAGCCGCTGGCGAAACCGGCATTTCAGGCGATCCGCGACGTGCTACTGGCATCGCCGGAGCCGATAACGCTGGTCACCATCGGCCCGCTCACCAACATTGCGCTATTGTTGTCGCACTATCCGGAGTGCCAGTTCAACATCCGCCGACTGGTGATGATGGGCGGTTCCGCCGGGCGCGGCAATTTTACTCCGAACGCTGAGTTTAATATTGCTGTCGATCCGGAAGCCGCCGCCCGCGTGTTTAACAGCGGTCTGGAGATTGTGATGTGTGGGCTGGACGTCACCAACCGGGCGACATTAACCCCCGAGTTTCTGGCGACGCTGCCCACGCTAAACCGCACGGGCCACATGCTACACGCGCTGTTTAGCCACTACCGCAGCGGCAGCATGACAACGGGATTGCGGATGCACGATCTCTGTGCGATTGCCTGTCTGGTTCGCCCTGAGTTGTTTACGCTGAAATCCTGTTTTGTGGCGGTAGAAACCCAGGGACGTTATACCGCAGGGACCACCGTGGTGGATCTTGACGGCAAGCTTAATCAACCGCCAAACGCACGGGTAGCGCTGGACATCGACATAAACGGTTTTCGCCACTGGGTGGCGGAAGTGCTGGCACTGGCACCCTAAGAGGCCATTTTTTCAGTCAGGTAATCGATCATTGCCCGCATGCGGGCGGGCATATGTTTGTTACGCGCCCACAGTAGCCACAGTTCTCCGGTATAGCTGCTGATGAATTCCCATTCCGGCAGGAGTTGCACAATCTCGCCGCTGTTGAGTGATTCGCGGGCGGTAAACAGTGGCAGGCTGCCAATACCAAGATGTTGCTTAACAGCATCCAGTCGCACGCCAGTGTGATTCGCGGCATAACGTCCCCGTGTCTGAATGGTTTCCACGTTGTCGCCGCGACAGAATTTCCAGCGTGAATCCGTTGGCGTCTCGCCAAGGCTTATACAGCTGTGGTCGCGCAATGCCTGCGGGTGAGTTGGCGTACCATGCTGGCGCAAGTATTCCGGTGTCGCGCAGATAACGTGCGTCACTGGCATCAGTGTTCTGCCATAGAGTCCGGGGGAGGGAGAATGGGTTATGCGCAGCGCCAAATCAACGCCATCGTCGATCAAATCCATATAGCGGTCTTCAAGCCGCAAACAGATATCCACTTGCGGGTAGCGCTGAAGAAACTCAGGTATCAGCGGGTGAATAACAAAACGACCAATGGCTTTGGGAACGCTGACGGTCAACTTACCCTGCGCGATGCTCTGCATACTGCTACCAGAATCCATGGCCTGGCGTGCGGCATCCAGCATCTCCACTGCATGGTCATATACCATTTTTCCAGTGGCGCTGAGCGCCAGTTTGCGGGTGGTACGGTGCAACAACTTATTGCCTAACTCACGTTCCAGTCGCGTAACGCTACGGCTGATTGCCGAGGGTGTCGCGCCTGACAAGCGAGCGGCAGCGGAAAAACTGCCCTGATCAACGATGCAGACAAACGTCGCAAGATCCGGAAGCAGGCTCAGATTCAGATTCATTTGTGCGTCTCAGGCAAAAGTGCATTGAATGGCGATGTAATTATCGCTGCCAGTGAATTGAATATACTCTGCCTCTTGAGAGGAGGACACCCCATGACTGAACGCCTTTATTACACCAGCGATGTGCTGGAATGTACTGCACAGGTGCGACGCTGCGATCAACAAAGCGAAGAGCACTATGCAATTGTGCTCGATAAAACAATTTTTCATCCGCAGGGCGGGGGACAGCCCGCCGATAAGGGATGGATCGCCGGGATGCCGGTTGAGACTGTTTTGCAACAAGGTGATGACGTTGTGCATATTCTGGCCCAGCCATTGGCGGCAAATGCGGTCAGGTTAGAAGTCGATGCCCTGTGTCGGGCACTGCATGCGCGTCTGCATTCCGCCGGGCACCTGATTGGTTATGCCGGAGAGCAGTATGGCTGGCGGCCCGTAAAAGCGCACCACTGGCCGGGGGAAGGGCGCATCACCTTTGCTGCCGGGGAGAATGCCCGCGAACCGGAGATTCAGTGGCTGGATGAGTTCATTGAAGGCTGGCGGTCTGCGGCATTGCCCCGTCATATTGCCTTTGAAGATGGGCGTCGCAAAGTGCGCTTTGGCGATCTCCCTGCCTATGATTGCGGCGGTACGCATGTCGCTTCGCTGGCTGAACTGGGTTCGGTGGTGATCGGTAGCGTTAAAATGAAAAAAGGTCAGCTTATCGTCAGTTACACGGTGCAATAAGCCATAACGTCTGAGTCTGCTTCGTCGTATCATGCCTTTTACTGATATTTCTGGCTGTATATCATTAAATTCTAATTATCGGCGTTTTCGGCTGGTGGCCCCGTCGCGGGCTGGTTAATCTGGAAACGATTCTCACGCATTTTTTTAACAAAAGAGTACAACTATGCATGATGCACCAATCCGCGTAGCCATCGCGGGCGCTGGCGGGCGTATGGGCCGTCAGCTGATTCAGGCGGCACTGGGAATGGAAGGCGTGGAGCTTGGCGCCGCGCTGGAGCGCGAGGGATCTTCCCTGTTAGGCAGCGACGCGGGCGAACTGGCCGGTGTGGCTAAAACAGGCGTAGCCATACAGAGCAGCCTTGAGGCGGTAAAAGATGATTTTGATGTGTTTATCGACTTCACTCGTCCGGAAGGAACGCTGAACCATCTCGCTTTCTGCCGTCAGCATGGCAAAGGCATGGTCATCGGTACCACCGGGTTTGATGATGCAGGTAAGCAGGCAATCGCTGATGCTGCGCAGGAGATAGGGATTGTTTTTGCCGCGAACTTCAGCGTAGGCGTAAACGTCATGCTGAAGCTACTGGAGAAAGCAGCAAAAGTGATGGGCAACTATACCGATATCGAAATCGTTGAAGCCCATCATCGTTACAAAGTCGATGCCCCGTCAGGTACCGCGCTGGCAATGGGCGAAGCGATTGCGCAGGCACTGAATAAAGATTTAAAAGAGTGCGCCGTGTACTCCCGCGAAGGTCACACCGGCGAACGTGTTCCAGGCACAATTGGTTTTGCGACCGTGCGTGCAGGCGATATCGTCGGCGAACATACGGCAATGTTCGCCGATCTTGGCGAACGTGTCGAGATTACGCATAAAGCTTCAAGCCGCATGACGTTCGCTAATGGCGCAGTGCGCTCCGCTTTGTGGCTGAAAGGAAAAAATAAGGGCCTTTTTGATATGCGAGACGTGCTTGATCTCAATAATTTGTAAGTTTATTACCCATCGTGATGTGGTTGTTGCAGTCATAGTGACTTGATTGCAAAGGGCAATATTTTATTGCCCTTTTATTTTTTCCATTTCAAGGTGATTTTGCCGAGAGTCATCTAAAATTATCAATCTTCCCCGTATTTTTTGTTTCATAATTGTAAATTTTGACCATCTGGTCTACTTTTTACGTTATGGCACAACCCGTAAGCAATTTTCTTGCGGCGCAAGCGTTTTCCTGGACGGTTTATGTGATCTTTTTGTCTGTTAAAGCCAGTAAACAAAGGCAGTGGCGTAAAAGAATAAGAAAAATATGCGAGATAAGTTGACTTTTAACCGACATCTCTCCAGAATGCCGCCGTTTGCCAAAAATCCACGGCCAGCAAATTTGCATTGATTCATCATCTGCATTTGAATTAATATGCAAATAAAGTGAGTGAATATTCTCTGGAGGATGTTTTGATTAAGTCAGCGCTATTGGTTCTGGAAGACGGAACCCAGTTTCACGGTCGGGCCATAGGGGCAACGGGCACGGCGGTTGGGGAAGTCGTTTTCAATACTTCAATGACCGGTTATCAAGAAATCCTCACTGATCCTTCCTATTCCCGCCAAATCGTCACTCTTACTTATCCCCATATCGGTAATGTCGGCACCAATTCCGCTGACGAAGAATCCTCTCAGGTACATGCGCAAGGCCTTGTCATTCGTGACCTGCCGCTGATTGCCAGCAACTTCCGCAATACCGAAGATCTCTCTTCTTACCTGAAGCGCCATAACATTGTGGCCATTGCTGATATTGATACCCGTAAGCTGACCCGTTTGCTGCGCGAAAAAGGTGCGCAAAACGGCTGCATTATCGCAGGCGACAATGTTGATGCCGCTGTGGCGCTGGAGAAAGCGAAAGCCTTCCCGGGCCTGAACGGTATGGATCTGGCGAAAGAAGTGACCACCGCAGAAACCTACAGCTGGACACAAGGAAGCTGGACACTGGCGGGCGACCTGCCGCAGGCAAAAAAAGAGAGTGAATTGCCGTTCCATGTAGTGGCTTATGACTACGGTGCGAAACGCAACATCCTGCGCATGCTGGTGGACAGAGGCTGCCGCCTGACGGTGGTTCCGGCGAAAACGCCTGCCGCAGATGTCTTGAAACTCAATCCGGATGGGATTTTCCTGTCTAACGGTCCTGGTGACCCGGCGCCGTGTGACTACGCTATCGACGCGATTAAAACGTTCCTTGAGACGGAGATTCCGGTGTTCGGCATCTGTCTCGGCCATCAGTTGCTGGCGCTGGCGAGCGGTGCGAAAACTGTGAAAATGAAATTTGGTCACCACGGCGGTAACCACCCGGTAAAAGATATCGATAACAACACGGTGATGATTACCGCGCAGAACCACGGTTTTGCCGTCGACGAAGCCTCTATGCCTGCTAACCTGCGCGTAACGCATAAATCGCTGTTCGATGGCACGCTGCAGGGGATTCATCGCACCGACAAACCGGCATTCAGTTTCCAGGGGCATCCGGAAGCAAGCCCGGGGCCGCACGATGCCGCGCCGCTGTTCGACCATTTTATCGAGTTAATTGAGCAATACCGCAACACCGCCAAATAATCAGGAGAACAAGAGCCATGCCAAAACGTACAGATATAAAAAGCATCCTGATCCTTGGCGCAGGTCCGATTGTTATCGGCCAGGCGTGTGAGTTTGACTACTCTGGCGCGCAGGCCTGTAAAGCCCTGCGTGAAGAGGGCTACCGCGTGATCCTGGTGAACTCCAACCCGGCGACCATTATGACGGACCCGGAGATGGCGGATGCCACCTATATTGAGCCTATCCACTGGGAAGTGGTGCGCAAAATCATCGAAAAAGAGCGTCCGGACGCTGTACTGCCGACCATGGGCGGCCAGACTGCGCTGAACTGCGCGTTGGAGCTGGAGCGCCAGGGCGTACTGGAAGAGTTTGGCGTGACCATGATTGGCGCGACTGCCGATGCAATTGATAAAGCAGAAGATCGCCGTCGCTTTGATATTGCGATGAAGAAAATCGGTCTCGATACTGCCCGTTCCGGCATTGCGCACACAATGGATGAAGCGCTGGCGGTGGCGGCAGATGTCGGCTATCCGTGCATTATCCGTCCTTCCTTTACCATGGGCGGCACCGGCGGCGGCATCGCTTATAACCGCGAAGAGTTTGAAGAAATTTGCGCCCGCGGCCTGGATCTGTCCCCAACCAATGAGCTGCTGATTGACGAGTCGCTGATTGGCTGGAAAGAGTACGAGATGGAAGTGGTGCGTGATAAGAACGACAACTGCATCATCGTCTGCTCGATTGAAAACTTCGATGCCATGGGGATCCACACCGGTGACTCCATCACCGTTGCGCCAGCGCAAACGCTCACCGATAAAGAGTACCAAATCATGCGTAACGCTTCGATGGCGGTACTGCGTGAAATCGGCGTAGAAACAGGCGGTTCCAACGTACAGTTCGCGGTAAACCCGAAAAACGGCCGTCTGATTGTAATTGAGATGAACCCGCGCGTGTCCCGCTCCTCAGCGCTGGCGTCAAAAGCGACCGGCTTCCCGATTGCCAAAGTCGCGGCGAAACTGGCAGTGGGCTACACGCTGGACGAGCTGATGAACGACATCACTGGCGGTCGTACCCCGGCATCGTTCGAACCTTCTATCGACTACGTCGTGACCAAGATCCCGCGCTTCAACTTCGAGAAGTTTGTTGGTGCCAATGACCGTCTGACCACGCAGATGAAGTCTGTGGGCGAAGTGATGGCGATTGGTCGTACACAGCAAGAATCGATGCAGAAAGCGTTGCGTGGTCTGGAAGTGGGCGCAACCGGCTTTGACCCGAAAGTTAGCCTTGACGACCCGGAAGCGCTGACCAAAATCCGCCGCGAGCTGAAAGATGCCGGCGCAGAGCGCATTTGGTACATCGCGGACGCATTCCGCGCAGGCCTCTCCGTGGATGGCGTGTTTAACCTGACCAATATCGACCGCTGGTTCCTGGTACAAATTGAAGAGCTGGTGCGTCTGGAAGAGCAGGTTGCGGAAGTGGGCATCAACGGTCTGGATGCGGACTTCCTGCGCCAGTTGAAACGTAAAGGCTTTGCTGATGCGCGACTGGCGAAACTGGCTGGCGTACGCGAGGTGGAAATCCGCAAGCTGCGCGATCAGTATGACTTACACCCGGTTTATAAACGCGTTGATACTTGTGCTGCCGAATTCGCCACCGATACCGCGTATATGTACTCCACCTATGAAGAAGAGTGCGAAGCCAACCCGAACCAGGATCGCGACAAGATCATGGTGCTGGGCGGTGGTCCAAACCGTATCGGTCAGGGTATTGAGTTCGACTATTGCTGCGTACACGCCTCGCTGGCGCTGCGTGAAGATGGTTACGAGACCATTATGGTCAACTGTAACCCGGAAACCGTGTCGACCGACTATGACACTTCCGATCGCCTCTATTTTGAACCGGTTACCTTCGAAGACGTGCTGGAAATCGTGCGCATCGAGAAACCGAAAGGCGTGATTGTGCAGTACGGCGGTCAGACGCCGCTGAAACTGGCGCGTGCGCTGGAAGCCGCTGGCGTGCCGGTAATTGGCACCAGCCCGGATGCCATTGACCGTGCGGAAGACCGCGAGCGTTTCCAGCATGCGGTTGAACGTCTGAAACTGAAACAGCCCGCTAACGCCACGGTAACGGCGCTGGAGCAGGCGGTTGAGAAAGCAAAAGAGATTACTTACCCGCTGGTCGTGCGCCCTTCTTATGTGCTGGGTGGTCGCGCGATGGAAATCGTCTATGACGAAGTGGATCTGCGTCGCTACTTTATGACGGCTGTCAGCGTCTCCAACGATGCGCCGGTACTGCTGGATAAATTCCTCGACGACGCGGTGGAAGTGGATGTCGATGCGGTGTGCGATGGCGAAAATGTGCTGATTGGCGGCATCATGGAGCACATCGAGCAGGCTGGCGTACACTCCGGCGACTCCGCCTGTTCCCTGCCAGCTTATACCCTGAGTCAGGAAATTCAGGATGTGATGCGCCAGCAGGTGCAGAAACTCGCGTTCGAATTGCAGGTGCGCGGTCTGATGAACGTGCAGTTTGCCGTGAAAGATAACGAAGTCTACCTGATTGAAGTGAACCCGCGTGCCGCGCGTACCGTACCGTTTGTCTCCAAGGCGACTGGCCTGCCGCTGGCGAAAGTTGCTGCGCGCGTGATGACCGGTAAAACACTGGTGCAGCAGGGCCACACCAAAGAGATCATCCCGCCATACTACTCAGTGAAAGAAGTGGTGCTGCCGTTCAATAAATTCCCGGGCGTCGATCCGCTGTTAGGGCCAGAAATGCGCTCGACCGGTGAAGTGATGGGCGTGGGGCGTACATTCGCGGAAGCGTTTGCCAAAGCGCAGCTCGGCAGCAACTCCACGATGAAGAAACACGGTCGTGCGCTGCTCTCTGTGCGTGAAGGCGACAAGGAGCGTGTGGTGGATCTGGCGGCGAAACTGCTGAAACAGGGCTTCGAGCTGGATGCGACTCACGGGACGGCGATTGTACTGGGCGAAGCGGGCATTAATCCACGTCTGGTGAACAAGGTGCATGAAGGGCGTCCGCACATTCAGGATCGTATCAAGAATGGCGAATACACTTACATCATTAACACCACTGCGGGTCGCCAGGCGATTGAAGACTCCAAACTGATTCGCCGCAGTGCACTGCAGTACAAAGTACACTATGACACCACACTGAACGGTGGCTTCGCGACGACCATGGCACTGAACGCGGATGCAACGGAGAAAGTGATTTCGGTGCAGGAAATGCACGCACTGATCGGTAAGTAATCGACCTCTGGCCCGCTTCCTGGGCCGGATTTGCTTCTCCTGATTCACAGGCCTGATGGCGCTTTACTCATCAGGTCTGTGATACCTCACGCTTTCCATTCTCTTCAGAGTGTTCTGCATTTTCCCCGTTACTCAGTGAGTTAACCTAAAATGGGTTAACAGATGAATGAAATACACTGAAAAGCAGGGAGATAACCATGCGAACGAAACTTCTTATGACTTCACTCTTTACTGCCGCTGCACTGTTTACCGTAGCCGGGTGTTCTTCGAATCAGGCTGTACGTACCACCGACGGTAAGACCATTGTCACCGACGGAAAACCGAAAGTGGATGATGACACCGGGCTGGTTTCCTATAAAAATGCAGAAACCGGTAAAACCGAGCAGATTAACCGCGATCAGGTAAAAAACATGAGCGAGCTGGATAACTGATCCGCGAATGTGGTGCGGTGGCGATTGCCATCGCACGCCTCTCCCCTTATTCCCACACAGATTGCCGCTTTTAGCCGGACGATTAACTGTCTACACTCAAAGAAAAATAAGGCAGTGAAGACAGGCTGATCGATGATTCTGATTATTTATGCACATCCCTATCCGCAACACTCCCATGCGAATAAGCGGATGATTGAATTGGCACGGACGCTGGAAAATGTCGAAGTGCGTTCCCTCTATGAGCTCTATCCCGATTTTAATATCGACGTAGCCGCCGAGCAGGAGGCTGTTTCCCGTGCTGATCTGATTATCTGGCAACATCCAATGCAATGGTATGGCGTCACGCCGTTGCTCAAGTTGTGGATCGATAAAGTGTTGTCGCACGGCTGGGCTTATGGTCACGGAGGTACGGCGTTACACGGTAAGAGTGTGATGTGGGCGGTCACCACCGGCGGAGGGGAAAATCATTTCAATATTGGTTCTCATCCGGGGTTTGACGTGCTGTGCCAGCCGTTACAGGCCACAGCGCTTTATTGCGGGTTGAACTGGCTGCCGCCCTGCGCGGTGCATTACACCTTTGTCTGCGATGATGAAACGTTGCAGGCGCAGGCGCGTCATTATAAACAACGTTTGCTGGAGTGGCAGGAGGCGCAACATGGATAGTCATTCCTTAATTCAGGCGTTGATCTACCTTGGTTCGGCGGCACTGATAGTGCCTATTGCCGTCAGGCTGGGGTTGGGGTCTGTGCTCGGCTATCTGATAGCCGGCAGCGTGATTGGTCCGTGGGGATTACGGTTGGTCACCGACGCTGAATCTATCCTGCATTTCGCCGAAATCGGCGTTGTGCTGATGCTGTTTGTGATCGGCCTTGAGTTGGATCCGCAGCGGCTATGGAAGCTGAGAGCCTCGGTGTTTGGCGGTGGCGCGTTGCAAATGGCCAGTTGTGGGCTCCTGCTGGGCCTGTTTTGCGCGCTGTTAGGCCTCCCCTGGCCGGTAGCATTGTTGATTGGCCTGACGCTGGCACTCTCCTCAACCGCTATTGCGATGCAGGCGATGAATGAGCGTAACCTGACGGTGTCGCAAATGGGACGCAGCGCTTTTTCGGTGTTGCTCTTCCAGGATATCGCCGCCATTCCGCTGGTGGCGATGATCCCACTTCTGGCGGCGAGCGGCGCTTCTACCACGCTGGGAGCATTCACGCTTTCGGCGCTGAAAGTGGTTGGCGCGCTGGTGCTGGTTGTTTTGCTGGGGCGCTATGTTGCCCGTCCGGCATTGCGCTTTGTCGCGCGCTCTGGCCTGAGAGAAGTGTTCTGCGCCGTGGCGCTCTTTCTGGTCTTCGGTTTTGGTTTGTTGCTGGAAGAGGCGGGTTTGTCGATGGCGATGGGGGCATTTCTGGCTGGCGTATTGCTCGCCAGCTCCGAATACCGGCATGCGCTGGAAAGCGATATTGAACCCTTCAAAGGTTTGCTGCTCGGGTTGTTCTTTATCGGCGTTGGCATGTCTATCGACTTTGGCACACTGGTAACACACCCCTTGCGGATTTTGTTGCTGCTGGTGGGCTTCCTGGCCATTAAAAGTGCGGTGCTGTGGCTGATTGCCCGCCCGTTGAAGGTGCCCGGTAAGCAGCGACTATGGTTTGCGGCATTGTTGGGGCAGGGGAGCGAATTCGCCTTTGTGGTGTTTGGCGCGGCACAAACGGCGCAGGTGCTCGATAGCGAGTGGGCAAAAGCGTTAACGCTTACCGTCGCGCTCTCAATGGCGGCGACGCCGCTGCTGCTGGTGCTGTTAACTCGTCTGGAAACAGCGGGCTCACAGCAGGAGCGCGAAGCCGATGAAATTGATGAAGAAGAAGCGCGGGTGATTATCGCCGGGTTCGGGCGTTTTGGTCAGATTGCCGGGCGCCTGTTGCTCTCCAGCGGCGTGAAGATGGTGGTGCTCGATCACGATCCGGATCATATCGAAACACTGCGCAAGTTCGGCATGAAGGTCTTTTACGGTGATGCCACGCGGGTGGATCTGTTGGAGTCTGCCGGCGCAGGGCGCGCGGAAGTCTTGATCAATGCGATTGACGATCCCCAGGCCAGCCTGTTGCTGACAGAACTGGCGAAAGAGCACTTCCCCGATCTGCAGGTGATTGCCCGTGCGCGCGATGTTGATCACTATATACGGCTGCGCCAGGCCGGGGTTGATAAACCGGAGCGTGAAACCTTTGAGGCGGCGCTGAAAGTGGGGCGCATCGCACTGGAAGGGTTAGGCCTGGGTTCGTATGAAGCCCGTGAGCGTGCCGATCACTTCCGCCGTTTCAACACCCGGATGGTGGAGGAGATGGCACAGGTCGAAAACGATGCGCTGGCGCGGGCGGCGGTATTCAAACGCACCAGCGCGATGCTGACGGAAATTATTGCAGAAGATCGCGCGCATCTGTCGCTGATTCAGCAACATGGCTGGCAGGGGACGGATGAAGGGCGGCATACTGGCGATCCTGGTGATGAGCCCGTAGTGAAACCACAGGTCTGACGGCATTATCGGGTAAGCGTTTGATTCAAAAACGGTGGAACGCTGGCGATACAGTACTGTGCTGTGGTGTCGCCAGCAGAATGAAAAATTTTCTCATTCTTTACCCTGCCCACCGTCGACGAAAGATTGCGCTTTCCGTATAGTGGCGACAATTTTTTTGCATCCAGGAATGAATGAATGATCAGTTTGATTGCGGCGTTAGCGGTGGATCGCGTCATTGGCATGGAAAACGCGATGCCGTGGAATTTACCTGCCGATCTGGCCTGGTTTAAGCGCAATACCTTAAACAAACCGGTTGTGATGGGGCGTCTGACGTGGGAATCCATTGGTCGCCCGCTGCCAGGCCGTAAAAACATTGTCATCAGTAGCCAGCCAGGCACAGACGATCGTGTGGTGTGGGTGAAATCTGTCGATGAAGCGATTGCCGCCTGCGGTGATGTGGAAGAGATCATGGTGATCGGCGGCGGTCGCGTTTACGAGCAGTTCCTGCCGAAAGCGCAGCGTCTCTACCTGACGCATATCGACGCGGAAGTGGAAGGCGATACCCATTTCCCTGACTACGATCCGGACGATTGGGAATCGGTATTTAGCGAGTTTAACGATGCGGATGCGCAGAACTCGCACAGCTACTGCTTCGAGATCCTGGACCGCAGATAATACACGTCCCCGGCTTTATGCCGGGGACTGCTTTCAGGAGGCGATCGCCTCGTCTTCACCCAGATCCATTTGGCGGTTAGAGGGTTGCACAAAGTAGGCTTTGTCTTCCCAGCGCAGGCAGGTTAACACGCCGCCCCAGCAACACCCCGTATCCAGGCCGTAGATCCCTTCTGGTGTCCCTTCACCTTCCAGCGAAGCCCAGTGACCAAAGACAATGCTGTACTCCTCTGACACAGGGCCTGGGATGGAAAACCACGGTTTTAACGGTGCGGGAGCATGGGCAGGAATGTCTTTGCAGTACATATCAAGCTGCCCGTTTGGGAAGCAGTAGCGCATGCGCGTTAATGCGTTGGTGATAAAGCGCAGACGAGCAAGTCCACTCAGTTCCGTTGACCAGTGGTTGGGCAGATCGCCATACATGGCGTCCAGAAACAGAGGATAGGAGTCGCTCGACAGCACGGCTTCAACATCGTGCGCGCAATGTTTGGCCGTCTCGAGGTCCCACTGGGGCGTGATCCCGGCATGAGCCATCACCAGTTTTTTCTCTTCGTCGACCTGGAGTAGCGGCTGGCGGCGCAGCCAGTTAATCAGTTCATCGGCATCGGCGGCTTCCAGGAGCGGAGTCAGCCGGTCTTTCGGCTTATTGCGGCTGATGCCTGCAAAGACGGCCAGCAGATGCAGGTCGTGATTTCCCAGTACGACACGTACGCTGTCGCCAAGGGATTTGACAAAACGCAGCACATCCAGTGAGCCAGGCCCACGGGCAACCAGATCGCCGGTCAACCATAAGGTATCCTGGCCGGGGGTAAAGTCGACCTGTTTTAACAATGCGATCAGTTCATCATAGCAACCATGAACGTCGCCAATAAGATATGTAGACATTGTGTATTAATGGATCAGTGTAGGAACGGCGAGCCGGAAGACCGGGATGGAGATGCGAAAGAGGTCCCCTTGCGCATCGATCATTTCGTAGTGGCCTTGCATGGTGCCCAGCGGCGTTTCGATAACCGCGCCGCTGGTGTACTGGTATTCGCCGCCGGGTTCGATGTGCGGCTGTACGCCGACCACACCTTCGCCCTGAACTTCCGTTTCGCGGCCATTTCCATTTGTGATCAACCAGTAGCGTTTCAGCAACTGGACAGGGGTTCGCCCCAGGTTCCGGATAGTAATGGTGTAAGCAAAGACATAACGTTCATCGTCGGGAGCGGACTGAGACTCAATATAGACGCTTTGCACCTGAATACAGACTCGGGGCGAATTGATCATACGTTAACTCTCCTTCGGCGGCGGATTATCAGCCAGGTAGTTCGCCAACTGGCAATATTGCGCAACAGAGATATTTTCTGCACGCATCGCCGGATCGATACCCAGCGATGTCAACACGTCGACGGTAAACACATTACCGAGGCTGTTGCGGATAGTCTTGCGACGCTGGTTAAAGGCTTCCGTAGTGATGCGGCTCAACACGCGTATATCTTTTACCGGATGCGGCAGTGTCGCGTGCGGAACCAGGCGAACCACGGCTGAATCCACTTTTGGCGGCGGCGCAAACGCCGTCGGCGGCACTTCCAATACCGGAATGATCTGGCAATAGTACTGCGCCATGACGCTTAATCGACCATACGCTTTACTGTTTGGTCCTGCAACCAGGCGATTGACCACCTCTTTTTGCAACATAAAATGCATGTCGGCAATGGCATCAGTATAGCTAAACAGATGGAACATCAGCGGCGTAGAGATGTTATACGGCAGATTGCCGAAGACGCGCAGTGGCTGACCCAGCGTCTGAGACAATTCGCCAAAGTTCATGGTCATTGCATCTTGCTGATAGATAGTCAGTTTTGGCGCAAGAAATGGGTGCGTCTGCAGGCGCGCAGCCAAATCGCGGTCAAGTTCGATGACCGTCATTTTATCCAGACGTTCACCGACAGGCTCCGTCAGCGCGCCAAGACCCGGGCCGATTTCGACCATGGCCTGACCTTTTTGCGGGTTGATCGCCGAAACGATGCTGTCGATCACGAACTGGTCGTGGAGAAAGTTTTGCCCGAAGCGTTTGCGGGCTAAGTGGCCCTGATGGACGCGATTATTCATTGAGTATTAACAATCATTTTGATGGCGAGATTAAGCGCCGTAATAAAACTGCCGACATCCGCTGTTCCCAGGCCTGCGAGTTCAAGCGCGGTGCCATGGTCAACGGATGTGCGAATAAAAGGTAAACCGAGGGTGATATTCACGCCGCGGCCAAATCCCTGGTATTTTAGCACGGGCAGGCCCTGATCGTGGTACATCGCCAGCACAGCGTCGGCATTATCGAGGTATTTGGGTTGAAACAGCGTATCGGCGGGCAATGGGCCACTTAAGTTCATCCCTTGCGCCCGCATTTCATCCAGCACCGGAATGATGGTATCAATCTCTTCGGTGCCCATATGGCCACCTTCGCCCGCATGCGGGTTAAGACCGCAAACTAAAATATGCGGCTGGCGGATGCCAAACTTTTGTTGCAGGTCACCGTACAGGATGCCGATCACTTCGCGAAGCAGTTCCGGCGTGATCGCGTCAGCTACCGCCTTGAGCGGCAAATGGGTGGTGGCCAGCGCAACGCGTAGCTCTTCGGTGGCCAGCATCATCACCACTTTGGCGGCGTGCGAGCGCTCCTCGAAGAACTCCGTATGCCCGGTAAAGGGAGTTCCGGCATCGTTGATCACGCCTTTATGCACGGGACCTGTGATCAATGCGGCAAATTCACCGTTCAGGCAGCCATCGCAAGCGCGAGCCAGCGTTTCGACAACATACGGACCGTTTTGCGTATTCAACACGCCGGGGGTAACTGTAGCGCGCAGAGACAGGGGCAACACGGTCAGTGTCCCGGCCTGTTGCGGCGCGGCGGGGGCGGCGGGAGCGTACTCCCGCAGCACCAGCGGCAGACCGAGCAGGGCAGCCCGCTCGGTTAGCAGCGTCGCATCTGCACAGATAACCAGTTCAACCGGCCAGTCGCGCTGGGCGAGTTGCACCACCAAATCCGGGCCAATCCCGGCGGGTTCGCCGGGAGTGATAACGACACGCGCTGTTTTCATTAGTTGCTCAAAATTTTCACGTAGGCGCTGGCGCGTTGTTCCTGCATCCAGGTTGCCGCTTCTTCAGAGAACTTACGGTTCATCAGCATACGGTAGGCTCTGTCTTTCTGCGCCGCGTCGGTTTTATCAACGTTGCGGGTATCAAGCATTTCGATCAGATGCCAACCGAAAGAGGAGTGAACCGGGCCGCTCATTTGCCCGCGTTTCAGTTTCATCAACGCGTCACGGAAAGCGGGATCGTAAATGTCGGCCGCAGCCCAACCAAGATCGCCTCCCTGGTTCGCTGAGCCTGGATCCTGAGAGAACTCTTTTGCCGCGTTAGCAAAGGTGGTTTTGCCACTCTTGATATCGGCAGCGATTTCTTGCAGTTTCACTCGAGCTTGATCGTCGCTCATGATCGGCGATGGTTTCAGCAGGATGTGACGTGCGTGCACTTCGGTAACGGAAATACTCTGGCTCTGACCACGCAGATCGTTCACTTTCAGAATGTGGAAACCCACACCAGAACGGATGGGGCCGATCACATCGCCTTTTTTCGCCGTGCTTAATGCCTGGGCGAAAATACTTGGCAGTTCCTGAATACGCCCCCAGCCCATCTGACCGCCTTTCAGCGCTTGCTGGTCGGCAGAGTAAGTGATAGCGAGTTTTCCGAAGTCATTGCCACTACGGGCTTGTTCAACAATAGAACGCGCCTGGCTTTCGGCTTCGTTGACCTGATCAGAAGTTGGGTTTTCCGGCAGCGGGATCAGGATATGGCTCAAATTCAGCTCGGTGCTGGCGTCGTTCTGGTTGCCCACTTGCTTTGCCAGCGTTTCAACTTCCTGCGGCAGCACGGTGACGCGACGGCGAACTTCGCTGTTGCGCACTTCGGAAATGATCATCTCTTTGCGGATCTGGGCACGGTAGGTGCTGAAGTTCACCCCGTCGTAAGCCAGGCGGCTGCGCATCTGATCCATCGTCATATTGTTTTGTTTCGCAATATCGGCGATGGCAGCGTCAAGCTGTTCGTCAGTGACTTTGACGCCCATCTTCGTGCCCATCTGCAGAATGATTTGATCCATGATCAGGCGTTCAAGGATCTGATGGCGCAGTGTGGCGTCATCAGGTAACTGCTGGCCTGCCTGTCCTGCGTTAGCCTTCACAGATTGCATCAAACCATCAACGTCACTTTCAAGCACCACGCCATTGTTCACGACAGCGGCGACTTTATCTACAACCTGAGGCGCAGCAAAACTGGTATTCGCAACCATAGCGATACCGAGAAGCAGCGTTTTCCAGTTCTTCATACCTTTTCCATTTCAATTAACCGCAATGCGGATTACGTTGCAAATCAAACAGATCACATTGAACTACGGTACGGCAGAATGTTTGAACGCAGCATTTGTTGCGTGCCCAAACCGTAGTTGGAACTCAAGCCGCGCAGCTCAATGTTGAAACCGATGCCGTTGTCATACTTGCTTTGGTCATTTTGCCAGCCGTTAATTTTGCGTTCATAGCCAACGCGAATGGCATAACAGCAGGAGTTATACTGTAAACCTAACATCTGATCGGCCGGTTTACGGGTATTAGTATCGTAATAGTAAGCGCCGACGACAGACCAACGGTCTACGATCGGCCAGCTTGCTGCCATACCCACCTGCGAAATACCGTCTTTGTATTGCGCCACTGACGCATAACTTGGCAGTGTTGCCTGAATGTATTCCGGGCTGGCGTAACGGTAGCTCAGTTGCACCATACGGTCTTCATCACGGCGATATTCCAGCGAGGTGCTGCTGTTCGCGATGTTGTTCAGACGAGTGTCATACTGCACCCCGCCGCGCAGACCCCAGCGATCGGAGATGCGCCAGTACGTGTCTCCCGCCCACACCAGCGAACCCGTTTTGTTATCTTTCTCCCAGTTAATGTTGTCATCACCGGTACGGGACTCGGTGAAATAGTAGATTTGACCAACAGAAACGTTAAAACGTTCAACTGCCGCATCATCATAAATGCGGGATGTGACGCCGGTAGTGACCTGGTTCGCGGATGCGATACGGTCGAGGCCGCTGTAAGTACGATCGCGGAACAGACCGCTATAGTCAGATTGCAGCAGCGTCGAGTCGTAGTTGTTGATATGGCTCTGATCGCGATACGGAACGTAGAGATACTGGGCACGTGGCTCCAGCGTTTGGGTATAGCCTTCCGCCCAGTTCATATCGCGCTCGAAAACCATTTTGCCGTCCATTTTGAACTGCGGTATCACGCGATTAACGGAGTCTTTTAATTTATTTGCTGACTCCAGCGTTGTCAGGTTTGAACTGCTGGCATCATTGCTGTAAAGCTGCTGAGCATATGAGCGATAGGAGTCAAGATTGCTCTGCTGGTAGTGAGTCGCCAGCATTTTGACTTCGGTATTCAGACTGCTCCACTCGTTTGATACCGGCAGGCTTAATGTCGGCTCCAGGTGAACACGCGTCGCTTCAGGACGATTGGAGTTGGAGCTAACGAAGTTTACGGCCTGGCCATAAATATGCGCATCGAATGGCCCCAGATCGTTCTGGTACCAGTTCACATCCAATTGCGGTTGTGCGGAATAAGAGTTGCTGTTCTGGCGGTTAAAGATCTGGAACTGTTTGGTGGAAACCGTGGCGTCAAAGTTTTCCACCGCGTAGCCGACGCTGAATTTCTGCGTGGCGTAACCGTCGGTGCTGGAACCGTATTTGGACGAGAAGTCGTTAAAATAGCTGGCATCGCTGACTTTGGTGTAGTCAACGTTAAAACGCCATACCTGATCCATTACCCCGGCATGTTGCCAGTAAAATAGCCAGCGATGGCGATCGCCTTCGGTAGGGTACTCATCCTGATACACTTTATCCGACGGCAGGTAGTCAAATTCGATTAGACCAGCACCGGCTTGCGTCAGATAACGGAATTCGTTTTGCCACTGTACGCCGCCGCGTTTATGCATATAGTGCGGGGTAATTGTGGCATCAAAGTTTGGTGCAATGTTCCAGTAGTACGGCAGATAAAACTCGAAGGAGTTGTTGGTGCTGTACTTGGCGTTCGGGATCAGGAAACCTGAACGGCGTTTATCGCCGACCGGCAATTGCAGATAAGGGCTGTAGAACACCGGAACCGGCCCCAGCTTAAAGCGCGCATTCCAGATTTCAGCGACCTGTTCTTCGCGGTCATGGATCACTTCAGTACCCACTACGCTCCAGGTATTGGAACCTGGCAGACAGGAGGTAAAAGAACCATTTTCCAGAATGGTGTAGCGGTTTTCCCCACGCTGTTTCATCAGGTCGGCGGTGCCGCGCCCCTGACGCCCCACCATTTGGTAGTCACCTTCCCAGACGTTAGTATCTTTCGTATTTAAATTCGCCCAGGCTTTAGGACCTTTCAGGATGACCTGGTTGTCGTCATAGTGCACATTACCCAGTGCATCCACTGTGCGTACCGGATCCGCCTGACCTTCCGCCTGCTGTTGATGAAGCTGGACTTCATCCGCCTGTAAGCGGCTATTACCCTGATTCACATCCACATTGCCGCTGAAAACGGCATTGTCCGGGTAGTTGCCCTTCGCATCATCGGCGTTGATGGTCACCGGTAAGTTGTTGGTGTCGCCCTGCACCAGTGGGCGGTTGTAGCTGGGAACGCCAAGCATACACTGCGAGGCAAGATCGGCTGCCAACCCCTGCTGGCTATAGAGAGCAGAGCCAATCATGGTGGCCAGGAGGGTGGGGATACGTTTTTTCATACGTTGTATTTGTTGTTCCGTCATCTGTGGCTTTACGCTGGCAAACGGTCAGAGACTAACTTACTCACCTTTGCAACGCTAGTGTTAATCCTGCCCGCGTTCGAGCCAGGTCAGAGAAGACTGTGCCTGTGCACGGCATAGAATGACGGGTATGATAAAGCAAATTTTAGCCGACGGCATGACGATTTGGGGAGTATATGCAGTATTGGGGAAAAGTGGTTGGTGTGGTCATTGCCCTTTTCGTGGGCGGCGGCTTTTGGGGCGCGATTCTGGGACTCATTATCGGGCATATGTTTGATAAAGCCCGCAGCCGGAAAATGGCGTGGTTTGCCAATCAACGTGAACGTCAGTCGCTCTTTTTTGCCACTACCTTTGAAGTGATGGGGCATCTGACCAAATCGAAAGGCCGTGTCACCGAAGCCGACATTCAGGTAGCCAGCCTGTTTATGGATCGGATGAACCTGCATGGCGAATCGCGTACGGCGGCGCAGCAGGCTTTTCGCGTCGGCAAAGCGGATAATTACCCGCTACGGGACAAAATGCGTCAGTTCCGCAGCATCTGTTTCGGGCGCTTTGATTTGATTAGGATGTTTCTGGAAATTCAAATCCAGGCCGCCTTTGCCGATGGCACGTTGCACCCCAGCGAACGAGATGTACTGTACGTGATTGCTGAAGAACTTGGCATCTCGCGCATGCAGTTCGACCAGTTCCTGCGCATGATGCAGGGTGGGGCGCAGTTTGGTGGCGGTTACCATCATCAGCAACAACAGACGGGCGGCGGTTGGCAGCAGGCGCGGCGCGGGCCTACGCTGGAAGATGCCTGTAATGTGCTGGGGGTTAAAGTGTCTGACGATGCCACCACCATCAAGCGTGCTTACCGTAAATTAATGGGCGAACACCATCCGGACAAACTGGTGGCGAAAGGTTTACCGCCAGAGATGATGGAAATGGCGAAGCAAAAAGCGCAAGAAATACAGAAAGCGTACGAACTTATCCGCGAGCAGAAGGGCTTCAGGTAAGCGTGAGAACCCCCGGCCGTCGTCAGGCCGGGGGGAAGATTCAGAAATCGGCCGGGGCTTTAAAGGTCATACTGTTGCCGAACGCCGGGTGGGTGATGGTCAGTGTTTCTGCATGCAGCAGTAAACGCGGTGCCATCGCCAGCGCTTCCGGTGGAGCATAAAAACGATCGCCAAGGATGGGGTGTCCCAGCGCCAGCATATGCACACGCAATTGATGCGAACGACCGGTGATCGGCTTCAGACGCACGCGTGCCGTTCCATCCTCATCCGTACTCAGCACTTCATATTCGGTCTGCGCCGTTTTGCCGGTTTCATAACAGACCTTTTGTTTCGGGCGATTCGGCCAGTCGCAAATCAGCGGCAGATCTACCAGACCTTCCACGTTTTCGGGGTGGCCCCAGACACGCGCCAGATACTGTTTTTTCGGCTCGCGCTCGCGGAACTGACGTTTTAACTCACGCTCTGCGGCTTTGGTGAGCGCCACCACAATCACACCGCTGGTCGCCATATCCAGACGATGCACGGATTCAGCCTGCGGGAAGTCGCGCTGAATACGTGTCATCACGCTGTCTTTATGCTCGTCCAGACGCCCCGGGACCGACAACAAGCCGCTGGGCTTGTTGACGACCATAATATGCTCATCCTGATAAAGAATGATCAGCCAGGGTTCTTGCGGCGGATTGTAGGGCTCCATCATCATGGTCGGCTCCGTTACTGATGCGTCACAACGATTAATCGCAGCGCATCCAGGCGCCATCCCGCTTGCGACAGGCTTTCCATAACATGCTGGCGGTTGCTTTCGATGGCAGCCAGTTCGTCATCGCGAATGTTCGGGTTGACCGCTTTCAGCGCTTCCAGGCGTGAAAGTTCCGCAGACAATTTTTCGTCGGCTTCGCTGCGCGCTGCGTCGATCAGTTCACGTGCGGCCGCTTCCACCTGCGCTTCACCTTTTTGCAGGATGGTATGCACGTCCTGCTGTACGGCGTTGATCAGCTTGCTGGCCGTATGGCGATTAACCGCGCTGAGTTGACGGTTAAAGCTTTCGAATTCCACCTGCGCCGCCAGGTTAGTGCCGTTTTTGTCCACCAGCAGGCGGATAGGCGTTGGCGGCAGGAAGCGGTTAAGCTGCAACTGCTTCGGCGCTTGCGCCTCCACAACATAAATCAGTTCCAGCAACAGCGTACCGACCGGCAGGGCTTTGTTTTTCAACAGCGACAGGGTGCTGCTACCGGTATCGCCTGAGAGGATCAGATCCAGACCGTTGCGGATAAGCGGGTGTTCCCAGGTAATAAATTGCGCATCTTCGCGAGAGAGGGCCACATCACGCTCAAACGTGATGGTGCAACCGTCTTCCGGCAGGCCCGGGAAATCCGGCACCAGCATATGGTCTGATGGCGTCAGGACGATCATGTTTTCACCGCGATCGTCCTGGTTGATGCCAATGATATCGAACAGGTTCATCGCAAAGCTGATCAGCGCCGTGTCATCGTCCTGTTCGGCGATGCTCTCCGCCAGCGCCTGCGCTTTTTCGCCGCCGTTAGAGTGGATCTCCAGCAGGCGGTCGCGGCCCTGTTCCAGCTGTGCTTTCAGCGCATCGTGCTGCTCGCGGCAGGATGCGATCAGCGCTTCAAAGCCGTCGGTGTTCTCCGGTGCAGCAAGGTAATTAATGAGCTGGCCGTGCACGCTATCATAGATGGCGCGGCCAGTCGGGCAGGTGTGCTCGAACGCATCCAACCCTTCGTGATACCAGCGCACCAGCACGGACTGTGCGGTTTTTTCCAGATAAGGAACATGGATTTGAATGTCGTGCGCCTGACCAATACGATCCAGACGCCCAATACGTTGTTCCAGCAGATCCGGGTTAAACGGCAGATCGAACATCACGAGATGGCTGGCAAACTGGAAGTTACGGCCTTCAGAACCGATTTCGGAACAGAGCAGCACCTGTGCGCCGCTGTCTTCTTCACCAAACCAGGCCGCTGCGCGGTCGCGTTCGATAATGGACATTCCTTCATGGAAAACCGCCGCACGGATGCCTTCGCGTTCGCGCAGAACCTGCTCCAGTTGCAAGGCGGTTGCCGCTTTGGCGCAGATCACCAGCACTTTCTGCGAGCGGTGACTGGTTAAATAGCCCATCAGCCACTCGACACGGGGATCAAAGTTCCACCATGTGCCGCTATCCCCTTCAAACTCTTGATAAATCTGCTCCGGGTAGAGCATATCGCGAGCGCGCTCTTCCTGGCTTTTACGCGCGCCCATAATGCCGGAGACTTTAATTGCAGTCTGGTACTGCGTTGGCAACGGCAGTTTCACCGTGTGCAGTTCGCGTTTCGGGAAACCTTTTACGCCATTACGGGTGTTACGGAACAGCACACGGCTGGTGCCATGGCGATCCATCAACATGGTGATCAATTCCTGGCGAGCAGCGGCCGCACCCTCACGATCGCTGTTGGCCGTCTGCAGTAACGGCTCAATATCCTGTTCGCCAATCAGATCACCCAGCGTATTGAGTTCATCATTATTCAGGTGATCACCCGCCAGCAGCAGCGCGACAGCATCGGCAACCGGGCGGTAATTTTTTTGCTCTTCAACAAATTGGGCAAAGTCGTGAAAACGGTTTGGATCCAGCAAACGCAGACGCGCGAAGTGGCTTTCCATCCCTAACTGTTCCGGCGTGGCGGTCAGCAGCAGAATGCCCGGTACGCGTTCAGCCAGTTGCTCAATCGCCAGATATTCCCGACCCGGCTCGTTTTCACTCCACACCAGATGGTGGGCTTCGTCGACGACTAACAGATCCCACTCAGCCTCACACAGATGCGCCAGGCGCTGTTTGTTACGGCGTACGAAATCCAGCGAGCAGATCACCAGTTGTTCAGTTTCAAACGGGTTGTCCGCATCGTGCTGCGCTTCAGCGTAACGCTCATCATCAAACAGTGAGAAACGCAGGTTAAAGCGGCGCAGCATCTCCACCAGCCACTGATGTTGCAGGGTTTCCGGCACCACGATCAACACGCGCTCGGCCGCGCCGGAGAGCAGCTGTTGATGCAGGATCATCCCGGCTTCGATGGTTTTCCCAAGGCCCACTTCATCCGCCAGCAGTACGCGCGGCGCATGGCGGCGACCCACGTCGTGGGCGATATGTAACTGGTGTGGGATCAGGTTGGTGCGCTGACCACGCAGGCCGCTCCACGGCATGCGGTACTGTTCACTTTGGTATTTACGGGCGCGAAAACGTAAAGCAAAACGATCCATGCGATCGACTTGCCCGGCAAACAGGCGATCCTGCGGTTTGCTGAATACCAGTTTACTGTCGAGCAGTACTTCACGCAGGACGATGTTGTTCTCTTGCGTATCCAGGCGGGTACCGGTATAGGCGAGCAGACCGTTTTCTTCTTTTACCTCTTCAACCGCGAGTTGCCAGCCTTCGTGACTGGTTACCGTATCGCCGGGGTTAAACATCACACGGGTAACCGGCGAGTCGCTGCGTGCGTACAAACGGTTCTCACCTGTGGCAGGGAACAGCAGAGTGACCGTGCGCGCATCCATTGCGACGACTGTACCAAGTCCGAGTTCGCTTTCCGTGTCGCTAATCCAGCGTTGACCAAGTGTAAAGGGCATAAATGAACTCTATATCTCAAATTTCAGGCAATAGTTCGTCACCGCCTTAGGGCAGGCGGGCATAAATTTGGGTCCAGGAACAGGAAGGGCGCTATGGTACTGGATGACACCACGTTCGTATAGACTGAATTGTGTGGCTTTAAAATAATCCCAGTTGCCCTGTCAGTAGTGTAGCAAAATCGTCGTCAATGAAAGGGAGAATTCCTTCCGCAACCGGTTGAAGTTGTTTACTGAGATAGTGATCGTAATCCAGCGGCGAATGCTGATAGTCCACTGGCTCAGGGCCGCTGGTGGTCCAGACATAATGGATGGTACCTCGGTTCTGATACTGCGCAGGACGGCCGCGTTTACGGTTTTCTTCATCCGCCAGCCTGGCGGCGCGAACATGCGGCGGTACGTTGCGTTCATAATCCTTCAGCGCTCGGCGCAGGCGTTTGCGATAGACCAGTTGTGCATCCAGTTCGCCCGCCATCAGGCTGGCGATGGTTTCGCGCACATAATCCTGATAAGGCTCATGACGAAAAATGCGCAGGTAAAGGCTTTGCTGGAATTGTTGCGCCAGCGGGGTCCAGTCGGTGCGCACGGTTTCCAGTCCTTTAAACACCATGCGCTGGTTGTCGCCTTCCTGAATCAAACCGGCATAACGTTTTTTACTGCCCAGTTCGGTGCCGCGAATCGTCGGCATTAAAAAACGACAAAAATGGGTTTCAAACTCCAGTTCCAGCGCGCTCTCCAATCCCTGTGCTCGCAGATGCTCAGCCCACCATGTATTTACCTGTTCAACCAGCGAGTTACCAATGCGCGCGGCTTCTTCCTCGCTGTGCGGTTTTTTGAGCCAGACAAAGGTCGAGTCCGTGTCGCCATAAATCACGTCATAACCCTGTTCTTCGATCAGCGCTTTGGTCTGACGCATGATCGCATGGCCGCGCATGGTGATCGACGAGGCCAGGCGAGGATCGAAGAAACGACAGGCGCTGGTGCCGAGTACGCCATAAAAGGCATTCATAATGATTTTCAGCGCTTGTGAGAGCGGCTTGTTGCCCTGGCGTTTGGCGTCGTCCCGCCCGCGCCATATTTGCCCGACGATTTCCGGCAGGCAGTGTTTCTCTCGCGAGAACCAGGCACCCAGAAAGCCCTCTGTGCTGTGGACGTTATCCGGATGCGCCATGCCTTCGACCAGGCCGACAGGATCAATCAGAAAAGTGCGGATAATCGAGGGGTACAGGCTCTTATAATCGAGCACTAGTACCGAGTCATACAGTCCGGGACGTGAATCCATCACATAGCCGCCGGGACTGGCCTGCGGCGGCACCTCGCCAAGGTTGGGTGCCACAAAACCTGCGCGGTGCATACGGGGAAAATAGAGATGGCTAAATGCGGCGACTGAACCACCATGTCGGTCAACTGGCAAGCCGTTGACTGTCGCACGTTCCAACAGAAATGGCATGATCTCGGTTTTATGGAAAATGCGCGTGACCAGCTCGCAATCTTTCAGGTTGTAGATGGCGAGCGCCGGTTTATCTTCGGCAAAGCGTCGATCGATTTCATCCATCCGATCCCACGGGTTATCAATGGCTTTCCCTTCACCGAGCAGTTCCTGCGATACGGCTTCCAGGGAGAAAGACGAGAAATTCCAGAAGGCGGACTTCAGCGCTTCAATACCGTCGATAATCAACCGGCCGGTGGCCTGTGCAAAGAAGACGCCATTTTTAAAGCCGTGTTCTCGCCACTCCAGTTCGCTGCCCTGACGGCCAAGCGTCAACGGGACACGATAACGTTCAGCGCTTTTTTGCAAAACCCGCAGATCGAACTGCACCAGGTTCCAGCCGATGATCACATCCGGATCGTGTTGAGCAAACCAGGCATTAAGCTTTTCCAGCAATTGCGGGCGACTGGCGACATACTCCAGATCGAAATCCACCTGCTTTGGGTTGCCATTCTCTGGCCCGAGCATATAGACCGTGCGCTGCCCACAGCCTTCAAGGCCGATGCAATAAAGCTCGCCATGGCGGCTGGTTTCGATATCCAGCGAGACCCATTTCAGCGTCGGGCGGTAGTGCGGGTTGGGTTTAAGGCGTGCATTGACCAGCGCCGTTCCCTGACTCTCGCCATCGGCCCACACTGGCGCGGTAATAAAGCGTTCCATCAGAAAGCGTTCAGGCGGGCGCACATCGGCTTCATACACGATGACGCCGCCCTCGCGCAGCGCTTTTTCGATACGCATGAGCTGGCGATGACCACGGCAGTAGAGGCCATATACGGGTTGACGGTGGAAGTCCGACAGAGTCAGGGGCGTTAAGCGCCAGTGGTTTTCACTGCGCAGCAGGAGTTTGGCTTTTTCCACATGGGCGGCGGGAATAAACGCGACCGATTCCTGCGGCGGCAAGACCACGCGCAGCGGGCCGCTGTCTGTCGCCAGCCAGAACTCCACCTCGGTGCCGCCGGGGGTATCCCGCCAGTGTCGGGTTAATAAAAAGCCTTCTCGCGCTTGCGCCACAGCGTTCTCTCATAAAACAAAACCAGGCAAGATTATAGCCTGGTTCGGTGTGATAAGCTGTGGTTTTATACAGTTATTGCCCGTAATAGGCTTTGGCGCCATGTTTGCGCAGATAGTGCTTATCCAGCAGGGTCTGCTGCATCGGCGGCAGGCGGGGTTCGAGCTGACGGCAGAAAATGCCCATGTAGGCCACTTCTTCCAGCACGATGGCGTTATGCACGGCATCGTTGGCATTTTTGCCCCACGCAAATGGCCCATGGGAATGCACCAGCACACCGGGCATTTGCGCCGGATCGATCCCTTTCCTTTCAAAGGTTTCGACGATCACATTGCCGGTTTCCCACTCGTATTCGCCGTTAATCTCTTCATCAGTCATCTTGCGCGTGCAGGGGATTTCACCATAGAAGTAGTCAGCATGCGTGGTACCGGTCGCCGGGATCGGTTGACCCGCCTGCGACCAGATGGTGGCATGCCGCGAATGGGTGTGCACAATGCCGCCAATTGTCGGGAAAGCCTGATACAGCAAGCGGTGGGTGGGCGTGTCCGATGACGGCTTTTTCTGCCCCTCGACCACTTCTCCGGTGGTGATGTCGACCACCACCATATCATTGGCGGTCATCACGCTGTAATCAACGCCAGAGGGTTTAATCACCAGCACGCCTTTGTCGCGATCGACGGCGCTGACGTTGCCCCAGGTTAGGGTGACCAGGTTATGTTTTGGCAGCGCCAGGTTGGCTTCCAGCACCTGACGTTTGAGATCTTCGAGCATACTCCTCTCCTGAAAACATTACCGGATGGCGCTGCGCCTATCCGGCCTGCGGGTTTGTCAGCCCGGTGAATGAAGCGTCACCGGGCGTAAGCGCGAAGATTTAACGTTTTGAACCGTAATAAACTTCGTTCCAGCGCAGGGCATCTTTAAATGCCGGCAGGCGGGTATCGTTATCGATGACGGTCAGCTCAATATCGTTCAGTTCGCTGAACTGGCGCATATCATCGAGGGTTAGCGCCTGACTAAAGACGGTATGGTGCGCACCACCGGCGAGGATCCAGGCTTCCGATGCGGTAGGCAGGTCCGGCTGCGCTTTCCACAATGCGTTAGCGACCGGCAGTTTCGGCAGATCATGCGGGGTTTTCACCGCATCCACGCAGTTCACCAGCAGGCGGAAACGATCCCCCAGATCGATCAGGCTGGCGTTAATCGCCGGGCCGGTTTGGGTAGAGAAGATCAGACGTGCCGGATCGGCTTTGCCGCCGATACCAAGATATTGCACATCAAGGATCGGTTTTTCATGAGTGGCGATGCTTGGGCAGACTTCCAGCATGTGGGAGCCCAGCACCATGTCGTTGCCATTTTCGAAGTGATAGGTGTAATCCTCCATAAAGGAGGTACCGCCTGCCAGCCCGCCGGACATCACTTTCATGATGCGCAACAGCGCAGCGGTCTTCCAGTCGCCCTCGCCAGCAAAACCGTAACCTTGTTGCATCAGACGCTGTACCGCCAGACCCGGTAACTGTTTCAGGCCATGCAGATCTTCAAACGTGGTGGTGAAGGCATGGAAGCCGCCCTCTTCAAGAAAGCGTTTCATCCCCAGTTCAATACGGGCAGCATCCAGGACGTTCTGACGTTTATCGCCATGAACCTGTGCCGCCGGGGTCAGGCGATAGCTGCCTTCGTACTCATCCACCAGCGCGTTAATATCACCATCGCTGACGGCGTTAACCACCTGCACCAAATCACCCACGCCCCAGGTATTGACTGAAAAGCCGAACTTGATTTGTGCCGCGACTTTATCGCCCTCGGTCACCGCCACTTCGCGCATGTTATCGCCGAAACGCACCACTTTCAGATGACGGGTATCCTGTTTGGATACGGCCTGACGCATCCATGCGCCGATACGCGTATGGGCGTGTTTGTCCTGCCAGTGGCCAGTCACAACGCTGTGTTGCAGACGCATACGCGCACCAATAAAGCCGAACTCGCGGCCGCCGTGCGCGGTCTGGTTAAGGTTCATAAAGTCCATATCAATGCTGTCCCACGGCAGGGAAGCGTTGAACTGGGTGTGGAATTGCAACAGCGGTTTGTTGAGGATGGCTAGGCCGTTGATCCACATTTTGGCCGGAGAGAAGGTATGCAGCCACACCACCATCCCGGCGCATTTGTCGTCGTAGTTAGCGTCGCGGCAAATGGCAGTGATCTCATCAGGCGAGGTTCCCAGCGGTTTCAGCACCAGCTTACAGGGTAATTTCGCTTCGGCATTGAGGGCGTTGACCACCTGTTCGGCATGCTTCGTCACCTGTTTCAGGGCTTCCGGCCCGTACAGGTGCTGGCTGCCGATGACGAACCACACTTCATAATTGTCGAAAATAGTCATGATCTTGTCCTTAATGAGTTAAAGCGGCCTGCGAGACTGTCGCGGCTGAAGGGAGATAGTGCTGTTCGGCGCTCTTCGCCCACTGCTGATAACGACGATAGAGCTGTTCAAACTGTTGCGCCTGCGGTGAAGGCTGCAGGGTTTTTTCGACAGCGCTGGCCATCTTCTGCTGCGCCGACGGGATATCCGCATGGACTTCCGCCGCTACGGCCGCAAAGATTGCCGCGCCCAATGCGCAACATTGCTCGGAAGCAACCACCTGAAGCGGACGGTTGAGCACGTCGCAGCAGGCCTGCATTACGCCGATGTTTTTGCGTGCAATGCCGCCCAGCGCCATGACGTTGTCAACGGCGATCCCCTGTTCGGTAAAGCACTCCATAATGGCGCGCGCGCCAAAGGCGGTTGCGGCAATCAGGCCACCAAATAGCGCAGGCGCATCGGTACCCAGATTGAGGTCAGTAATGACGCCTTTCAGGCGTTGGTTGGCATTAGGTGTGCGCCGACCGTTAAACCAGTCGAGCACCACCGGCAGATGTTCAAGAGAAGGATTTTTCACCCATGCGTCAGTCAGTGCGGGCAGAAGCTGTTTCTGGCTGGCTTTGATGTGCGTTTTCAGTTCCGGATGCTGCAGCGCCAGTTGTTCCAGCGGCCAGCCAAGGATGCGACCAAACCAGGCGTAAATATCGCCAAAGGCAGATTGACCGGCTTCCAGACCAATAAACTGCGGAACCACGCTGCCGTCGACCTGACCGCAAATGCCTTTTACTGCGCGATCGCCCACGCTCTGTTTGTCGGCGATCAGAATGTCGCAGGTTGACGTACCAATCACTTTTACCAGCGTGTTCGGTTGTGCCCCTGCGCCAACGGCGCCCATATGACAGTCGAACGCTCCGCCGGAGATCACTACGGATTCGGAAAGCCCGAGGCGTTGCGCCCATTCAGCGGTCAGTGTGCCGACCGGTAAATCTGCGGTGTAGGTTTCGCGAAACAGCGGCCAGTCCAGATGTTTATTGATGATGGGATCCAGCGCGTCGAAGAACGATGCCGGAGGCAGACCACCCCAGCTTTCATGCCACAAGGATTTATGCCCGGCGCTGCAGCGGCCGCGACGAATGGCTTCCGGACGTGTGGTGCCAGAGAGCAGGGCGGGAACCCAGTCGCAGAGCTCAATCCATGATGCAGCCGCCTGGGCGACAGCACTGTCGGCGCGGGTTACGTGCAGGATTTTTGCCCAGAACCACTCACTGGAGTAGATACCGCCAATATAACGGGAGTAATCCGTGCTACCAGGTGTGTGGCACAAGCGGGTAATCGCTTCTGCTTCTTCAACGGCAGTGTGATCTTTCCACAACACAAACATGGCGTTCGGGTTGTCGGCGAATTCGGGTCGCAGCGCCAGCACACGCCCTTCAGCATCAATGGGTGCCGGTGTTGAACCGGTACTGTCCACACCAATGCCTTTGATTTCCGCTCGCTGAGCATCGCTTAATTCCGCCAGCACTGTTTTGAGCGCGGCTTCCATCGACTCAATGTAATCCCGCGGGTGGTGACGGAACTGGTTATGCGGTGCGTCGCAATAGCGCCCTTCCTGCCAGCGTGGATACCATTCCACACTGGTGGCGAGCTCCGCCCCGGATGTGCAGTCTACCGCCAGCGCACGTACTGAATCGCTGCCGAAATCGAGGCCAATTGTGATTGCCATTGTGTTGCTCCATAAGAATAACCGTTAGCAAAAACATAGTGAGCGGCGGCAAAAACCGTCAGGCAGGATCCGCTAATCTTATGGACTAAATTGCTATGGCATCGCAAAGTGTGACGCCGTGCAAAAATTCGATGTGGACATTTCTGCCACCTTTATAGACACTTTCGTTATCCCTTTTAACCCTGCGTGAGGGCGTCGAAAAGGCGTAATCGCTTTTGTCTGGCGGGATTAAGTCATCACCGGGTTTACACCATTTGTTCGCAGATGGCGGAGAAGTGAAGGGATTATCAATATGGACAATTGGTTTCTTTGCCGAGCACGGGAGTATTGCGTTTATGGCTGAATCACAAAATGATCCACTGCTGCCTGGCTACTCGTTTAATGCGCATTTGGTGGCAGGTTTGACACCCATAGAGGCGGGCGGTTATCTCGATTTTTTTATCGATCGTCCGTTGGGGATGAAAGGCTTTATCCTGAACCTCACCGTGCGCGGTGAAGGGATTGTGAAAAACCACGGTAAACAGTTTATCTGTCGCCCGGGTGATATGTTGCTCTTTCCGCCTGGAGAAATTCACCATTATGGTCGTCATCCGGATGCCTCTGAATGGTATCACCAGTGGGTTTACTTCCGCCCGCGTGCCTACTGGCACGAATGGTTAAGCTGGCCGACGCTATTTGCCCAAACCGGTTTTTACCGCCCGGATGAGCCGAATATGGCGCGTTTTCGCGAGCTTTTCGCGCAAATTATCGATGCCGGGCAAAGCGCCGGTCGCTATGCGGAGCATCTTGCGATCAACCTGTTGGAACAACTGCTGTTGCGCAGAATGGAAGCGATCAACGAATCGTTGCATCCGCCGCTGGATAACCGTGTGCGCGATGCCTGCCAGTACATCAGCGATCATCTGGCTGATAACCATTTTGATATTGCAGGCGTTGCGCAGCATGTCTGCCTGTCGCCTTCGCGACTTTCGCATCTGTTTCGCCAGCAACTCGGGGTGAGTGTGCTGAGTTGGCGTGAGGATCAGCGCATCAGTCAGGCGAAACTATTGCTCAGCACGACGCGCATGCCGATTGCCAGCGTCGGGCGTAATGTCGGGTTTGATGATCAGCTCTACTTTTCCCGGGTGTTTAAAAAATGCACCGGAGCCAGCCCAAGCGAATTCCGTGCAGGATGTGAATAATTCGTAAAGATTGGCAATGGTAGGTTCTGAAAAAGGATATAGCCTGTAAAATTTTCAGATAATTGAAGGCTTGACGCTTCCGGCTCTCCTCCGGAGAATCCGGCCTTCGTTGCTGAACAGGACAGGTTATGGAAGCACTGCTGGAACATTTTATTACCCAATCCGCCACATACTCCCTGGCGGCGATTGCGCTGGTGGCCTTTTTCGAGTCGCTGGCGCTGGTCGGGCTGATCCTGCCCGGCACGGTAATGATGGCGGCGCTGGGCGCGCTGATTGGCAGCGGCGAAGTCAATTTCTGGCAGGCATGGTTAGCGGGCATTGTCGGTTGTCTGCTGGGCGACTGGATCTCGTACTGGCTGGGCTGGCGTTTCAAAGCCCCGTTGCACCGCTGGTCGTTTATGAAAAAGAACAAAGCGCTGCTCGATAAAACCGAACACGCACTGCATCAGCACAGCCTGTTCACCATTCTGGTGGGGCGTTTTGTCGGGCCGACGCGCCCATTGGTGCCGATGGTGGCGGGTATGCTGGATCTGCCGGTCAGTAAATTCCTGCCGCCGAACATTATCGGTTGCCTGCTGTGGCCCCCTTTTTACTTCCTGCCCGGCATTCTGGCAGGGGCTGCAATCGATATTCCTGCGGAGATGCAAAGCGGCCATTTCAAATGGTTGCTGTTGCTGGCGGCACTGCTGCTTTGGCTGGCGTTCTGGCTGTGTTGGCGTCTGTGGCGCTCGGGTAAAGCCGGGATCGATCGTTTAACCCCATACCTGCCGCGCCAGCGTCTACTCTGGCTGGGGCCGGGGATGATGGGCGCAGCGGCGATCGCTGTTTTCACGCTGATGGAACACCCGCTGATGCCGGTTTACCTCAACATTCTGGGCAAAGTGATCCGCGGTTACTGACCGTGAATGCCCAGTAATGCAGAGACCGCCGGTTTGCCGCTCAGCAGGTCGGTGGTCTTCCCATCCCAGGCGATACGCCCATCGGCAATAACCAGCGAACGCTCAGCAATGCGCGCAGCGTCCTCAACACTGTGCGAGACCATCAGTAGCGTTAATTGCTGACGACGGCACACATCCTGCACCAAAGCCAGCATCTCCTGACGTAGCGCCGGATCGAGGGCGGAGAAGGGTTCATCCAACAGCAGCAGCGGTTGTTCGCGCACCAGGCAACGGGCAAGCGCCACGCGCTGACGCTGGCCGCCGGAGAGCTGATTTGGCAGTCGATCCAGCAGTGTCTCCAGTCCCATTGTGGCGGCAATCGTGGCCAGTTTCTCCTGTTGATTGTGATTCAGTTTCAGCCCCGGGTTAAGCCCAAGGCCGATGTTCTGGCGCACGGTCAGGTGGGTAAACAGGTTATTTTCCTGAAACAGCATGGATACCGGGCGCTGTGATGGCGGCGTCGACGTGTGCGTGATGCCCTCTATCATCAACGTGCCGCTGGCCGGGGTCAGAAACCCGGCAATCAGATTCAGTAACGTACTTTTCCCGGCACCGCTGGGGCCGAGAATAGCGATGTGCTCCCCCCGTTCGACGGAGAGCGTGAAGCGCATCGGCAGATGCTGGTAAAGCCAGGTGACATCAATCAGTCTTAGCATGGCGGCCCGGAAGTTTTTCAATTACGGTGAAGAGTGCAAAACAGAGCAGCAGCAAAAGCAGTGCGGTGACGGCACCATCCTGGCTGCGGTAAGCGCCGATTTGCTGATACAAATAAAACGGTAAGGTGCGAAAGTCGTCATTGCCAAACAGCGCCACAACGCCAAAATCACCAATGGAGAGCACGCAGGCAAAGGCCAGCGCCTGCGCCAGCGGGCGTTTCAGCGCTGACAGTTCTACCACCCTCAGGCGCTGTAAACCCTGCATGCCCAGCGATTGGCATAGTACGCTATAACGCGCTGTCACATCACGCATTGGGTTTTCCAGCACTTTCAGGGCGTAAGGGATCGCCATCAGCGCGTTGGTGAAGATAACGATGCCATCGGCAGAAGTGGGGACGCCAATGCTGCTGTTGAACAGCAAAAAGAAGCCGGTCGCCAGGACGATCCCCGGCATTGCCAGAATCAGCATCCCGCTCAACTCCATGGCTTGCCCGGCGAGCCGCCGCTCACGTGCGCGTAGCTCGCGGCTGCTCCACAGCAACATCATGGTCAGCACAACACACACTATCCCTGCAGCCAGCGCAATGCGCAGGGAGGTCCACACCGCCTGCCACAGTACCGGTTCAGACAGCACTCTGAGTAAGCTCAGGTTGAAGCCATCAACAATCACCGCCAGTAACGGAGGGAGAAGCAGCAACAGCGCCAGGACGATCAGGGTGATATCGGTTATCCGGCTAAACAGCCGATCTTCCGGGTTACGCCAGCCCTGGATCTGATGGCTTCCGACGGCAATCGCTTTGCTCAAGCGTTGACTGAGCAGCACGAGGCCCAGGCAGCAGACCATCTGGATCAGCGCCAGCATCGCGGCACGGGAGGGATCAAAGTCGAAACTTAATGCCTGATAGATAGCCAGCTCAATGGTGGTCGCCTGCGGCCCACCGCCCAGCGACAGCACCGTGGCAAAACTGGCGAAACAGAGCATAAAAATCAGCGCGGCAACCGCCGGGATCTGGCGGCGCAGCCATGGCCATTCCACAAAGCGGAAAAAGGACCAGCCGCGCATGCCCAGTTGTGCTGCCAGTTGCCGCTGCTCACCGGGGATTTGTTCCAGCGACTGCAGCAACAAACGCGACGCCATCGGCATGTTAAAGAAAATATGGGCTAATAAAATGCCCTGCAAACCATACGGCGAGAAGGTCCATTCCAGCCCAAGCGTGTGGCAGAGTGCGGCAAGCCAGCCCTGGCGACCATACACGCTGAGGATACCGAACACGGCGACCAGTACCGGCAGGATCAGCGTCATTGCGCACAGGCGCAGCAGTGCGAGTCGGCCAGGAAAGCGGCGTCGGTAGAGCGCGCGGGCAAGGAAAATCGCCGGGACGACCGAAAACAGGGCGGAGAGAAATGCCTGCCAGAAGGAAAAACGCACCACATGCCACAAGTAGCTGTCCCGCAGGAAAGCGATAAGTTCAGTCGCCGGTGCGTTTTGCCAGAGTGCGAAAAATGCTGCCAGCGCCACCACCACCAGGAGGGTGGCGGCGGTGACACCGGGGAGCAGCCAGCCTGCAATTAGCGGCTGACGGCGCGTTGCCATGTATTAATCCAGCCCGCGCGCTGTGCAGCGACATCCTGCGGGCTATATTCGAGAGAGGTTTGTGGTTTCGCCAGCGTTTCAAAACCGGCAGGTAGCGTGACATTGCTCACCGGATACATCCAGTTGCCCGTGGGAATGGTGTTCTGGAAAGAGGGCGAAACCATAAATTTGAGGAACTTCCCGGCCAGTTCAGGCTGTTTGCTGGCGGTGGTGCGTGCGGCAACTTCTACCTGCAAATAGTGACCTTCGCTGAAATTCGCCGCCGCATAGTTATCTTTTTTCTCTTCAATCAGATGGTAAGCCGGCGAGGTGGTGTAGCTCAGCACCAGGTCGCTTTCCCCTTTCAAAAACAGACCGTAGGCTTCGCTCCAGCCTTTGGTGACGGTGACCGTTTTCGCCGCCAGTTTCTGCCAGGCTTCCGGGGCTTTGTCGCCATAGACTTTTTGCATCCACAACAGCAGACCCAGACCAGGCGTACTGGTGCGGGGATCTTCGTAAATCACGCGCCATTTTTGATCGCTTTCGACCAGCTCTTTCAGGCTTTTCGGTGGGTTTTTCAGCTTATTTTTATCGTAAACAAAGGCGAACCAGCCATAGTCAAACGGGACAAATGTTTCGTTCTTCCAGCCGCCAGGGACGCTGATCGCATCAGTGGATACGCCGCTTTTGGCGAACAGGTTTGTCTGCGTTGCGGCTTCCAGCAGGTTATTATCCAGCCCCAGCACCACGTCGGCTTTGCTGTTTTTACCTTCCATGCGCAGGCGGTTAAGCAGCGAAACGCCATCTTCCAGCGTCACGAATTTCAGTTCACAGTTACAGTCGGCTTCAAAGGCTTTTTTGACCGCAGGACCCGGCCCCCACTCGGCAGCGAATGAGTCGTAGGTGTAGACGGTCAGTACAGGTTTGGCAAAAACAGGCGCTGCGATCAGCAGCAGGAATGGCAATGATTTTTTTAACACTTTGCACCTCAAAATGGGTGGCAAAGGATTTTGAGTAATAGCCTCAAATCCCTTCGCCGGCGTTATCCGGATCAGGTTCGACGGGTATTTTCTCAGCACGCGCCTGTGGCGCAGCACCCCGTTGAGAACGCCGCTATTGTAATGATTTGGTAAAAAATGCGAAAGCCTTATGGATCCGGCGGCGCAAACCAGGCGGATTTAAAATCGAACCAGCCTAAGGTGTTCATACGCAGACCGCGCATGGAACGCTGGCCCTGGATCATTAACCAGTGATGAATAAGCGGCACAATGGCTTTGCTGGCCAGCAGTTGCTGCGACCAGACGGCAAGATTCATTTCCCCTTTGCGCCACTGTGCGGCATCCGCCTGCCAGTCACGCTGAATACAGTGTTGTACTAACGGGACCTCATACAGGTTAGCAAACACCGAGAAATCCAGCGGCAAGGTAAAGTTGGCGCTGTTGAGCCAGATATCGCTGTCGGCATCACCGCGGTGCCACTCCTCGTAATCCACTTCCTGAACGATCAGCTTCACACCTTGCTGCGCCAGTAAGGTACTCATGGTGCGGGAGAGGGCTTCGTGTTCATTATGTTCGCGATAAAACGTCAACGTCAGGGTTTCCAGTCCTGCGGGTTTCTCTCCACTGCCGGGGCGCGCATGATGCCAGCGTGGCAGCAGGCCATATGCCGGGAACCAGTAACGTTGGTATTGTTCGTTGGCATGCCACAACAGATTGGTCGGCGAGAGAATCTTGCTGACCCATTCTCTGACTTCAGGGTTGGCGCCTCGGCTGGAACGGGCGTCGAACAGCAGATAGTAGCAGCCCTCTTCGAGGCGGCTTTCCACGGCTTTTTCGCCGTCGGTCGGTCCCTCCAGTGTCAGGCCGTTGGTCGGTTCATCGGCCAGGTCCGGTAAAACCCAGACGTTGACCTCATCAATCAGGGCGCGAAAGCCGAAGTAATCGTCAAAAGCATGGATCTTTAACTGATTGCTGGTATTCCGCGTGACGGCGTAAGGACCGGTGCCAATCGGCTGACTGGCAAAATTGCCCAGCGTGTTCCACTCACGCGGCAGGATCATCGACGGGACGTAACCCATTAACCAGGGGAGCCAGTTATCCGGTTGCGTGAGATGAATATCCAGCGTCCACGGCGTGGGTGAGAGCACTTCGCGAATGTGGGAGTAAAGCGGCAGCGCGGTTGCACGCTGGAGCGAGGCAATCACATCGCTCATATCTAATTCACGGCCGTGATGAAAATGGATGCCGGGGCGTAAATAAAAGCGCCAGTGCAGAGGTGATATTAACGTCCAATGGTGGGCAATATCCGCTTCCAGTTCCCCATTTTCCTCATTTATACGCGTCAGTGCACTGAAGATTTGCCGCGCCATATGGGTTTCAGAACGCCGCAAAGCCGTTCCGGGCAGCAGGTTGCGCAGTGGCCGGTAATAGAGCACGCGCAGGATATGTCGACCGCTACGGAAGCTGCGACCGAGATGAGAGACCAGCATCTGACGAACGGCCGTTTTATCCCCCACCAGTTGCACAAGCTGATCGATACGATCCTGCTCCAGCAGGTCTTCGGCGCGCTGCTGTTGCAGCGCAAGGCCGGTATAGAGGAAAGTCAGGCGCGATCGTTTGCCGCGTCCGGCTTCCGCATCCCACGTTAGCCACCCGCGTTGCTGCATGGTATTCAGCAGCGTACGCATGTGTCGCCGCGAGCAGCTGAGCAGATCCGCCAGCTCATTGAGCGTTGTTTCCTGGGATTTTCCATCGCAGCATTGCCACAGACGGATGAACTGTTGTTGCAGGCGACCGGACGACATAAAAGGGGAACTCCTGACAGAAACTCAGCAATTTATTAATCCCTATATTAAGCCAATAATTCTCCGTGATGAAAGCGAGGAGGTGATTATGAAAGGATCATCCACACGGCGATTTTATCTGGACTATTTTCTCGCCACGCAGGATGCATGCTGGCTCGCCTGTCAGAGCGCAAGGCTGCGCCTGAAAATGCTGGAAGAATTGATGCAGTGGGACGTGACAACGCCGATCCGGAAAGGCTGATTCGCGGCCATCATGTGTGACTGAGTATTAGGTGCTAATCACCTGCGCCAGCAAAATCTTTTTTGCTGGCTTTTTTCATTTATTATTTCAACGCTTTTTTCGCCTTTGACAAGGAATTGCTCATGCTCTGGTTGATGACGATGGGACGCCGCCTGAACGGTGTGTATGTCGCTTTTATGATCGTCGCATTTATGATGGGAGTTGCCGGGGCTGTGCAGGCACCGACGCTCAGCCTGTTTCTAAGCCGCGAAGTGGGTGCGGAGCCTTTCTGGGTTGGACTCTTTTATACCGTCAATGCGATTGCCGGGATCCTGGTGAGCCTCTGGCTGGCAAAGCGCTCCGACAGCCAGGGCGATCGCCGGAAATTGATCCTCTTTTGCTGCCTGATGGCGGTTGGCAATGCATTGCTCTTCGCGTTTAACCGCCATTATCTGACATTAATTACCTGCGGTGTATTGCTGGCCTCACTGGCTAATACCGCCATGCCACAGCTTTTTGCGCTGGCCCGTGAGTACGCAGACAGCTCCGCGCAGGAAGTGGTGATGTTCAGCTCGGTCATGCGTGCGCAACTTTCCCTGGCCTGGGTCATCGGCCCGCCGCTGGCGTTTATGCTGGCGTTAAATTACGGCTTTACCGCCATGTTCACCATTGCTGCCGGGCTATTTGTGATTAGCCTGGTGTTAATTGCTTTCTGGTTGCCTTCGGTCACGCGTATTGCGCAGCCAGCCGACGTGGCGGTAACGCAGGTAGGGGGCTGGCGTGATAAAAACGTACGCATGTTGTTTATCGCCTCCACGCTGATGTGGACCTGCAATACCATGTACATTATTGATATGCCGCTGTGGATAAGCCTTGAGCTTGGTCTGCCGGACAAGCTGGCCGGGATCCTGATGGGAACGGCGGCTGGGCTGGAGATCCCGGCGATGATCCTGGCGGGTTATGTGGTTAAACGCGTGGGCAAGCGGCGCATGATGGTGACTGCGGTCGCGGCGGGCGTGCTGTTCTATATGGGATTACTGTTTTTTCATAGCCAGACGGCATTGTTGGTATTGCAACTGTTTAACGCGGTGTTTATTGGCATTGTTGCCGGGATTGGTATGTTGTGGTTTCAGGATCTGATGCCGGGACGCGCAGGTGCGGCAACGACGTTATTCACCAACAGCATCTCAACCGGTGTTATCCTGGCGGGCGTTATCCAGGGCGCGCTGGCGCAACGTTTTGGTCATGGCTCGGTGTATGCAGGGATTGCAGCGATTTCAGTGGCGGCGTTGCTGCTCACCAGTCGGGTCAAAGATGTGTGAGTGGCTGGCAGACCTGCGTATCGAGCAAAACGCCATCCGGTATTACACCGGATGGCGGTTCATTTAGCCCATAAAAGCAGGCTGTTTGTTTTCGTATGCGGCAATAGCGTCTTCATGCTGCAACGTCAGGCCGATGCTGTCCAGACCGTTTAGCATGCAGTGGCGACGGAAGGCGTCAAGCGTGAAGCTGTAAGACTTGTCGCCTGCTTTTACCACCTGCGCTTCCAGGTCAACCTCAAACGTAATGCCGGGGTTGCTTTGCACCAGTTTGAACAAGGTATCCACCTCTTCATCGCTCAGCGTAACCGGCAGCAACTGGTTGTTGAAGCTATTGCCATAGAAGATGTCGGCAAAGCTCGGGGCGATAACCACCTTGAAACCGTAATCGGTTAGCGCCCACGGTGCGTGTTCACGTGAGGAGCCGCAACCAAAGTTTTCGCGCGCCAGTAAAATCGATGCGCCTTTGTATTGCGGAAAATTCAGCACGAACTCCGGGTTCGGCTGCTGGCCCTGATCATCGAGAAAACGCCAGTCGTTGAACAGATGCGCGCCAAATCCTGTACGGGTGACCTTCTGCAAAAACTGCTTCGGGATAATGGCGTCGGTATCGACGTTAGCGGCATCCAGCGGAACAACCAGGCCGGTATGTTGGGTAAATTTCTCTGCCATGGTGGTCTCCTTATTGCTGCAGGCTGCGAATATCAGCGAAATGGCCGGTAACTGCGGCGGCAGCCGCCATAGCCGGGCTCACCAGGTGCGTGCGTCCGCCGCGGCCCTGGCGGCCTTCAAAGTTACGGTTACTGGTGGATGCACAACGCTCGCCTGGGTTCAGGCGGTCATTGTTCATTGCCAGGCACATAGAGCAGCCCGGCAAACGCCATTCAAAACCGGCTTCGATAAAAATCTTATCCAGGCCTTCGGCTTCTGCCTGCGCTTTCACCGGGCCGGAGCCTGGAACCACAAGGGCCTGCACGCCCGGTGCGACTTTGCGCCCTTTGGCGATTTCTGCCGCTGCCCGCAAATCTTCAATACGTGAGTTGGTGCAGGAGCCGATAAAGACTTTATCGATCGCCACGTCGGTCAGCGGAACGCCGGGTTTGAGGCCCATATAGGCCAGCGCTTTTTCCGCGGAGGCGCGCTCTACCGGATCGGCAAAGGAAGCCGGATCGGGAATTTTGTCGGTGACGGAGATAACCTGACCTGGGTTAGTGCCCCAGGTCACTTGCGGCGCAATCTCTTCCGCCTGCAGTGTTACCACGGTGTCGAAGACCGCGTCTTCATCGGTTTTCAGGGTCTTCCAGTACGCGATGGCGTCGTCAAAATCTTTGCCCTTCGGCGCGTGCAGACGGCCCTTCACATAGTTGAACGTGGTTTCATCCGGGGCGACCAGACCTGCTTTTGCGCCCATCTCAATGGCCATGTTGCACAGTGTCATACGGCCTTCCATGCTCAGGGCGCGGATCGCCTCGCCGCAGAACTCCACCACATGCCCTGTACCGCCTGCGCTGCCAGTTTTACCGATAATCGCCAGCACGATATCTTTCGCGGTGATACCCGGCGCGGCTTTGCCTTTCACTTCGATTTTCATGGTCTTCGCACGACCCTGTTTCAGGGTTTGCGTTGCCAGTACGTGTTCAACTTCAGAGGTCCCGATGCCGAAGGCCAGCGCGCCAAATGCGCCGTGCGTTGCGGTATGAGAGTCGCCACACACAATGGTCATGCCCGGCAGGGTAATGCCCTGTTCCGGCCCCATCACATGGACGATGCCCTGATAAGGATGATTCAGGTCATACAGCTCAACGCCGAACTCGTTACAGTTTTTGATCAGCTCTTGCATCTGGATGCGCGCCATCTCGCCGGAGGCGTTGATGTCTTTGGTCTGCGTGGAGACGTTGTGATCCATGGTAGCAAAGGTTTTACCCGGCTGACGAACCGGACGATGATGAGCGCGCAAGCCATCAAAAGCCTGCGGTGACGTCACTTCATGCACCAGATGTCTGTCGATATACAACAGCGGGGTTTCATTTGGCGCTTCATAGACCACATGGGCGTCAAACAGTTTTTCATACAAGCTCTTGGCCATGATCATACCCCTTCAGTGACATAGCGGGCGATGATGTCACCCATCTCATCGGTACTAACGGCGGCAGCGCCGCGGGCTAAATCGCCAGTGCGTACACCTTCTTCTAAAGCACGGTTGATGGCGCTTTCGATGGCGGAAGCCGCATCGTCAGCGTCCAGGCTGTAGCGCAGTAACAGCGCCAGCGACAGGATCTGTGCAATCGGGTTAGCGATATTTTTACCGGCGATATCCGGCGCTGAGCCACCAGCCGGTTCATACAGACCAAATCCTTGTTCGTTCAGACTGGCCGAAGGCAGCATACCCATGGAGCCCGTGATCATGGCGCATTCATCAGACAGAATGTCGCCAAACAGGTTTGAACACAGCAGCACATCGAACTGGGACGGATCTTTAATCAACTGCATGGTCGCGTTGTCGATATACATATGAGCCAGTTCAACATCCGGGTATTCCGTTGCGATTTCGTTGACGATTTCGCGCCATAACAATGATGTCTGCAGGACGTTGGCTTTGTCGATAGAGTGCACTTTTTTACGGCGCTTGCGTGCGGATTCAAAGGCGATACGCGCGATACGCTCGATCTCAAAACGGTGATACACCTCGGTATCAAACGCTTTTTCGTGCTGGCCTGTTCCTTCGCGCCCTTTTGGCTGACCGAAGTAGATACCGCCGGTTAATTCGCGCACGCACAGAATGTCGAAGCCATTTGCTGCGATGTCTTCGCGCAGCGGGCAGAATGCTTCCAGACCCTGGTACAGTTTGGCCGGACGCAGGTTGCTGAACAATTTAAAGTGCTTACGCAACGGCAGCAGCGCGCCGCGTTCCGGCTGCTGCGCCGGGGGCAGGTTTTCCCATTTCGGACCGCCAACAGAGCCGAACAGAATAGCATCAGCCTGCTCGCAGCCTACAACCGTTGCCTGTGGCAACGGGTTCCCGTGGCGATCAATCGCGATGCCGCCAACGTCATAATGGCTGGTGGTAATGTGCAGGCCAAAACGGTTACGCACGGCTTCCAGTACTTTCAGGGCTTGCGCCATGACTTCCGGGCCAATGCCATCGCCCGGCAACACAGCAATATGGTAATTCTTCGACATCACACGGTTTCCTTGTTGTTCTCTTTGTTCTGAGCTTTGCGTTGCAATTCTTGTTCAACTTCCGCAGCACGCCAGATGCTGTTCAGCACGTGCACCATGGCCTTGGCGGAGGATTCAACAATGTCGGTCGCCAGACCGACGCCATGGAAACGACGGCCGTTATAATTCACCACGATATCCACCTGGCCCAGTGCGTCTTTGCCGTGGCCTTTGGCGCTCAAGCCGTATTTCACCAGCTCAATGTCGTATTCGGTGACACGGTTAATGGCCTGATAGAGAGCATCGACCGGACCATTACCGTTGGCAGCTTCTGTTTTGATTTCGTCTCCACAGGCCAGTTTCACCGAGGCGGTGGCGATATCGTTGGAACCAGACTGCACGTTGAAATAGTCCAGACGGAAATGTTCTGGCTCTTCCTGCTGCTTGTTAATGAACGCCAGAGCTTCCAGATCGTAATCAAAGACCTGGCCTTTTTTATCCGCCAGTTTCAGGAAGGCGTCGTACAGGTTATCCAGATTGTAATCGGCTTCTTTGTAGCCCATCTCTTCCATACGGTGTTTTACTGCCGCGCGACCTGAACGGGAGGTCAGGTTCAGCTGTACCTGGTTCAGACCGATGGATTCCGGGGTCATGATTTCGTAATTTTCACGGTTTTTCAGCACGCCATCCTGGTGAATACCGGAAGAGTGGGCGAAAGCGCCGGTACCGACAATCGCTTTGTTCGCCGGGATCGGCATGTTGCAGATTTGACTAACCGTCTGGCTGGTGCGCCAGATTTCATGGTGATTAATACGGGTGTGCACGTTCATAATGTCTTTGCGCACTTTAATCGCCATGATCACTTCTTCCAGTGAACAGTTACCGGCACGTTCGCCGATACCGTTCATTGCGCCTTCTACCTGGCGTGCACCCGCATGCACTGCCGCGATGGCGTTGCCTACTGCTAAACCTAAGTCATCGTGGGTGTGAACGGAGATAATCGCTTTATCAATATTAGGCACGCGTTCATACAGGCCGGAGATGATGTTGGCGAATTCAAAGGGCATGGTGTAACCGACGGTATCCGGAATATTGATGGTTTTTGCCCCTGCGTTTATCGCCGCTTCCACAACGCGCGCCAGATCGTCAATCGGTGTACGGCCTGCATCTTCACAGGAGAATTCAACATCGTCGGTATAATTGCGCGCACGTTTTACCATATAGATTGCACGTTCAATGACTTCATCCAGCGTGCTGCGCAACTTGGTGGCGATGTGCATGGGGGAGGTGGCGATAAACGTGTGAATACGAAATGCTTCCGCCACTTTTAACGATTCTGCTGCGACATCGATATCTTTTTCTACGCAGCGGGCGAGGGCGCAAACCCGGCTATTTCTCACCTGGCGCGCAATAGTCTGTACGGATTCAAAATCACCCGGGGACGAAACCGGGAAACCGACTTCCATCACATCGACACCCATACGTTCCAGCGCCAGGGCGATTTGCAGCTTCTCTTTCACGCTCAGGCTTGCCTGTAACGCCTGTTCGCCATCGCGTAATGTGGTATCGAAAATAACGACTTGCTGGCTCATGGTTTAGGTCCTTTTTCTCTTAGGTCGCCTCGCTACGAGCATAAAAAAACCCGCGCCAAGGCGCGGGTTCTTAGTCTTAAACTGGAAGACGATTCAACTCTGAATATCGCCCACCGGTCTACCGCGCACGAGAGATGCGTTTAGTAGTAGTAGACCAGCGAAACCGACGTTGCGAATCATGAATCATGCTCCAGATGAATGCGATATGCTTTTAGTGGTACTGGATACGCCGAACAATGTCAACCCTTGCCGCTAAAAATGGCCCTTGGTTGACTCGGATTATTTTATGGCTGGTTAGTCAATTATTCTGCGTGAAAAAAGAAAAACAAAATTACTGGTTGTATGTTAAGGCCAGTTTTATTGTCATTATCGGATTGACATGATCCACGGAGCCGCGGAAACAGGACTTCCTGAGATGAAATGGTGGCGTGCGTCATAATAGTTGTTTAACTTAATTGTACTCAATAAAATGAGCATTAATTTTATTGGACATAAGCGATAGCGTTGTCAATTATTTTATGATGATAGTTACGTTGCTTTTATAATTCAGAGGTATTAATTCGCATTCGGAATAGATAATATTGTTGTTGCTTTTTTTTATTTGTTTTGTGCACTTAGCTATCGGGCTTTATATAATCCTAATTTGCTGTGGCTCACTTCTAATAATGCTATATGCATGATAAATCATCTTCCTGAATATTATTATTATACAAGCGAAGGGAGCTTATCATGACGACAGCATGCAACACTCCAGGGAAAGTCGTTGATAACCATAAGATTAGTGAGGTAGGTAAGCCACAGTTACGTTCCGTTGATCTGAATTTACTCACCGTCTTTGACGCGGTGATGCAAGAACAAAACATCACCCGGGCAGCGCATTCGCTCGGTATGTCACAACCTGCGGTGAGTAATGCCGTTGCACGGCTTAAGTTGATGTTTAATGACGAGCTCTTTGTTCGTTATGGACGGGGGATCCAGCCGACTACACGCGCGTTTCAGCTTTTTGGCTCCATTCGACAGGCCTTGCAATTGGTGCAAAATGAGTTACCAGGCTCCGGTTTTGAACCGGTGACCAGCGAACGCGTGTTTAATCTTTGTGTCTGCAGTCCGCTTGATAATTTTTTAACATCCATAATTTACAAAAATGTTCAGAAACTCGCCCCCAATATTCATTTAGTGTTCAAGTCTGCGCTTAATCACAATACTGAACATCAATTGCGTTACCAGGAAGTTGAATTTGTGGTCGGCTACGAAGAATTTCGTCGCCCGGAGTTTTCCTGTGTACCGCTTTTTAAAGATGACATGGTGCTGGTTGTCAGTAAAAAGCATCCGCGAATTGATGCAATCATCACAGAAGCGGACGTTTTTAATGAGCAGCACGCCGTTGTTTCCCTCGAACGCTATGCTTCTTTTAGCCAGCCCTGGTATGACACGCCCGAAAAGCAAAGCCGCATTGCTTATCAAGGGATGGCGCTGACCAGCGTGTTAAACGTGGTTTCACAAACCCACTTGGTGGCCATTGCGCCGCGTTGGCTCGTGGATGAATTTGCTGCGAGTCTGGAATTACAGGCGCTTCCGTTGCCTCTTCGGCTGAAAAGCCGAACGTGCTACCTCTCCTGGCACGAAGCGGCGGGGCGTGACAAAGGCCATCAGTGGATGGAAGAGGTGCTCGTCTCTGTCTGCCGCCGCTGACATGCCTTCAATAAACCAGGCTTTAAACGCCTGGTTTATTCTGCCTTGATTTTCACTGCCAGTATTTTGTCCTGATTTTCGTCTGTAGTGGCGTCGGTGTTCGCGTTAAAAATGCATGAATTACTGAACATGCTGCGGTTCGGATGATGAATGGTCATCGTCTTTGCTTATCACAGAGGTTTCCACCAATTCTTGTTTGTGGACTTCGTTTTTCCTCTTTTCCGGCGGGTGGGCGGCGACGGTTTGCTGATTGCTTGCCAGATTTTGAGCGGTTATGGTAACTGCCATTCATAATCAGAAGGCAGGGACTTCCTGTTCTGTACAGTGCGACAGTGCGGAAATGATTTTCGCTGTCAATCGACAAACGAAAGCCTGGAGGCAAACCATGGAGATGTTGTCTGGAGCCGAGATGGTCGTCCGATCGCTTATCGATCAAGGCGTCAAGAAGGTGTTCGGTTATCCCGGAGGCGCGGTCCTCGATATCTACGATGCCCTGCATACTATTGGCGGTATAGAACATGTATTAGTACGTCATGAACAGGCTGCAGTACACATGGCTGACGGACTGGCGCGAGCCACGGGGGAAGTCGGTGTGGTGCTGGTGACTTCCGGTCCGGGGGCGACAAACGCTATCACCGGTATTGCCACGGCGTATATGGATTCGATTCCATTGGTGGTGCTGTCCGGGCAGGTGGCGACCTCTTTGATTGGCTATGATGCTTTTCAGGAGTGCGACATGGTGGGGATTTCCCGCCCGGTAGTGAAACACAGTTTCCTGGTTAAGCAAACCGAAGACATCCCCGGAGTATTAAAGAAAGCGTTCTGGTTGGCGGCCAGTGGCCGGCCGGGGCCGGTGGTCGTCGATTTGCCGAAAGACATCATGAATCCGGCTAACAAGCTGCCTTATGTCTGGCCGGAGTCGGTCAGCATGCGTTCCTACAACCCCACTACGCAGGGGCATAAAGGGCAAATCAAACGCGCCTTACAAACGCTGAGCGCAGCTAAAAAGCCGGTTATCTATGTTGGTGGTGGCGCGATTAATTCCGCCTGTGAAACTCAGCTGCGCCAGCTTGCGGAAAAGCTCAATTTACCGGTGGTATCGTCTTTGATGGGGTTGGGCGCTTTCCCGGCGTCGCACCGTCAGTCGCTTGGCATGCTGGGTATGCATGGCACCTATGAAGCTAACATGACCATGCACAACGCCGACGTTATTTTTGCGGTGGGCGTACGTTTTGACGATCGCACAACCAACAACCTGGCAAAATATTGCCCGGAAGCCACAGTGCTGCATATCGATATCGATCCTACCTCTATTTCTAAAACGGTGCAGGCGGATGTGCCTATCGTGGGGGATGCGCGGCTGGTGCTGGAGCAAATGCTGGAGTTGCTGGAACAAGAGACCTATCCGCAATCGCCAGATGATATTCGCGACTGGTGGCTGCGCATCGATCAGTGGCGTGCGCGACAGTGCCTGAAATATGACACGCAAAGTGAGAGTATCAAACCGCAGGCGGTGATCGAAACCATCTGGCGTTTAACTCATGGCGATGCGTATGTCACGTCCGATGTCGGGCAACACCAGATGTTTGCGGCGCTCTATTATCGCTTTGATAAGCCGCGGCGCTGGATCAATTCGGGGGGGCTGGGCACTATGGGCTTTGGTTTGCCTGCGGCGCTTGGCGTAAAAATGGCCTTCCCGGATGAGATGGTCATCTGTGTCACCGGGGACGGCAGCATCCAGATGAATATTCAGGAGCTTTCTACGGCGCTGCAATATGAGTTGCCGGTGCTGGTGCTGAATCTCAACAACCGTTACCTGGGGATGGTGAAGCAGTGGCAGGATATGATCTATTCTGGTCGCCATTCGCAATCTTACATGCAGTCGCTCCCGGATTTTGCTCGCCTGGCGGAAGCGTATGGTCACGTAGGTATCAATATTACGCGTCCGGAAGAGCTGGAACAAAAGCTCGCGCAGGCGCTGGAGCAGGTGAAGAATAATCGCCTGGTATTTGTTGATGTTACCGTTGACGGTAGTGAACACGTTTATCCGATGCAGATCCGCGGTGGCGGCATGGATGAGATGTGGTTAAGCAAAACGGAGAGGACCTGATTATGCGGCGGATACTGTCTGTCTTACTGGAAAATGAGTCAGGTGCGTTATCGCGCGTGATTGGTCTGTTCTCACAGCGTGGCTATAACATTGAAAGCCTGACGGTTGCGCCCACGGACGATCCCACATTGTCGCGCATGACGATCCAGACCGTCGGCGATCAGAAAGTGCTGGAACAAATTGAAAAGCAACTGCATAAACTGGTCGATGTCCTGCGTGTGAATGAGCTGGGGCAGGGGGCTTACGTTGAGCGTGAGATCATGCTGGTGAAGATCCAGGCCAGCGGCTACGGGCGCGAAGAAGTGAAGCGCAATGCAGAGATCTTTCGCGGTCAGATCATTGATGTTACGCCTTCTATTTATACGGTTCAGCTTGCCGGCACCAGCGATAAGCTGGACGCATTTTTAGCGACCATTCGTGACGTGGCAAAAATCGTTGAGGTTGCACGCTCCGGCGTGGTGGGGTTGTCACGCGGTGATAAAATCATGCGTTAAGCGTGATTAGCCTTCAGCATTTAAAGGCCTGACATCCGGTGTCGGGCCTTTTTTTTGCGAAATCAGATGGAACCAGAGACGAAAGCGGTTGCCGCAGTGCCTATTCTGCGCTTAGATGTTATGGAAATTAGCCTATATCCCTAAAAAGGTTATGGAGTGCACTATTTTAAGGGGAAATTGTGAAACTGGATGAAATCGCCCGGCTAGCTGGCGTCTCACGAACCACGGCAAGCTACGTCATCAATGGTAAGGCGAAGCAATATCGTGTCAGCGACAAAACCGTTGAAAAAGTCATGGCCGTCGTTCGTGAGCATAACTACCACCCGAATGCGGTAGCGGCTGGGTTGCGAGCAGGACGTACTCGCTCTATTGGGCTGGTTATCCCCGATCTCGAAAATACGAGTTACACCCGTATTGCTAACTATCTGGAACGGCAGGCCCGTCAGCGTGGTTATCAGTTGCTGATTGCCTGTTCGGAAGATCAACCTGATAACGAAATGCGCTGTATTGAACATCTCCTGCAGCGCCAGGTGGATGCGATCATCGTTTCCACTTCGCTGCCGCCGGAGCATCCTTTCTATCAGCGCTGGGCAAATGACTCTTTCCCCATTGTCGCACTGGATCGTGCGCTGGATCGTGAACACTTCACCAGCGTGGTAGGTGCCGATCAGGACGATTCAGAAATGCTGGCGGCAGAACTGCGCAAATTCCCGGCTGAACGCGTGCTGTACATGGGCGCGCTGCCCGAGCTGTCGGTCAGCTTCCTGCGTGAGCAAGGGTTCCGCACCGCCTGGAAAGACGATCCGCGCGAGGTGCAGTATCTCTACGCTAATAGCTACGAGCGGGAAGCCGCGGCTCAGTTGTTCGAAAAATGGCTGGAAACGAACCCGATGCCACAAGCGCTGTTTATCACTTCGTTTGCGTTATTGCAGGGCGTGCTGGATGTGACCTTACGCCGCGACGGTAAACTGCCGTCTGATTTAGCCATTGCGACCTTTGGCGATCACGAACTGCTGGATTTCCTGCAATGCCCGGTGCTTGCTGTTGCGCAGCGTCATCGTGATGTGGCTGAGCGTGTACTGGAAATTGTGCTGGCAAGCCTCGACGAGCCGCGCAAACCGAAAGCAGGTCTGAGCCGCATCCGCCGCAATCTCTACCGTCGCGGGATATTAAGTCGCGTTTAATCATCGACATTAAAGGCAGCGGCAGCTGCCTTTTTTGTTTTGGTGCCTGTCTTTAATCATTTTATTGCTTTTCATCTTCCTAAGATAAATCCTTATTTTTTATCAGGTGGCTTTTTATTTATTCAGGTTGTTTCTTTAAATCCAATTTTTATGTGTTATTGAGAAGTAACTGAACATGATTTCTGTATTAAATTGTTACATCTGAAAAAAGAGCGCAATTGCCGAATTAACAACCGCTTCTGGCAGACAGATTTTACCATCTCTCATCTGCCGCCACGCTAAGTGCAGCCGCACGTAACTGGCACTGTTCAGGTGCGTCAATATGTCTTAAAATGCCGCCCGCGTCGCAAACTGACACTTTATATTTCGCGCGCAGAAATTGAATGGTTTTAAACGCCGGTGCGCATATTCTGTTTTTTTTCTTGCAAATATTCATGACGTTAATTTGCCTCGTAAGCTGAGCAGTAATTCACCAACGCAGATATTCACTGCGAATAAGGGATCTTTTGCTCTGGTTAGCCTTTGCGCTGGCTTGACAAGCTTTTCCTCCGCTCCGTAAACTCCCTTGGTGGGATTTTGTGGGATAAAGTGGTGAAAAAGATCACCTGGGGGTGAACCGGACATGTTCCGTGGCGCGACGTTAGTCAATCTCGACAGCAAAGGGCGGTTATCCGTTCCGACCCGTTATCGGGATTTGCTGCAGGAGAATGCTTCCGGTCAGATGGTGTGTACCATTGACATCCGTCACGCATGCCTGCTGCTTTACCCTCTGCCCGAATGGGAAATTATCGAGCAAAAATTGTCGCGTCTGTCGAGCATGAATCCGCTTGAGCGGCGCGTACAACGTTTATTGCTGGGACACGCCAGCGAGTGCCAGATGGATAGCGCTGGGCGTTTATTGATCGCACCTGTTTTGCGACAACACGCCGGGCTGACCAAAGAAGTGATGCTGGTCGGGCAGTTCAATAAATTTGAGCTGTGGGACGAAACGACCTGGTATCAACAGGTCAAGGAAGATATCGACGCTGAGCAATCGGGTTCCGAAGCGCTTTCGGATCGATTGCAGGATTTGTCTCTGTAAAGATGATGGAAAATTTTAAACACACGACGGTGCTGCTGGATGAGGCCGTTAATGGCCTGAATATTCGTCCGGATGGCATTTACATCGATGGCACTTTTGGTCGCGGTGGTCACTCGCGCCTGATCCTCTCCCGTCTGGGAGCGGCAGGACGCTTGCTGGCGATCGATCGCGATCCGCAGGCGATTGCTGTAGCTCAAACCATTGATGATCCTCGCTTCTCCATCATTCATGGACCTTTCTCTGCGCTTGCTGATTATGTCAGCGAGCGCGACCTTATTGGCAAGATCGATGGAATTCTTCTCGATCTTGGCGTTTCTTCACCGCAACTTGACGATCCTGAACGCGGTTTCTCTTTTATGCGTGATGGGCCGCTGGATATGCGTATGGATCCTACGCGTGGCCAGTCCGCAGCCGAATGGCTGCAAACCGCTGAAGAAGCCGATATTGCCTGGGTGTTGAAGACCTTTGGCGAAGAGCGTTTTGCCAAGCGTATTGCCCGCGCCATTGTTGAGCGTAACCGCGTTGATCCGATGACCCGCACAAAGGAGCTGGCGGAAGTGGTTGCGGCGGCGACACCGGTGAAAGACAAGTTCAAACATCCCGCGACCCGTACCTTCCAGGCGGTGCGCATTTGGGTGAACAGTGAACTGGAGGAGATCGAGCAGGCGCTAAAAAACTCGCTCGGCGTGCTGGCCCCGGGAGGGCGGCTTTCGATTATCAGCTTCCATTCGCTGGAAGACCGGATTGTAAAACGCTTTATGCGTGAACAAAGCCGGGGCCCGCAGGTTCCTGCCGGGTTGCCGATGACCGAAGAGCAACTCAGGAAACTGGGTGGCCGTCAGTTGCGAGCATTAGGAAAGTTGATGCCGGGTGAAGAAGAAGTGGCTGAAAACCCACGTGCCCGTAGTTCAGTTCTGCGTATTGCAGAGAGGACGAACGCATGATCGGCAGAGTGACAGAGACCCTGAGCAAAATGAAAGGATCGTTAGGAAGCAACGAGCGCCATGCTTTGCCTGGCGTGATCGGCGACGATCTTTTGCGATTTGGGAAACTGCCACTCTGTCTGTTCATTTGCATCATCATGACGGCGGTGACGGTGGTGACCACCTCTCACCACACACGCTTATTAACCGCGCAGCGCGAGCAGATGGTTCTCGAACGCGATGCGCTGGATATCGAGTGGCGTAACCTGATCCTGGAAGAGAACGCGCTTGGCGATCACAGCCGGGTTGAACGGATCGCGACGGAAAAGCTGCAAATGCAGCATGTCGATCCCTCCCAGGAAAATATCGTGGTACAGAAATAGTGACGAATAAGGAATCACGCGACGCATGAAAGCAGCGGCGAAGACGCTTAAACCGAAACGCCAGGAAGAACAGGCCAACTTTGTGAGTTGGCGTTTTGCGTTGCTTTGCGGTTGCATTTTACTGGCGCTGGGATTCCTGCTTTGCCGGGTCGCGTATTTGCAAATCGTCAACCCGGATATGCTGGTGCGTGAAGGGGACATGCGTTCCCTGCGCGTTCAGGAAGTCGCGACATCGCGCGGGATGATTACCGATCGCTCCGGTCGTCCGCTGGCGGTAAGTGTGCCGGTGAAAGCCATTTGGGCCGATCCGAAAGAATTACACGATGCTGGCGGCGTTACGCTGGATAACCGCTGGAAAGCCCTTTCCGACGCGCTGAACATGCCGCTCGATCAACTCGCTGCGCGCATTAATGCCAACCCCAAAATGCGTTTTATCTATCTGGCCCGCCAGGTCAACCCGGATCTGGGCGACTACATCAAAAAACTCAAGCTGCCGGGCATCCACCTGCGGGAAGAGTCTCGCCGTTACTACCCGTCCGGGGAAGTAACCGCTCACCTCATTGGCTTTACCAACGTTGACGGCCAGGGGATTGAAGGGGTCGAGAAAAGTTTTGATAAGTGGTTAACCGGGCAACCGGGCGAACGTATTGTGCGTAAAGATCGCTATGGCCGCGTTATCGAAGATATTTCTTCAACGGACAGCCAGGCTGCGCATAACCTGGCACTGAGCATCGATGAGCGCTTGCAGGCGCTGGTCTACCGTGAACTGAATAACGCGGTGGCTTTTAACAAAGCAGAGTCCGGTAGCGCGGTGTTGGTGGATGTTAACACCGGTGAGGTGCTGGCGATGGCGAATAGCCCCTCGTATAACCCGAATAACTTCACTGGTACGGCGCAGGATGCCATGCGCAACCGCGCTATCACCGACGTCTTCGAACCGGGTTCCACCGTTAAGCCCATGGTGGTAATGACCGCGTTGCAGCGCGGTGTGGTGAACCCGAACACGGTGTTAAATACCGTGCCTTATCGTATTAACGGCCATGAAATCAAAGACGTGGCGCGTTACAGCGAATTGACCCTCACCGGGGTACTACAGAAGTCGAGTAACGTTGGTGTGTCAAAACTGGCGTTAGCGATGCCCTCCTCAGCGTTAGTAGATACTTACTCACGTTTTGGACTGGGAAAAACGACCAATTTGGGGATGGTCGGGGAACGCAGTGGCTTATTTCCTCAAAAACAACGGTGGTCTGACATAGAGAGGGCCACCTTCTCTTTTGGCTACGGGCTAATGGTAACGCCGTTACAGTTAGCGCGTGTCTACGCAACGATTGGCAGCTATGGCATCTATCGCCCGCTGTCGATTACCAAAGTTGATCCGCCCGTGCCGGGCGAACGTGTCTTTGCCGAGCCCATTGTGCGCACTGTGGTGCATATGATGGAGAGTGTTGCGCTGCCAGGCGGCGGCGGGGTGAAGGCAGCCATCAAAGGGTATCGCATCGCTATCAAGACCGGTACAGCCAAAAAAGTCGGTCCGGATGGTCGCTATATCAATAAATACATTGCTTACACCGCTGGCGTCGCGCCAGCCAGCCGCCCGCGCTTTGCGCTGGTGGTGGTCATTAACGATCCGCAAGCGGGTAAATACTACGGTGGCGCCGTGTCTGCGCCGGTCTTCGGTGCCATCATGGGCGGCGTTCTGCGCACCATGAACATTGAGCCGGATGCGCTGACCACGGGCGAGAAAAGTGAGTTTGTAATTAATCAAGGCGAGGGAACAGGTGGCAGATCGTAATTTGCGCGACCTTCTCGCTCCGTGGGTGCCTGGTGCGCCGGAGCGAGCACTGCGGGAGATGACGCTCGACAGCCGTGTGGCTGCATCGGGTGATCTCTTTGTGGCGGTGGTCGGTCATCAGGCGGACGGGCGTCGTTATATCCCGCAGGCGATTGCGCAAGGTGTTGCTGCCATTATTGCTGAAGCGAAAGGCGAAGCAAATGACGGTGAAATTCGTGAAATGCACGGCGTGCCGGTCATTTATCTCAGCCAGTTAAATGAGCGCCTTTCTGCGCTGGCGGGCCGTTTTTACGGTGAGCCTTCTGAACAATTACGCCTGATTGGCGTAACCGGCACCAACGGTAAAACCACCACCACACAACTGCTGGCGCAATGGAGTCAGTTACTGGGTGAAACCAGTGCGGTGATGGGGACCGTGGGTAACGGTTTGTTGGGCAAAGTCAGCCCAACGGAAAATACCACCGGCTCTGCGGTGGATGTGCAGCACGTGATTGCCAGCCTTGCGCAACAAGGGGCAACCCTTGCGGCGATGGAAGTTTCATCACACGGTTTGGTGCAGCATCGCGTTGCCGCATTGAAATTTGTCGCCTCCGTGTTTACCAATTTAAGCCGCGATCATCTCGATTATCACGGTGATATGACGCAGTACGAAGCGGCGAAATGGCTGCTGTTTTCCTCGCACCACTATGGTCAGGCGATCGTAAACGCCGATGACGAAGTGGGGCGCCGCTGGCTGGCGAATCTGCCGGATGCGGTCGCGGTATCGATGGAAGATCATATCAACCCGAACTGCCATGGCCGTTGGTTGAAAGCCGTGGCGGTGGAGTATCACGACAGCGGTGCCACGATCCGCTTTGATTCCTCATGGGGTGAAGGCGGAATTGAAAGCCGTCTGATGGGCGCATTTAACGTCAGCAATTTGCTGCTGGCGTTGGCAACGCTGTTGGCGCTGGGTTATCCGCTTCATGACTTACTGAAAACGGCCTCCCAACTGCAGCCGGTTTGTGGGCGTATGGAAGTGTTCAGCGCACCGGGCAAACCGACGGTTGTCGTTGACTATGCCCATACGCCGGATGCGCTGGAAAAAGCGCTGCAGGCGGCACGCCTGCACTGCACCGGCAAACTGTGGTGCGTGTTTGGCTGCGGCGGCGATCGCGATAAAGGCAAACGACCACTGATGGGCGCCATTGCGGAACAATTTTCGGATGTGCCCGTGGTGACGGATGACAACCCGCGCACGGAAGAGCCCCGGGCCATTATTAATGACATTCTTGCCGGGATGCTGGACGCAGGCCGCGCCCATGTAGTGGAAGGTCGCGCAGAAGCGGTGACCAACACCATTATGCAGGCCAAAGAAAACGACGTGGTGTTGCTGGCTGGTAAGGGCCATGAAGATTACCAGATTGTCGGTACGCGTCGTCTTGATTATTCCGACCGCGTGACGGCCGCACGTTTGCTGGGGGTAGTGGCATGATTAGCGTAACGCTTGGCCAGCTTGCCCACATTCTACAGGCAGAATTACACGGTCAGGATGTCACCGTTGATGCGGTGACCAGTGATACCCGCAAATTAACGCCGGGTTGCCTGTTTGTAGCGCTGAAAGGTGAACGTTTTGATGCCCATGACTTTGCTGATAAAGCCAAAGAGGGCGGTGCTGGCGCGCTGTTGGTCAGCCGGAAACTGGATACTGACCTGCCGCAACTGGTGGTGAAGGATACCCGGCAGGCGTTTGGCGAACTGGCGGCATGGGTTCGCCAGCAGGTTCCGGCTCGCGTTGTCGCACTGACGGGATCTTCCGGCAAGACATCGGTAAAAGAGATGACCGCAGCCATTCTCAGCGAATGCGGGAATACCCTCTATACCGCGGGGAACCTCAACAACGATATCGGCGTGCCGATGACGCTGTTGCGTTTGACCAAAGAGCATCAGTACGCGGTGATTGAACTGGGGGCTAACCACCAGGGCGAAATCGCCTGGACCGTAGGACTGACCCGCCCGGAAGCGGCACTGGTGAATAACCTGGCGGCGGCGCATCTGGAAGGTTTTGGTTCGCTGGCGGGCGTGGCAAAGGCCAAAGGTGAAATTTACACCGGGCTGCCGGACAACGGCATTGCCATTATGAATGCCGATAACAACGATTGGCTGAACTGGCAGAGCATCATCGGCGAACGCAAAGTCTGGCGCTTCTCGCCGAATGCGGCGAACAGTGATTTTACCGCGACCAACGTTCATGTGACCTCTCACGGTACGGAATTCACGTTACAAACGCCGGGCGGCAGCATTGACATCACGCTACCGTTGCCGGGCCGCCACAACATTGCCAATGCACTGGCGGCGACCGCGCTGGCGATGGCGGTTGGCGCAAGTCTCGATGCGGTGAAGAAAGGGCTGGCGAATCTGAAAGCCGTACCTGGTCGCCTGTTCCCGGTGCAGTTAAGCGAAAATCAGTTACTGCTGGATGACACTTATAACGCCAATGTCGGGTCAATGACCGCGGCAGCACATGTGCTGGCCGAAATGCCTGGCTACCGCGTGATGGTGGTGGGTGACATGGCTGAACTCGGTGATGAGAGTAAGGCCTGCCACATTCAGGTTGGTGAAGCGGCAAAAGCTGTCGGTATCGACAAAGTACTGAGCGTGGGAACGTTGAGTCAGGCATTAAGTTCCGCCAGCGGCGTTGGCGAGCATTTTAACGATAAAGCGGCAGTAGTGGCGCGTTTAAAAACGCTGATTGCCGAACAACAAATTTTGACCATTTTGGTTAAGGGTTCACGTAGTTCCGCCATGGAAGAGGTGGTACGCGAATTACAGGAGAACGGGACATGTTAGTGTGGCTGGCCGAACATTTGGTCAAATATTATTCAGGCTTTAACGTCTTTTCTTATCTGACGTTTCGCGCCATTGTCAGCCTGCTGACCGCGCTCTTCATCTCATTGTGGATGGGGCCGCGTATGATTGCCCGCCTGCAAAAACTCTCTTTTGGACAGGTTGTACGTAACGATGGCCCGGAGTCACACTTCAGCAAACGTGGCACTCCCACGATGGGCGGCATCATGATCCTTACCGCCATCGTTGTTTCCGTGCTGTTGTGGGCTTATCCGTCTAACCCGTACGTCTGGTGCGTGCTGGTTGTGTTGGTGGGCTACGGCGTAATTGGTTTTGTCGACGATTATCGCAAAGTCGTGCGCAAAGACACGAAAGGGCTTATCGCGCGCTGGAAATATTTCTGGATGTCAGTCATCGCACTGGGTGTGGCCTTTGCTTTGTACCTTGCTGGCAAAGATACGCCAGCGACCGAACTGGTGGTGCCGTTCTTTAAAGATGTTATGCCGCAACTGGGCTTGCTCTACATCGCGCTGGCCTACTTTGTGATTGTCGGCACGGGTAATGCGGTCAACCTGACAGATGGTCTGGATGGCCTGGCGATCATGCCCACCGTCTTTGTTGCCGGTGGTTTTGCGCTGGTGGCCTGGGCAACCGGCAACATGAACTTTGCGAACTACCTGCATATTCCTTATCTGCGCCACGCCGGGGAATTGGTTATCGTCTGTACGGCGATTGTTGGCGCAGGATTGGGTTTCTTGTGGTTTAACACCTACCCGGCTCAGGTCTTTATGGGCGATGTGGGATCGCTGGCACTGGGTGGCGCGCTGGGCATTATCGCTGTGCTGCTGCGCCAGGAGTTCCTGTTGGTGATCATGGGTGGCGTATTTGTGGTGGAAACACTGTCGGTCATTTTGCAGGTGGGTTCCTTTAAGCTGCGCGGGCAGCGCATTTTCCGTATGGCACCGATTCACCACCACTATGAACTGAAAGGCTGGCCAGAGCCGCGCGTGATTGTGCGTTTCTGGATTATTTCGCTGATGCTGGTGCTGATTGGCCTGGCAACGCTGAAGGTACGTTAATCATGGCAGATTACCAGGGTAAAAAAGTCGTCATTATCGGTTTAGGCCTGACGGGTCTTTCCTGCGTGGACTTTTTCCTCGCGCGCGGCGTGACGCCGCGGGTGATGGATACGCGTGTTTCACCGCCGGGGCTGGACAAGCTGCCCGAAGAGGTGGAGCGCCATCTTGGTAGTCTCAACGATGACTGGCTGCTGGCGGCGGATATGATCGTCGCAAGCCCCGGCATCGCGCTGGCTCACCCTTCTTTGAGTGCGGCGGCGGACGCGGGTATTGAGATCGTTGGCGATATCGAACTGTTCTGCCGCGAAGCACAAGCGCCGGTGGTGGCCATTACCGGTTCCAACGGTAAAAGTACTGTAACGAAGCTTGTGGGTGAGATGGCCGAAGCGGGCGGCGTTAATGTTGGCGTCGGCGGCAATATTGGTCTGCCTGCACTCATGCTACTGGATGAAGCGCGTGAGCTGTATGTCCTGGAGTTGTCCAGCTTCCAGCTCGAAACCACTTCCAGTCTGCAGGCTGTAGCGGCAACCATACTGAATGTGACGGAAGATCATATGGATCGCTATCCGTTTGGTCTGCAGCAGTATCGCGCCGCGAAGCTGCGTATTTATGAAAACGCGAAGGTGTGCGTGGTCAATGCGGATGATGCACTCACCATGCCGATTCGCGGCGCGGACGAGCGCTGTGTCAGTTTTGGCGTGGATGTGGGCGATTATCATCTGAACCGCCAGCAGGGGGAAACCTGGCTGCGGGTAAAAGGTGAAAAAGTCCTGAACGTTAAAGAGATGAAACTGACCGGGCAGCACAACTACACCAACGCGTTGGCTGCGCTGGCGCTGGCCGATGCCGCAGGTTTACCGCGTGCCAGTAGCCTGAAAGCGCTGACGACATTTACCGGTCTGGCGCATCGCTTCCAGTTGGCGCTGGATCATAACGGGGTGCGCTGGATCAACGACTCGAAAGCCACCAATGTGGGGAGCACCGAAGCCGCGCTGAACGGTTTGCACGTTGACGGTACGCTGCATCTGTTGCTGGGTGGTGATGGCAAATCCGCCGATTTTTCGCCGTTGAAGCGTTACCTCGGTGGCGATCGCGTGCGTTTGTACTGCTTCGGCCGTGATGGTGCGGAGCTGGCAGCGTTGCGACCGGAGATCGCCGATCAAACCGATACGATGGATCAGGCGATGCGCCTTATCGCTACGCGTGTGCAACCTGGCGATATGGTACTGCTGTCACCGGCGTGCGCCAGCCTGGATCAGTTTAAGAATTTTGAACAACGGGGCGATGTCTTTACCCGTCTGGCGCAGGAGTTAGGTTGATGCGTTTAACTCTCCCCCGCCCGCGAATGCCGCGCCTGCCAGGATTTGGGATCCTGGCGTGGCTGTTTGCGGCATTAAAAGGCTGGGTGATGGGATCCAGAGAGAAAGATACCGACAGCCTGGTGATGTATGACCGCACGTTGCTGTGGTTGACCCTGGGCCTGGCGGCTATCGGTTTTGTGATGGTGACCTCGGCGTCAATGCCGGTGGGGCAACGTCTCACTAACGATCCCTTTTTCTTTGCGAAACGCCATGCGTTGTACCTGTTTCTTGCATTTTGCTCGGCGATCATCACGTTGCGGTTACCGATGGAGTTCTGGCAGAAGTACAGCTCTGTGATGCTGATCGCGGCGATCATTATGTTGCTGGTGGTGCTGGTTGTGGGAAGCTCGATTAACGGTGCGTCGCGCTGGATCGATCTTGGTTTGATGCGTTTTCAGCCTGCGGAGTTCACCAAGCTGTCGCTGTTCTGTTATCTGGCGAACTACCTCGTGCGTAAAGTCGATGAAGTGCGTAACAACCTGCGCGGCTTCCTCAAACCGATGGGGGTGATCCTCGTGCTGGCAGTATTACTGCTGGCGCAGCCGGACTTGGGTACTGTGGTGGTGCTGTTTATTACGACGCTGGCGATGCTGTTCCTGGCAGGGGCGAAGTTGTGGCAGTTTATCGCCATTATCGGTATGGGTATTTCGGCAGTAGTGCTGTTGATCCTTGCAGAACCGTATCGTATCCGCCGCGTGACGTCGTTCTGGAACCCGTGGGAAGATCCGTTTGGTAGTGGTTATCAGTTAACCCAGTCGTTGATGGCGTTTGGTCGCGGCGAACTGTGGGGGCAAGGGCTGGGCAATTCGATACAGAAACTGGAGTACTTACCGGAAGCGCATACCGACTTCATCTTCTCCATTATCGGCGAAGAGCTCGGTTATATCGGTGTGGTGCTGGCACTTTTAATGGTATTCTTCGTCGCTTTCCGCGCCATGTCCATCGGGCGTAAAGCGCTGGATATCGACCACCGTTTCTCGGGTTTTCTGGCGTGCTCTATTGGTATCTGGTTTAGCTTCCAGGCTCTGGTTAACGTAGGTGCGGCCGCAGGTATGCTGCCGACCAAAGGGTTAACATTGCCGCTGATCAGCTATGGCGGTTCCAGCTTATTAATTATGTCGATGGCGATTACGCTGTTGCTGCGAATAGATTATGAAACGCGTCTGGAAAAAGCCCAGGCGTTTACACGAGGTTTGCGATGAGTGGTCAACCGAAGCGGTTAATGGTGATGGCAGGCGGCACCGGCGGGCATGTTTTCCCCGGGCTTGCGGTCGCGCACCATTTAATGGATCAGGGCTGGCAAGTACGCTGGCTTGGAACCGCGGATCGCATGGAGGCCGATCTGGTGCCTAAACATGGGATCGAGATCGACTTTATCCGTATCTCTGGCCTGCGTGGCAAAGGGATCAAGGCGCAATTGCTGGCGCCGGTACGTATTTTCAACGCCTGGTGTCAGGCGCGCGCGATTATGCAGCGCTTTAAACCCGACGTAGTGCTGGGGATGGGCGGTTATGTTTCAGGCCCTGGCGGCCTGGCGGCCTGGTCGCTGGGGATCCCGGTGGTGCTGCATGAGCAAAACGGCATTGCCGGTTTGACCAACAAATGGCTTGCGAAAATTGCCACCAAGGTGATGCAGGCATTTCCTGGCGCTTTCCCGAAAGCGGAAGTGGTGGGGAATCCGGTTCGCGTTGATGTGTTGGCGCTTCCGTTGCCGCAGCAGCGTTTACCGGGGCGAGATGGTCCGGTGCGTGTACTGGTTGTCGGCGGCTCGCAAGGTGCGCGTGTACTGAATCAGACCATGCCGCAGGTGGCGGCAAAGCTGGGTGAATCGGTGACCCTCTGGCATCAGAGCGGTAAGGGCGCACAGCAGGAGGTTGAGCAGGCTTACGCCTCTGCCGGGGCGCCTCAGCATAAAGTAACGGAATTTATTGACGATATGGCGCAAGCCTACGCGTGGGCGGATGTGGTGGTTTGCCGTTCCGGTGCGCTGACGGTCAGTGAAATTGCTGCTGCGGGTTTACCGGCGTTGTTTGTGCCGTTCCAGCATAAAGATCGGCAGCAATACTGGAATGCGCTGCCGCTGGAAAAAGCCGGTGCGGCGAAGATTCTGGAACAACCGCAATTCACCGCTGACGCGGTGGCGGCGATCCTCGCAAGCTGGAACCGCGAAGCATTACTGGATATGGCAGAGCGCGCGCGTGCGGCGGCCATTCCGGATGCCACCGAACGAGTGGCGCATGAAGTGAGCCTGGCAGCACAGGCCTAAATACTGGCGGCGCCTGTTGCGCCGCGCGAATTTGAAGTAGTCGATGGCGTTTAGAGAATGAATACACAAGAACTGGCGAAACTGCGTTCAATCGTGCCCGAGATGCGTCGCGTCCGGCACATTCACTTCGTTGGCATTGGCGGTGCCGGCATGGGTGGTATTGCCGAAGTCCTGGCCAACGAAGGCTATCAGATCAGCGGTTCCGATCTGGCCCCGAACCCGGTAACGCAACAGTTGACGTCACTTGGCGCCACTATTTATTTCAATCACCGCCCGGAAAACGTGAGTGATGCCAGCGTTGTGGTCGTCTCCAGCGCCATCTCTTCCGATAACCCGGAGATCGTTGCTGCACACGAGGCGCGTATTCCAGTGATCCGCCGTGCGGAGATGCTGGCGGAGTTAATGCGTTTTCGTCATGGTATCGCCATTGCCGGGACGCACGGTAAAACCACCACCACTGCGATGGTGGCAAGTATTTACGCAGAAGCGGGTCTGGACCCAACGTTCGTCAACGGTGGGCTGGTAAAAGCCGCCGGGGTACATGCGCGCCTGGGTCACAGCCGTTATTTGATTGCCGAAGCAGATGAGAGCGATGCCTCTTTCCTGCATTTACAACCGATGGTGGCCATTGTCACTAATATCGAAGCCGACCATATGGATACCTACCAGGGCGACTTTGAAAATTTGAAAACGACGTTTATCAACTTCCTGCACAACCTGCCGTTCTATGGCCGTGCAGTGATGTGTGTTGATGACCCGGTGATCCGTGAACTGCTGCCGCGCGTGGGCCGCCAGACAACGACCTACGGTTTTAGCGACGATGCGGATGTTCGCGTTGAGAATTATCGCCAGATTGGGCCGCAGGGGCACTTTACGCTGGTGCGTCAGGATAAGCCGGAACTGCGTGTAACGCTAAATGCGCCGGGCCGTCACAACGCCCTGAATGCCGCCGCCGCAGTTGCCGTGGCGACAGAAGAAGGTATTGAAGACGAGGCTATTCTGCGTGCACTGGAAAGTTTCCAGGGAACCGGGCGTCGTTTCGACTTCCTGGGTGAATTCCCGCTGGAAGGTGTGAATGGCAAACCGGGTACCGCCATGCTGGTTGACGACTATGGCCATCACCCGACCGAAGTGGATGCCACCATTAAAGCAGCGCGTGCGGGCTGGCCGGATAAAAAACTGGTGATGGTATTTCAGCCTCATCGTTATACCCGTACCCGCGATCTGTATGACGACTTTGCCAATGTGCTGACACAGGTCGATGCGCTGCTGATGCTGGAAGTGTATCCGGCGGGTGAAGCGGCGATCCCGGGTGCGGATAGCCGTTCGCTGTGCCGTACGATTCGTGGTCGCGGCAAGATCGATCCGATTCTGGTATCTGATCCAAGCCAGGTTGCGGCAATGCTGGCACCGGTGCTGACGGGTAACGATCTGATCCTGATCCAGGGCGCCGGCAATATCGGCAAAATCGCCCGTAGTCTGGCGGAGAGTAAACTGAAGCCGCAGACCCCGGAGGAGAGTAATGGCTGAGAAAGTCGCTGTTTTGCTCGGCGGCACCTCCGCGGAGCGTGAGGTTTCGCTCAATTCCGGTGCTGCGGTAATTAGCGGCTTACGTGAAGGCGGCGTGGATGCGCATGGTGTTGATCCGCGCGATGTCGATGTCACTCGCCTGAAAGAGATGGGCTATAGCAAAGCGTTTATCGCGTTGCATGGTCGCGGTGGTGAAGACGGTACGCTGCAGGGGTTACTGGAACTGACCGGTGTGGCCTATACCGGTAGCGGCGTGATGGCATCGGCGATTTCGATGGATAAATTACGCAGCAAGCTGCTGTGGCAAGGGGCGGGGCTGCCGGTTGCGCCTTCTGTTGACATCACGCGTGATGCGTTCGAAATAGGCCTAAAAAATGATGATATTCAACGCATTGACCAACTGGGGTTACCCGTTATTGTCAAGCCCAGCCGCGAAGGCTCCAGCGTTGGAATGTCCAAAGTCGACAACAGTGATGATTTGCATGCAGCTTTAGCGCTTGCATTTCAACATGATGATGACGTTCTGATCGAAAAATGGCTGAGTGGACCCGAATTTACCGTGGCGATACTCGGAAATGAAATTTTACCGTCGATCCGCATTCAACCGGCGGGAATCTTCTATGATTATGAGGCGAAGTATCTCTCTGATGAGACGAAATATTTCTGCCCATCAGGTCTGGAAGAGGAGCGTGAAGCGGTTTTACAGTCCCTGGTGCTTAAAGCCTGGCGTGTTTTAGGTTGTCGCGGGTGGGGGCGAATTGATGCGATGCTGGATGGCGACGGTCAGTTTTACTTGCTGGAAGCGAACACCTCGCCGGGGATGACAAGTCATAGCCTGGTGCCGATGGCGGCGCGACAGGCTGGGCTGACCTTCTCGCAACTTGTGGTTCGCATTCTGGATCTGGCGGAGTGATATGTCTCAGGCTGCGCTGAACACGCGAAACCGTGACGAGGAAGCGCTATCGGCTTCCCGACGGAACAATGGAACGCGTCTTGCAGGCATTGTGTTCCTGCTGGCGGTGCTGTGCACCGTGTTTGTTAGCGGCTGGGTGGTGCTGGGCTGGATGGACGATGCGCAGCGGTTGCCATTGTCGAAACTGGTAGTGACGGGCGATCGCCATTACACGCGCAATGATGATATTCGCCAGACGATTCTGGCGTTGGGCGCGCCAGGCACCTTTATGACGCAAGACGTAAACATTATTCAGAGCCAGATAGAGCGTCTGCCCTGGATAAAACAGGCAAGCGTTCGCAAGCAGTGGCCGGACGAATTGAAGATTCATCTGGTTGAATATGTACCCATAGCACGGTGGAATGATCAGCATATGGTTGATGTGGACGGCAATTCTTTCAGCGTGCCGGCCGAACGAACCAGTAAACAAGTTTTACCGATGTTGTACGGTCCCGAAGGCAGCGAAAGCGAAGTTTTACAGGGCTACCGCGATATGGGACAAGTGCTGGCAAAGGATAAGTTCACGTTGAAAGAAGCGGCGATGACCGCACGGCGTTCATGGCAGTTAACGCTGAATAATGACATCAAGCTTAACCTGGGCCGTGGCGATACGATGAAACGGCTGGCACGCTTTGTTGAACTCTACCCGGTTCTTCAGCAGCAGGCGCAAACGGATGGCAAAGAGATAAGCTACGTGGATTTACGCTATGACTCAGGCGCGGCTGTAGGCTGGAAAGCGGCCCCTGTTCAGGAACCGAATCAGCAGCAAAATCAGGCACAACAGAATCAGGCACAGGCAGAGCAACAATGATCAAGGCGACGGACAGAAAACTGGTAGTTGGACTGGAGATTGGCACCGCGAAGGTAGCCGCTTTAGTAGGGGAAGTTCTGCCCGATGGCATTGTGAATATCATTGGCGTGGGAAGTTGCCCGTCCCGTGGGATGGACAAAGGTGGCGTAAACGATTTGGAGTCGGTGGTGAAGTGCGTGCAACGTGCCATCGATCAGGCTGAACTGATGGCCGATTGCCAGATTTCCTCGGTCTACCTTGCGCTGTCGGGGAAACATATTAGTTGCCAGAATGAAATTGGTATGGTGCCGATTTCAGAAGAAGAAGTGACGCAGGAAGACGTTGAAAACGTGGTGCATACCGCTAAGTCGGTACGTGTACGTGATGAACACCGCGTTTTGCATGTCATTCCGCAAGAGTATGCCATTGACTACCAGGAAGGCATCAAAAACCCGGTAGGTCTGTCTGGCGTACGTATGCAAGCAAAGGTGCATTTGATTACTTGCCACAACGACATGGCGAAAAACATCGTGAAAGCGGTTGAACGATGTGGATTAAAAGTTGACCAACTTATTTTCGCAGGACTGGCTTCCAGCTACTCCGTGTTAACGGAAGATGAGCGTGAATTGGGGGTCTGCGTTGTTGATATCGGCGGTGGTACAATGGACATGGCGGTCTACACTGGCGGTGCGCTGCGTCATACCAAAGTGATCCCTTACGCAGGGAATGTGGTTACCAGCGATATTGCTTACGCTTTCGGTACACCGCCAAGCGATGCAGAAGCGATCAAGGTTCGTCATGGTTGCGCGCTGGGTTCGCTGGTGGGTAAAGATGAGAGCGTTGAGGTGCCGAGCGTGGGCGGACGTCCGCCGCGTAGTCTGCAGCGTCAGACGTTAGCGGATGTTATTGAACCGCGCTATACCGAACTGCTCAATCTGGTGAACGACGAAATTTTACAGTTGCAAGAACAGCTTCGCCAGCAAGGGGTGAAACATCACCTGGCGGCGGGGATTGTATTGACCGGCGGTGCGGCGCAAATTGAAGGGCTGGCGGCCTGCGCGCAGCGCGTATTCCATACGCAGGTGCGTATTGGTGCGCCGCTCAATATTACTGGCTTAACCGATTATGCCCAGGAGCCTTACTATTCAACGGCGGTTGGGCTGCTTCATTACGGGAAAGAGACCCATTTGAGTGGTGAAGCGGAAGTAGAAAAACGTGTGTCAGTTGGCTCGTGGTTCAAAAGAATCAATAGCTGGCTGCGAAAAGAGTTTTAATTTTTTTCAGAGACCGCCGAAAATTAACGGTCTCAGGCGACAGGCACAAGACGGAGAGAAACTATGTTTGAACCAATGGAATTAACCAACGACGCGGTGATTAAAGTCATCGGCGTCGGTGGCGGCGGCGGTAATGCCGTGGAACATATGGTGCGCGAGCGCATTGAGGGTGTTGAATTCTTCGCAGTGAATACCGACGCGCAGGCGTTGCGTAAAACGGCGGTAGGTCAAACCATCCAGATCGGTGGTGGTATCACCAAAGGTCTGGGCGCTGGGGCAAACCCTGAAGTTGGCCGTAACGCGGCAGAAGAAGACCGTGAAGCGCTGCGCGCTGCACTGGAAGGCGCTGATATGGTCTTTATCGCTGCGGGCATGGGCGGCGGGACCGGTACTGGTGCCGCGCCCGTTGTCGCCGAAGTGGCAAAAGATCTGGGTATCCTGACCGTTGCTGTGGTGACCAAGCCTTTCAACTTCGAAGGCAAGAAGCGTATGGCATTCGCGGAGCAGGGTATTACTGAACTGTCGAAGCATGTTGACTCGCTGATCACTATTCCGAACGATAAGCTGCTGAAAGTGCTGGGTCGTGGCATTTCTCTGCTGGATGCTTTCGGTGCCGCTAATGACGTGCTGAAAGGTGCGGTGCAGGGTATCGCAGAGCTGATTACGCGTCCGGGTCTGATGAACGTTGACTTTGCAGACGTGCGTACAGTGATGTCCGAAATGGGCTATGCGATGATGGGCTCCGGCGTTGCCAGCGGTGAAGACCGTGCGGAAGAAGCCGCCGAAATGGCGATTTCCAGCCCTCTGCTGGAAGATATCGACCTGTCTGGCGCGCGTGGCGTGTTGGTTAACATCACCGCGGGCTTTGACCTGCGTCTGGATGAGTTCGAAACTGTGGGTAATACTATCCGTGCCTTTGCTTCGGATAATGCGACTGTGGTTATCGGTACTTCTCTTGATCCGGATATGAACGACGAACTGCGCGTGACTGTGGTTGCGACCGGTATCGGTATGGACAAACGTCCGGAAATCACGCTGGTGACAAACAAACAAGCGCAACAGCCTGTGATGGATCGTTACCAGCAGCACGGCATGCAGCCGATGCAGCAGGAGCAGAAATCCGCGAAAGTGGTAAATGACAATGCGCCGCAGACCACTAAAGAGCCGGATTATCTGGATATTCCAGCGTTTCTGCGTAAGCAAGCGGACTAAGAATTTGCTGGAAGTTGGGCTTCTTCGCTCTTTGTGCTAAACTGGCCCACCGATTGTGTTATACACTTTGGTTGGATTGGTAATTAGGCGAGATTAAACGATGATCAAACAAAGGACACTTAAACGTATCGTTCAGGCGACTGGTGTCGGTTTGCATACCGGCAAGAAAGTCACCCTGACGTTGCGCCCTGCGCCGGCAAATACCGGGGTCATCTATCGTCGCACTGACTTGAATCCACCGGTAGACTTTCCGGCTGATGCTAAATCTGTGCGTGATACTATGCTCTGTACTTGTCTGGTCAACGAGCATGACGTGCGGATTTCGACCGTCGAGCATCTGAATGCTGCTCTGGCGGGGCTGGGTATCGACAATATTGTTGTTGAAGTCGATGCGCCGGAAATTCCGATTATGGATGGCAGTGCTGCACCGTTCGTCTACTTGCTGCTGGATGCAGGGATCGAAGAGCTGAACAGCGCCAAGAAATTTGTGCGCATCAAAAACACCGTACGTGTTGAAGACGGCGATAAATGGGCTGAGTTTAAACCGCACAATGGTTTTTCTCTCGATTTTACCATCGACTTCAATCACCCGGCGATTGATGCAAGCACGCAGCGCTACGCGATGAACTTCTCTGCCGACGCATTTATGCGCCAGATTAGCCGCGCGCGCACCTTCGGTTTCATGCGTGATATCGAATACCTCCAGTCCCGTGGATTGTGCCTGGGCGGTAGCTTCGATTGTGCCATCGTAGTTGACGATTATCGCGTATTGAACGAAGACGGTCTGCGTTTCGAAGATGAATTTGTTCGCCACAAAATGCTGGATGCAATTGGCGACCTGTTCATGTGTGGTCACAACATCATTGGTGCGTTTACGGCGTATAAATCCGGTCATGCACTGAACAACAAACTGTTGCAGGCTGTTCTGGCAAAACAGGAAGCCTGGGAATATGTGACTTTCGAAGACGAAGCAGAATTGCCGCTGGCGTTCAAAGCCCCGTCTACGGTTCTGGCATAACGCCATAACTGCAAAAATCGACTGGTTAACCTGGCACTCTCTCCGGTCAGGGAGACCAGTCGTTTTTATTTGTATGCTATCAACACCCCTCTTTTGATTCCCTTCCATTCTGATCAGAACTCTTGCGGCGCGATCGCTGTTTTCGTAACCACTTTTATCCGTCAGGCACCGGAATACTGCTGCGGTACAGGCGGCTTTAGTGGTAAAATCCGTGCGCAAAAGGACACATACAGAAGCTAATTCGGGTAAGCGTTATTTTTGGGTGGAGCAAGTGAGCGGAATACTGACGCGCTGGCGACAATTTGGTAGACGCTATTTTTGGCCGCATCTCTTATTAGGGATGGTCGCGGCGAGCCTTGGCTTGCCTGCGCTTGCTGGTAGCGCCGAGCCCACGCAAACCCCACGTGAAACCACCCGTAATCACGACAGCACCGGCAGGGTTAATTTCACCAGTCTTGCTCTGCTGGAAGCTAATCGCCGTCCTAATTTTACTGTCGATTACTGGCATCAACATGCCATCCGCACCGTTATTCGTCATCTTTCGTTTGCCATGGCACCTCAAACACTGCCGGTTGCAACGGAAGAGCCACTGCCGATTCAGGCCCACCATCTCGCTTTATTAGATACGCTCAGCGCGTTACTGAATCAGGAAGGCAAACCGCCGGCGATTGTTCACCTGGCAATCCAGACAGCCGCTATACCTGACGTCACGTTCCGTATCTCCACCTGGTTAGGTCAGGTGCAGGGTATTCGTGCCGGCCCTCATCGCCTCAGCTAAAAAAAGAGTCCTTTATTCATTTTTTTAGCTCCGCAGAGCGGGGCGTTTGAGATTTTTATTATGCTTATCAAATTATTAACTAAAGTTTTCGGTAGTCGTAACGATCGTACACTGCGCCGTATGCGTAAAGTCGTGGCCCAAATCAATGCCATGGAACCGGAAATGGAAAAGCTCAGCGATGATGAGCTGAAAGCCAAAACCGCAGAATTCCGTGCGCGCCTGGAAAAAGGCGAAAGCGTTGAGAGCCTGATCCCGGAAGCTTTCGCCGTGGTGCGCGAAGCAAGTAAACGTGTTTTTGGCATGCGTCACTTCGATGTGCAGCTGCTGGGCGGCATGGTTCTCAACGAGCGTTGCATCGCAGAGATGCGTACCGGTGAAGGTAAAACCCTGACGGCAACCCTGCCAGCTTACCTTAATGCCCTGAGTGGCAAAGGTGTCCATGTGGTTACCGTCAACGACTATCTGGCTCAGCGTGACGCTGAGAACAACCGCCCATTGTTTGAATTCCTGGGTATGAGCGTGGGTATCAACCTGCCGAACATGCCTGCTGTTGCCAAACGTGAAGCCTATGCTGCCGATATCACCTACGGTACCAACAACGAATACGGCTTTGACTACCTGCGCGATAACATGGCATTCAGCCCTGAAGAGCGTGTGCAACGTAAACTGCACTATGCGCTGGTGGATGAGGTGGACTCCATCCTTATCGATGAAGCGCGTACCCCGCTGATCATTTCCGGTCCGGCAGAAGACAGCTCCGAGCTGTACAAAAAAGTCAATAAAATCATCCCGCATCTGGTTCGTCAGGAAAAAGAAGACTCTGACACTTTCCAGGGTGAAGGCCATTTCTCTGTAGATGAAAAAGCGCGTCAGGTTACACTGACCGAACGCGGTCTGGTGCTGATTGAAGAGCTGCTGGTCAAAGAAGGCATCATGGACGAAGGCGAGTCACTGTACTCTCCTGCCAACATCATGCTGATGCACCACGTTACTGCGGCACTGCGTGCACACGCATTGTTCACCCGCGATGTGGATTACATTGTGAAAGACGGCGAAGTCATTATCGTCGACGAACACACCGGCCGTACCATGCAGGGGCGTCGCTGGTCTGATGGTCTGCATCAGGCGGTGGAAGCGAAAGAAGGTGTGGATATCCAGAACGAAAACCAGACGCTGGCGTCCATTACCTTCCAGAACTACTTCCGTTTGTATGAAAAACTGGCGGGTATGACCGGTACAGCAGATACCGAAGCGTTTGAATTTAGTTCGATTTATAAACTCGATACCGTGGTGGTCCCCACCAACCGTCCGATGATCCGTAAAGATATGGCGGATCTGGTCTATATGACCGAAGCGGAAAAAATCCAGGCCATCATCGAAGACATTAAAGAACGCACCCAAAATGGCCAGCCAGTGCTGGTTGGTACGATCTCGATTGAGAAGTCCGAAGTGGTTTCCCATGAGTTGACCAAAGCGGGCATCAAGCACAACGTTCTGAACGCCAAATTCCACGCCAAAGAGGCGGATATTGTGGCGCAGGCGGGTTACCCTGGCGCTGTCACCATTGCCACCAACATGGCAGGTCGTGGTACCGATATTGTGCTGGGCGGAAGCTGGCAGGCGGAACTGGCTGAAATCGAAGAGCCAACCGCAGAGCAAATCGCCAAAGTGAAAGCCGACTGGCAGGTGCGCCATGATGCGGTACTGGCTTCTGGTGGTTTACACATTATTGGTACTGAGCGTCATGAGTCTCGTCGTATTGATAACCAGTTGCGCGGTCGTTCTGGCCGTCAGGGGGATGCGGGTTCCTCCCGTTTCTATCTTTCGATGGAAGATGCCTTGATGCGTATTTTCGCCTCCGATCGTGTCTCTGGCATGATGCGTAAACTGGGGATGAAACCGGGCGAAGCGATTGAGCATCCGTGGGTTACTAAGGCCATTGCTAATGCGCAGCGCAAGGTGGAAAGCCGTAACTTCGATATTCGTAAGCAACTGCTGGAATATGACGATGTTGCTAACGACCAGCGTCGTGCAATTTACACCCAGCGTAACGAACTGCTGGATGTAACCGATGTCAGTGAAACCATCGCCAGCATTCGTGAAGATGTTTTCAAAGCCACCATCGATGGTCATATTCCACCGCAGTCGCTCGAAGAAATGTGGGATGTTCCTGGCCTGCAGGAACGCCTCAAAAATGATTTCGATCTCGACCTGCCTATCGCTGACTGGCTGGATAAAGAACCGGATCTGCACGAAGAGACGCTGCGTGAGCGTATCCTACAAAGCGCCATTGAAACCTATCAGCGTAAAGAAGAGGTGGTTGGCGCTGAAATGATGCGTCACTTCGAGAAAGGCGTGATGCTGCAAACGCTGGATTCGCTGTGGAAAGAGCACCTGGCCGCGATGGATTATCTGCGTCAGGGCATCCACCTGCGCGGCTACGCGCAAAAAGATCCGAAGCAGGAATATAAACGCGAGTCCTTCGCGATGTTCGCCGCGATGTTGGAGTCACTGAAATATGAAGTGATCAGTACGCTCAGCAAAGTCCAGGTGCGGATGCCGGAGGAAGTCGAGGCCATGGAACTGCAGCGCCGTCAGGAAGCCGAGCGTCTGGCGCAAATGCAACAGTTAAGTCATCAGGATGATGAGACTGAAGCTGCCGCCGCACTTGCCGCGCAGACGGGCGAACGCAAAGTGGGGCGTAATGATCCTTGCCCTTGCGGTTCCGGTAAAAAATATAAACAGTGCCACGGCCGTCTGGCATAACGCATTGAAAATAATAAAAAGGCGCAGAACTCTGCGCCTTTTTTATGGAGTCTGCATCATGAAAATACTGAACATCGCTGTTGGGATCATTCGTAACCCGCAAGGGGAAATTTTTATTACGCAGCGCGCTGCCGATGCGCATATGGCGAATAAATGGGAATTTCCTGGCGGAAAAATTGAAGCGGGTGAAACGCCGGAGCAGGCAATGATCCGCGAACTTCAGGAGGAAGTCGGTATTACGCCACTTCAGGCCGAACTGTTTGATAAGCTGGAATATCAGTTCCCCGATCGCCACATCACCCTGTGGTTCTGGTTGGTGGAAAGCTGGGAAGGAGAGCCATGGGGTAAAGAGGGACAGCCGGGTCACTGGGTTGCACAACACTCCCTTGATGCTGACAAATTTCCCCCGGCAAACGAGCCGGTGATAGCCAGGCTACTGGCTGGCTGACCCTGATGTTGCCTGCCAGGCAAGCGCCAGCAGGCAACAGTGCTTAGTGCTGTTCTTCACTCCAGTCGTCGCTGTCCGACAGATTGCCCTCGCTGGGGATACGTTTCTCTTCTGCTGCCCACTCGCCCAAATCAATCAACTGGCAACGTTTCGAGCAGAACGGGCGAAACGGGCTGCTCTCTCCCCAGACAACAAGCTTTCCGCACGTTGGGCAGTTTACGGTGATTTCTTCAGACATTTTCACTCCTTAACAGCAGGCCAGTTCAAAATCGAGACGCTCGGGAACCACACCATGCTCGCTGTCCAGCGGCATAAAGCGAATGGCGAAGCGGCTCTTATGGCCGGAAATTTGCGGGTATAGCTGCTCTTCCAGGGACAATTGCAGACGCAACAAATCGGCGTCATCGCCGTTATCCTGATAAAAACCGTTCAGGCTGGTCTGACGGCGGAACGGTGCGGCATTGCGGATCAAATCGAGGATCAACGTCAGGGTTTGCGTCAGCGGCGTCAGGCTGTCCAGCCAGACCGCGATTTGCGCATCCCGCATTTCCTGCGGCAGGTGCAGCCACATATGCAGCGTCGGCAAATCGAAGCTGCAGCATCCACCGGGAATACTCAGACGCTGGCGTACCAGACCTATCAGACGGTCTTCGCGCAATTGTTGGCCAATACGCGGTGCACTCATCAGAACGGCTCCGCTTGCTTTTAATTGCTGGCGGACAGCTTCAATTCGGCTCAGATCCACACCGGGAACATCACTCCATGCCTGTAATTTACGCTGCTGGCGCTCCAGCTCTTTCAGAAGCTCGGTGCGGGTATCACCGCGTTCAAACACATCCAGTAAATCCCCAATGTTACGGAAAAAGTGTAACGCATCGGCATGGTCACTCAGCGGTAAATGGACAGAAAGCTGTTGCAGTAAAAACTCGACACGCAACCAGGTACGCATCTTTTCGTTAAGCGGATGTTCAAAAAGGATGTGGGTGTGCATTACGGTTTTTCCTGTGAAACGGCCTGCCGGGCATACGCCAGATATGCGGTGTGCAGGCGGGCAACATCCGATGCTATCGCATCCGGTGCGCCATTATTGTCAATAACATCATCCGCGACGGCAAGTCGCGCTTCGCGAGTGGCCTGGGCCGCGAGAATATTTTTAGCATGTTCGCGGCTGACGCCATCACGCTGCATGGTGCGTGAAATCTGTGTTTCTGGTAAGACGTCAATAACCAAAACCCGATCGGCTTTGTGATGCAGCTGATTTTCCACCAGCAACGGCACGACCCACAACACATAAGGTGATGTCGCCTGGGCAATCTTACTCTGTGTTTGCTGGTGAATAAGCGGATGGAGTAACTCATCCAGCCAACGTTTATCCGCCGGAGAAGCGAAAATACGCTCGCGTAATAAACGTCGATTGAGCGAGCCATCCGCGAGGATCATGTCAGCGCCAAAATGTTCCGCAATAGCGCTTAATGCATGAGAGCCAGGTTCCACTACCTGACGGGCGATAATATCCGCGTCGACAACATTAACGCCAAGCGCTGCGAAGGCATTCGCGACGGTGCTTTTACCGCTGCCAATACCGCCGGTTAATGCAACCGTATACCCCATTACGCCTAATCCCAAAATAGTCTGTCGCATATCACAATCTGCGATCTTTATTCTGCCCGCAATACTATTTTTCGCGACCGTCCTGAATACGGGAAAACGCAAAAGATTAAATATGTTTACGAGCTTAATCAACAGGTTGTGATTTAACCAAACGACATTAAAACCCGTTCGCCTAATCTTGCCTGTTCACCAGGTAAATTTATAGGATTGTAGCGTAAAAAAAGAGAATTTCGCAGTCTTGCGCGGCCCTTATTAGCGCGTATGATAGCGTCACTGGAGTTGTGAGTTTGTACTTTCGCCATTAACCCCAGGAATCCGCACATGCGTATTGAAGAAGATCTGAAGTTAGGTTTCAAAGACGTTCTTATCCGTCCTAAACGTTCCACCCTTAAAAGCCGTTCCGATGTTGAGCTGGAGCGCGAATTTACCTTCAAACATTCAGGAATGCGCTGGTCTGGCGTACCGGTTATTGCCGCTAATATGGATACCGTTGGCACCTTTGCAATGGCGAAAGCGCTGGCTTCGTTCGACATCCTTACCGCCGTGCATAAACACTATTCCGTTGAAGACTGGAAAGCCTTTATCCAGCGTGAACCGGCTGACGTACTGCGTCATGTCATGGTTTCAACCGGGACATCAGACGCCGATTTCGACAAGACAAAGCAGATCCTTGCGTTGCATCCGTCGCTGAATTTTGTCTGTATCGACGTGGCGAACGGATACTCTGAGCACTTTGTGCAATTCGTTGCCAAAGCACGTGAGGCCTGGCCGGATAAAACTATCTGCGCGGGTAACGTTGTGACCGGTGAAATGTGTGAAGAGCTGATCCTTTCCGGTGCGGATATTGTCAAAGTTGGCATTGGTCCGGGCTCAGTGTGCACCACACGTGTCAAAACCGGGGTCGGCTACCCGCAATTATCCGCAGTGATCGAATGTGCCGATGCCGCGCATGGCCTTGGCGGACAGATTGTCAGCGATGGCGGCTGCACGGTACCGGGTGATGTAGCAAAAGCGTTTGGCGGCGGCGCAGACTTTGTGATGCTCGGCGGTATGCTGGCGGGCCATGAAGAGAGTGGCGGCGCCATCGTGGAGGAAAACGGCGAGAAATTCATGCTGTTCTACGGCATGAGTTCAGAGTCTGCAATGAATCGCCACGTTGGCGGCGTTGCAGGTTACCGTGCGGCGGAAGGCAAAACCGTCAAACTCGCGTTACGCGGCCCGGTGGAGAACACCGCGCGTGATGTTCTTGGCGGCCTGCGCTCAGCCTGTACATATGTCGGTGCTTCCCGCCTGAAAGAGCTGACCAAACGCACGACCTTTATCCGCGTTCAGGAACAGGAAAACCGCGTTTTCAACAGCCTGTAATGGGGTTGCAGGCGCACTGTGCTGCGCCTGCATTAACCTGTACCGCCCATCGCATCGCCAAGATGAAAGATAGGCAGGTACATGGCTACCACCAGCATGCCAATAATTAATCCCGTCACCACCAGTAGCAGCGGTTCTAATACGGAAGCCAGCTCATCTGCCTGATGCTGCGTCTGTTCACTATGATGCCGCGCCAGATTCTCCAGCATGGTATCCAGCGCCCCGGAGATCTCCCCGGTATGGATCAACTGAATACACAACGGGGTGAAGTTGCCACTTTTTGCCAGCGCCGTAGAGATAGCCGCACCGAGGGTGATATCCTGGTGTGCCTGTTGCAGCACGTCTCGCCAGTAAGGGCAGGTTAAGGTATCCCTGACATTTTCCAGCCCTTGCAAGAAGGTGATTCCAGAACGTTGTGTGAGTGACAGCACGGTAAATATCTGACTCAGCCGTTGTCCACGCACCAGTTTACCGACAACAGGGCAGCGGAGCAGCAGACGCTGCCGGTAGTGCAGCCATTTCATCTGACGGCGCAGCAAGGTCATCGTACATACCACCAGCAACGTAAGTGCTGATAATGGCAGAGCGCCTTGCTGCATCAGTGTAGCGCTGGCAATGACTCCCCGCGTCAGCGCAGGCAAGGGGGTATTGAACGTCTGGTAGATAGCCGAGAACTCCGGCAGAACCAGATACACCATTGCCACCACGATTGCCGCGGTCAGAGAAAGAATAATGAGCGGATAACGCAGCGCCTTTTTTACTTTCAACGCCAGCGCTCGCTGTGCCTGTTGCTGGCTGGCCAGTTTAAAACAGCACTCATCCAGCTTTCCTGTTAGCTCACCGGTATGGACCATCGCTGCCCAGAGTGGAGGAAAAACTTCTGGCCACTGGCGCAGCGCTGTTGAAAAGGTTTCTCCCTGTTCCAGCGCCTGCGCCAGATGGTGCAACAATGCCTGCCATTGCCTGGCTGGATGTTGCTGTGCCAGCAACAACAAGCCTTCCGGTAAGGTGAGCCCCGCCTGCAACAATGTCGCAAGCTGGCGCAGGAGCGTACAGCCATGTTCCGCACGCCACAGTGAACGTCTTACCGGCCTGCGCTTGAGTGTCAGGGGATGGATCTGCCGGTGATAGAGTGTTTGCATTGCGGCATTACGATTTTCGCTCCAGTGCGCACCCTGTTGTAATGCCCCTGCGTTATCGATTCCGGACCATTGCCAGAGGTATTTAGTCGTCATTTGGTAAACCCAATATGCGCACCAACTCTTCCAGCGTCGTCAATCCTTGTTCCACCGCCAGGCAGCCATGCTGAAACAGCGTCGTCATTCCCTCCGCACGGGCGCACTGTTCGATTTCGGCCGCACTTTGACCACTGGTAATGGCCTGGCGGACATCGCGGGTAATGGGGAGCACTTCAAACAAGGCGACTCGCCCATAAAAGCCGTGATAGCACCGATCACACCCTTCTGCGCGCCAGCGAGGTAACGGTCGAGGCCACAGGTTGCCGGGGAGTCGGGTATTTTCCGTGGTCAGTTTCCGGCAATGGGGGCAAAGTTTACGTACCAGCCGCTGGGCGATGACCAGTGATAGCGCCGAGGAGATCATCCAGCGTGCCACCCCCATTTGCTGGATACGCACCAGCGTTTCGCTGGTGGAGTTTGTGTGCAATGTCGATAAAACCAGATGCCCGGTTTGCGATGCTTTGATAGCAATCTCCGCTGTTTCGCCATCACGGATCTCACCAACCATAATAATGTCCGGGTCCTGGCGCAGCAGGGCGCGTAGTACGCCCTGAAATGTCAGCCCAGCGCGAGGATTGATTTGCGTCTGATTCAGCCCATCCAGAGGGATCTCTATGGGATCTTCTACGCTGCAAATGTTGACCTCCGGTCTGTTGCGTTTTTGCAGCGCGCTGTAGAGCGTTACGGTTTTTCCGCTGCCGGTCGGGCCTGTCACCAGCAACAGCCCCTGAGGTTGCGCCAACGCTGCGGTAAAGAGTGCCAGTTGAGCATCCGTCATACCGAGTGCAGCCAGATCCAGGGCCTGACTAACCTGATGCAACAGACGTAGCACCACTTTTTCACCGTGTCTGCAAGGCAACGTTGCGATACGAAATGAGATCGATTGCCCGGAGAGTTCCACACTGAACTGTCCATCCTGCGGCAGGCGACGTTCGGCGATATCAAGATTGCCAAGCACTTTCAGCCTTGCGGTCAGCGTTGCGGCTAAATCGCAGGAAAGGGGAGAGAGCGGGTGTAAAACGCCGTCGACGCGTAACCGTATGGCATAACAGGTTTCTCCGGGCTCGAAATGAATATCCGATGCCCGTAAGATCAACGCCTGTTTCAGGGTTTGATCGAGAATTTCCGCTGCGGCACTGCTTTCTTCCCCCTGTGCCGGGGTGTGAGTTTGCACTGCCATTTGTTGATGCTTGTCCATTTGATCTTGCGTCCAGCAACGGATATCGACTCGTTGCTGGACGGCAAAGCTGAGTGATTCCATTAACATGGGGCTGGGATTATCCACCACGGCAATGGTCAGAACGTCGTCTGCGCAATTGAGCAATGCGGCGTTATGACGCTGACAGAGCGCAATCAGTTTATCGTGTTTCATCACGGCTCCTTACGGACGTCCGATGCGAAAAACATCTTCGCAGGCCTGTTGCAATGCGCTGTCTGCATTTGTATTACAGCTTCGCGCCCATCCCTTCATACCCTCGGCATCGCTCCATTGCGGCGTCATGATTACGCTGAGTCCGTTGAGGCTTTCCTGTCCGGTCAGTGAGACCACGCCTTTTGCAACGCTCATGGCGGCGACGTAACGCGTGGTGGTCGGGGCTGGTATGCCATTGTTGCTGGCATCACAATTGTCAATGCCGCCGCGTTCCAACGCACACAGCTCAATGGCGGTGCGATAAGGAACAAAGGTTTGCAACATGTCAGTCAGTGCAGCTTTACGCAGGTAATTTTGATAAGCGGGAATGCCGATAGCGCTCAGGATGGCGATAATGCCGATTACCACCATCAGCTCGATTAAAGTAAATCCTTGTTGTTTGTTCATCTCTGGCTCCTTGTGTAGAGCCGCTACTTTGTCAGCACGTTACGGGGACGGCGAGGTGCAAAAGGGACTTCGGGAAAGCGCCTTCCTGCTTTTTTGACAGGCTTGCAGAGCGCAACACATTGTTTGAGAGGAAGGGCGCAAAAAAACGGGCCTGCGGCCCGTTTAGTTATGCAAGTGGGATTAGCGAAAACGCATCGACAGGTCGAGGGCGCGCACATGTTTGGTCAGTGCGCCTACAGAGATGTAGTCAACGCCAGTTTCAGCAAATTCACGCAGGGTTTCCTGCGTCACATTGCCGGAAACTTCCAGCCGTGCTTCGCCGTTGGTGCGCTTCACGGCCTCACGCATTTGGTCGGTATCGAAGTTATCCAACATGATGATATCGGCACCCGCTTTGAGCGCATCGTCGAGTTCTTCGAGGGTTTCTACTTCCACTTCTACCGGCACATCCGGATGCAGCCAGAAGGCTTTTTCCACTGCCTGGCGTACGGAACCCGCGGCAATAATGTGGTTTTCTTTGATCAGAAAGGCGTCGGAAAGACCAAGACGGTGATTGGCACCACCGCCGCACAGGACGGCATATTTTAGCGCTGTGCGCAGGCCCGGCAGGGTTTTACGCGTATCCAGCAACTCTGTTTTTGTGCCGTCCAGCAATTTGACATAGCGGCGAACTTCGCTGGCGACGCCTGACAGGGTTTGCACAAAATTGAGAGCGGTGCGTTCACCCGTCAGTAACACCCGGGACGGCCCCTCAAGTTCGAATAAGGGTTGATTGGCATGAAGAGTGTCGCCATCGGCAACGTGCCAGGTAAGCGTCACATCATCGCCTGCCAGTTGAATAAATACTTCTTCTACCCAACGCTTTCCGCAAAAAACGCCGTCTTCGCGGGTAATGATCACCGCATGCGAGCGGTTTTCTGGCGGTAACAATTGCGCGGTAATGTCATTATTCGCATCGACTTCTCCGCCCAAATCTTCGCGCAATGCCTGGGCGACGGCGACAGGGATATCCAGTTCGATACGTTTGAGCAGTGCGTCACGTCGAAGGTCGGGGTTATAGCGGCGAGGCGGCATGATAAACTCCAAAAAAGGTAACGAATCACAAAGTTAGGCTATGTCTTGTTAGGGGATGCCATTACGGTACACAGCGCAAACATGCTACTCTGAAGCGTGTTTCAGCACCATCCTCTAAAAGGAGTTCCTTATGCAGCTACGCAAGGGCTGGCTGGTGGAAGCGCGGCATGTACCGTCTCCCCATTTTGATTGCCGCCCGGACGATGAGCAACCTTCATTGCTGGTGGTACATAATATTAGCCTGCCTCCCGGCGAGTTTGGTGGCCCGTGGATAGATGCGCTGTTTACCGGCACTCTGGATGCCAACGCCCATCCCTTTTTTGCTGAGATTGTTCACCTGCGTGTTTCCGCACATTGCCTGATCCGCCGTGATGGCGAGGTTGTGCAATATGTGCCTTTTGATAAACGCGCCTGGCATGCAGGCGTCTCATCCTGGCAGGGGCGGGAACGCTGTAATGATTTCTCGATTGGCATTGAGCTGGAAGGCACGGACACGCTGCCCTATACCGATGCGCAATATCGGCAACTGGCGGAAGTGACACGAACGGTGATTGAGCTTTACCCGTCGATTGCCGACAATATGACCGGGCACAGTGATATTGCCCCTGTGCGCAAGACGGATCCCGGACCGGCTTTTGACTGGGCGAGATTTCGTGCGCTGGTCGCCGGTTTGTCAGAAAAGGAGATGCCATGACGTTATTCACCATGCTGCTGGTGCTGGCAGCAGAACGGTTGTTTAAACTGGGAGAACACTGGCAACTGGATCACCGTCTGGAAGGGCTGTTCCGGCGGGTAACACACTATTCGATGTTAAGAACGCTGCTGATGGCGGCACTGGTGATGCTGGTTACCTTTTTGATCCTGCGTGCACTGTCGGGATTGTTTTTCAATGTTCCGCTGCTGGTGGTGTGGATCCTTATTAGTCTGTTGTGCATTGGGGCAGGGAAAGTCCGATTGCATTACCACGCCTATCTTAAAGCTGCGGCGCGTAACGACAGCCACGCCCATAACGCGATGGCCAATGAATTGACGTTAATCCACGGTGTGCCCCCGGGGTGTGATGAGCGTGATTTTTTGCGCGAGCTGCAAAACGCGCTCGTATGGATCAACTTCCGTTTTTATCTTGCGCCGCTGTTCTGGCTGATCGTCGGGGCTTCCTGTGGGCCGGTGCTGTTGGCGGGATATGCCTTTTTACGCGCCTGGCAATCATGGCTGGCGCGTTATCAGACGCCAACTGAGCGTCAACAATCCGGGATTGATGCGATCCTGCATGTGCTGGACTGGGTGCCGGTACGTCTGGCGGGGGTGGTGTACGCGCTGGTGGGGCATGGCGAGAAAGCCTTGCCTGCCTGGTTTGCCTCCCTTGGCGATCGCCACACATCGCAGTATCAGGTGCTGACCCGCCTTGCGCAATTCTCACTGGCGCGCGAGCCGCATCTGGATAAAGTTGAAACGCCAAAAGCGGCTGTGTCGATGGCGAAGAAAACGTCGCTGGTGCTGGTGGTTGTGGTGGCACTGTTGACCATTTACGGCACGCTGATGTAGTCAGCGCGCCGTCGTATCATGCATGGTCCGCAGGTGGGATGCCGAAGTCAGGCATCCCATTTTCTTGCCAACGAACGAGCTTCAGGCGGGTATGGCGGTTTGGATCGTAGAGCGGGTCACCTTCGATGTCGGTGTAATTGCGTGCGTGGTATACCAGCACATCTTCCCCTTCCGGCGTCTGTGTAAAGCTGTTATGCCCGGGGCCATACTGATGGTTTTCATAGCTGGTTTTGAATACCGGCTGCGGCGCTTTATGCCAGTTGGCCGGATCCTGTGGATTGGCCGCGATATCAATCCATAACAGTCCCATACAATAATTTTCATCGGTGGCACTGGCGGAGTAGCTGATAAAGAGCCTGTCGCCGTGGAACAGTACCGCCGGGCCTTCATTCACCAGAAAACCCCTGCACTCCCAGTCGAACTCCGGTTTACTTAACATCACCGGTTCGCCTTTGAGGGTCCACGGATTTTCCATTTCCGCCAGATAGAGGTTCGAATTACCCGCAATATCCGGCGCTTTTTGCGCCCACAGATACCAGCGTTTCCCCTGATGGACAAAGGTGGTCGCGTCCAGCGCGAAGGTATCAAACGGCGTTTTTACCTGACCTTTCTCAACCCACCGACCGGTTAGCGGATCGGCGTCGGTACACTCCAGGACGAACATGCGATGTCGGAACATGTTCAGCTCATCAAGCGCTTTCGTCCATGTGGCGGCAAAATAGAGATACCATTTCCCATCAATATGATGCAGCTCCGGTGCCCAGATAAGCTCGCTCATTGGCCCTGTCTGCGGTTTACGCCATACCACCACACCGGCCGCCTGGCGTAGCCCTTCCAGCGTACTGGCGCGGCGGATTTCCAGCCGGTCATACTCCGGCACCGAGGCGATAAAGTAGTAAACATTGTCATGGCGGAGAATATACGGGTCAGCGCGTTGTTCAATAAACGGGTTTGGCCAGGTGCGCATTATGCTTTCCTTACGTTGTCACCAGACGGCACATGCTGACGTTCGGTCAGTTCATGGTAGTTAATCCGGCGTTTTTCCAGATCGTCCTGAATCCGTCTCATCGTTTCGCGGTCGACTTTCAGTAAACGGACGACGCCTGCCGTGATCAGGTAACCGACGCCAGGGATCACGGTAAAGAGCAGCATGATGCCGTTAATTGCCGTGTCGCTTTGCTGTTTGGCGCCTGCGTCGTAGCCATACCACGAGAGCAGGAAGCCTACCATTGCGCCGGCTATCGCCAGCCCCACTTTCAGGAAGAACAGGTTACCGGAGAAGCTGATGCCGGTAATGCGTTTCCCGGTTTTCCATTCACCGTAATCGTCCACGTCAGCCATTAACGACCAGTGCAACGGTGAGGGGATCTGGTGCAGGATATTCAGCAGGAAGTAGAGCACCACAATCAGCGTCGTGGCGTGTGGGTCAAAGAAGTAGAACGCGCAGGAGAAAATAGCCAGCACGATATTGGTCCAGAAGAAGACTTTCAGTTTGCACCAGCGGTCAGTCAGCACTTTCGCCAGCATACTGCCGAACATCATGCCCACCACGCCAAGGCTGATAAATAAAGTAGCGAAATGGGTGCTTTCTCCCATCACCCAGGTGACGTAGTACATGGTTGCCGCCATGCGGATAAAGCCGGGGCAAACGTTACACAGCGTCAGCAACAAAATGCGCACCCACTGGTCATTTTTCCACACGTCTTTGAAGTCCTTTTTCAGGTCGTCATTGGTGGGAACTGCCGGGTGAATACGTTCCCGCACGGTGGCAAAGCAGAACAAAAACATACACATACCAATGAATGCCAACACCGTCATCGCCATCTGGTAGCCTTTGGCTTTGTCTGCACCGCCGAACCATTCTGCCATTGGCAGCAGCGTCAAAGAGAGCAGCAGGGTAGCGATACCGACCATCACAAAACGGTACGACTGACAGGCAACGCGCTCTTTCGGATCGTTGGTGATCACACCGCCCAGGGAGCAGTAGGGAATGTTGATCGCGGTATAGGTCAACGACAGCAGGAAGTAGGTGATAAACGCGTAGATCACCTTACTGTTATAGGTCCAGTCGGGGGTGGTGAACATTAATACGCTGAAAACGGCATACGGCAAAGCTATCCACAGCAGCCATGGGCGAAAACGTCCATATTTACTTTGCGTACGGTCGGCGAGGGCACCCATTAAAGGATCTGTCACCGCATCAATTACACGAATCGACAGCAGTAATACCCCGACCAGTGCAGGGGCGAGGCCGAAGATATCCGTGTAGAAGTAGTTAACAAACAACATGATGGCGCCAAAAATGATGTTACATCCGGCATCGCCCATGCCATAGCCAATCTTCTCTTTAACAGACAGCTTATTGTTGTCCATTGCCGCTTCTCCCATTGAGATGTGGAAGAATTATTTGCCTGGAAATTTGACTTTGCGCAGCAGGATAAGGTCGCAGTGATGGACAAAATGGCTATGTAAAAGAAAGTGTGAGGAAGGTAACACAGTGATAATACCCCTCTCCCGGGCGGGAAAGGGGTAAGAGGATAAGGATTAATGGGCTTTTACGGCTTTAGCGTTTTTCTGTTTGAGCATGTAACCCACGCCAAGAACCACAATCCATACCGGGATCAGCCATACCGAGATAGCCATACCTGGGGTCATCAGCATGATCACCAGCACCGCAGCCATAAACAGCAGGCAGATCCAGTTGCCTAACGGGTAGAACAGCGCCGGGAAGCGCGGCGTCACACCTTGCAGCTGTTTCGCACGGCGGAAACGCATGTGCGCGAGGCTGATCATCGCCCAGTTGATCACCAGTGCGGATACCACCAGCGCCATCAACAGACCGAATGCTGACTCAGGCGCCAGGTAGTTGATCAGTACGCACAGTGCCGTCACGACCGCTGAGACCAGAATGGTGTTCACTGGCACGCCGCGTTTATCCACAGAGAGCAACGCTTTCGGTGCGTTACCCTGTTGCGCAAGACCGAACAGCATACGGCTGTTGCAGTAAACGCAGCTGTTGTACACCGACAGTGCAGCGGTCAGTACCACAATATTCAATGCATTGGCTACAAACGTGTCGCCCAGTTCATGGAAGATCAGCACAAACGGGCTGGTATCCGCCGTTACGCGCGTCCACGGCAGCAGCGAGAGCAGTACCGCCAGCGAGCCCACATAGAAGATCAAAATGCGGTAGATGACCTGATTGGTGGCTTTGGGAATGCTCTGTTCCGGATTGTCGGCTTCAGCGGCGGTAATACCCACCAGTTCCAGGCCGCCGAAAGAGAACATAATGATAGCCATCATCATCACCAGTCCGGTAAAACCGTGCGGCAGGAAGCCGCCCTGTTCCCACAGGTTACGCACGGTCGCTTGCGGGCCGGCGCTGCCGCTAAACAGCAGCCAGCCGCCGAAGACGATCATGGCGACCACAGCGAAGACTTTAATGATGGCGAACCAGAACTCCATTTCCCCAAACACTTTTACGTTGGTCAGGTTAATGGCGTTAATGATGACGAAGAAGGCGGCAGCGGAAGCCCACGTTGGGATCTCAGGCCACCAGAACTGAATGTATTTACCCACCGCGGTCAGTTCCGCCATGGCCACCAGCACATAGAGCACCCAGTAGTTCCAGCCGGAAGCAAAACCGGCAAAGCTCCCCCAATATTTGTAGGCAAAATGGCTGAATGAACCGGCAACCGGCTCTTCCACGACCATTTCACCGAGCTGACGCATGATCAGAAATGCAATAAAACCGGCAATGGCGTAGCCCAGAATAATACCCGGACCCGCGGACTGAATGACTGACGCGCTACCCAGAAACAGGCCAGTCCCGATAGCACCGCCCAGCGCGATAAGCTGTATATGGCGGTTCTTAAGGCCGCGCTTTAGCTGATCGCCGTGCTGTTGACCTTCCATTATGAAACCTCGTGTGTGGTTGTTATGTATACGCTGTCGTTTGCGTGTAAGCGATAAATTCCATTTTTTGTAGTTTTTAGTTTACGAAATGTTGAAGCGAATTTTCGTCCATCCCTTTCGTATGGCTCAGAATAGTGGTAAGCGCCGGGGAATGCATCTGCTTTATGAAGGTCTAATGACGACCTGGTGAAAAAGAAACCATTTGTCAGTAACCCGCCTGTAACCATTCTTAAGTAAAACTAATAAATTATGCAATTTATGTGAATATAAATTCATTTATTTATTAACTGAATCGGTTCACATGCCTTAATTATCGTTTCAAGAAAGTTAAAACTGCCTCTTTCGTGGTAAACGGGTCATTTGTGCAAGGTTACATCTTTGAAACGTCATTTCTGTAACATTGTTAAAATGTGCGTGGTTTCCTGATTTCAATCAAAACCTGTATGGACATAAGGTGAATACTTTGTTACTTTAGCGTCACGAACATGAAATTGGTAAGACCAATTGACTCTGGGCGAATGGTAGAGACAAGGAACAATGGCCTACAGTAAAATCCGCCAACCAAAACTCTCCGATGTGATTGAGCAACAACTGGAGTTTTTGATTCTTGAAGGGACATTACGTCCCGGCGAAAAATTGCCTCCAGAGCGCGAGCTGGCTAAACAGTTCGATGTTTCTCGTCCTTCACTGCGTGAGGCCATCCAGCGGCTCGAAGCGAAAGGTTTGCTGCTTCGTCGTCAGGGTGGTGGAACCTTTGTCCAGAGCAGTCTGTGGCAGAGCTTTAGCGACCCGCTGGTCGAGCTCCTGACCGATCATCCCGAATCCCAGTTTGACCTGCTTGAAACTCGCCACGCGCTGGAAGGCATTGCCGCCTATTACGCCGCGCTCCGTAGCACTGATGAAGACAAAGTACGTATTGGCGAACTGCATCAGGCGATTGAGCTGGCGCAGCAGTCGGGCGATCTGGATGCTGAGTCCGATGCTGTCGTGCAGTATCAAATTGCCGTCACCGAGGCGGCGCATAATGTGGTGCTGCTGCATCTGCTACGCTGCATGGAGCCCATGTTGGCGCAAAACGTTCGTCAGAACTTCGAATTGCTGTACGCACGCCGTGAGATGCTCCCGCTGGTTAGCAGTCACCGTTCCAGTATTTTCGCGGCGATCATGGCCGGGCAACCGGAAGAAGCGCGCGAAGCGTCGCATCGTCACCTGGCGTTTATTGAAGAGATTTTGCTGGATCGCAGCCGCGAGCAGAGTCGTCGTGAACGCTCGCTTCGTCGGTTGGAGCAGAGAAAGAATTAATATTTTCTGGTGCAGTTTGTACCGGAAGAGTTGTAACACCAGCGCCAAACTTTAGCGCGCGGCAACTAAACGCAGAACCTGTCTTATTGCACTTTTGTTGTTCAGTCATGATGAGAATGCAATGGGACAGGTTCCAGACAAATCAACGTATTAGATAGATAAGGAATACCCCCCATGTCAGAACGTTTCCAAAATGACGTGGATCCGATCGAAACTCGCGACTGGCTACAGGCGATCGAATCGGTCATCCGTGAAGAAGGTGTTGAGCGTGCTCAGTATCTGATTGACCAGCTCCTTTCTGAAGCCCGCAAAGGCGGCGTGAAAGTGGCAGCTGGCACAGGGGCGAGCAACTATGTAAACACTATTGCCGTTGAAGATGAACCGGAATACCCGGGCAATCTGGAACTGGAACGCCGTATTCGTTCAGCTATCCGCTGGAACGCAATCATGACCGTTCTGCGTGCGTCCAAAAAAGACCTCGAACTGGGCGGCCACATGGCTTCCTTCCAGTCTTCTGCGACTGTTTATGAAGTCTGCTTCAACCACTTCTTCCGTGCCCGCAACGAGAAAGACGGCGGCGACCTGGTGTACTTCCAGGGCCATATCTCTCCGGGCATCTACGCGCGTGCGTTCCTGGAAGGTCGTCTGACTGAAGAGCAGATGAATAACTTCCGTCAGGAAGTTCACGGTAAAGGGCTGTCGTCTTACCCGCACCCGAAACTGATGCCGGAATTCTGGCAGTTCCCGACCGTATCCATGGGTCTGGGCCCGATTGGCGCTATCTACCAGGCGAAATTCCTGAAATATCTGGAACACCGTGGCCTGAAAGATACCTCTGAACAAACCGTTTACGCTTTCCTGGGCGACGGTGAAATGGATGAGCCGGAATCTAAAGGCGCTATCACCATCGCAACCCGTGAAAAACTGGACAACCTGTGCTTCATCATCAACTGTAACTTACAGCGTCTTGATGGCCCGGTTACCGGCAACGGCAAAATTATCAACGAACTGGAAGGCATCTTCAGCGGTGCTGGCTGGAACGTAATCAAAGTCATGTGGGGTTCCCGTTGGGACGAACTGCTGCGTAAAGACACCAGCGGCAAACTGATCCAACTGATGAACGAAACCGTTGACGGCGACTACCAGACCTTCAAATCCAAAGACGGCGCTTACGTGCGTGAGCACTTCTTCGGCAAATACCCGGAAACCGCAGCGCTGGTTGCTGACTGGACTGATGATCAGATTTGGGCGCTTAACCGTGGCGGCCACGATCCGAAGAAAATTTACGCTGCACTGAAAAAAGCGCGTGAAACCAAAGGTAAAGCGACCGTTATCCTCGCCCACACCATCAAAGGTTACGGCATGGGTGATACCGCAGAAGGTAAAAACATCGCTCACCAGGTGAAGAAAATGAACATGGACGGCGTGCGTTATATCCGCGACCGTTTCAATGTACCTGTCACCGACGAGCAGGTTGAAAACCTCTCTTACATCACCTTCCCGGAAGGGTCTGAAGAGCACAAATACCTGCACGAACGTCGCCAGGCGCTGAAAGGCTACCTGCCGTCACGTCAGCCGAACTTCACCGAGAAACTTGATCTGCCGGCTCTGGAAGACTTCTCTCAGCTGCTGGAAGAGCAGAACAAAGAGATCTCCACCACTATCGCTTTCGTTCGTGCCCTGAACGTGATGCTGAAGAACAAATCGATCAAAGATCGTCTGGTTCCGATCATTGCCGATGAAGCGCGTACGTTCGGTATGGAAGGTCTGTTCCGTCAGATTGGTATCTACAGCCCGAACGGTCAGCAGTACACCCCGCAGGACCGTGAGCAGGTTGCTTACTACAAAGAAGACGAAAAAGGTCAGATTCTGCAGGAAGGTATCAACGAACTGGGTGCTGGCGCATCCTGGCTGGCGGCTGCGACCTCTTACAGCACCAACAACCTGCCGATGATTCCGTTCTACATCTACTACTCCATGTTCGGGTTCCAGCGTATCGGCGACCTGTGCTGGCAGGCAGGCGACCAGCAGGCTCGCGGCTTCCTGGTTGGCGGTACCTCCGGTCGTACCACCCTGAACGGTGAAGGTCTGCAGCACGAAGATGGTCACAGCCACATTCAATCGCTGACTATTCCGAACTGTATCTCTTACGACCCGTCTTACGCGTACGAAGTGGCTGTCATCATGCACGATGGCCTGGAGCGTATGTACGGTGAAAAACAAGAGAACGTTTACTACTACATCACCACGCTGAACGAAAACTACCACATGCCAGCGATGCCGGAAGGCGCCGAGGAAGGTATCCGTAAAGGTATCTACAAACTCGAAACCGTTGAAGGCAGCAAAGGTAAAGTTCAGCTGCTGGGCTCCGGTTCTATTCTGCGTCACGTGCGTGAAGCAGCACAGATCCTGGCGAAAGATTACGGCGTCGGTTCTGACGTCTACAGCGTAACTTCCTTCACTGAACTGGCGCGTGATGGCCAGGATTGTGAACGCTGGAACATGCTGCACCCGCTGGAAACCCCGCGTGTACCGTACATCGCCCAGGTGATGAACGATGCTCCGGCTGTAGCGTCTACTGACTATATGAAACTGTTCGCCGAGCAGGTTCGTACTTATGTACCGGCTGATGATTACCGCGTACTGGGTACGGATGGCTTCGGTCGCTCCGACAGCCGTGAAAACCTGCGTCACCACTTCGAAGTTGATGCTTCTTACGTGGTCGTTGCAGCACTGGGCGAACTGGCTAAACGTGGCGAAATCGACAAGAAAGTGGTAGCGGAAGCCATCACCAAATTCAACATCGATGCAGAAAAAGTTAACCCGCGTCTGGCGTAAGAGGTAAAGAGATAATGGCTATCGAAATCAATGTACCGGACATCGGGTCTGATGAAGTTGAAATCACCGAGATCCTGGTCAAAGTGGGCGACAAAGTTGAAGCTGAACAGTCGCTGATCACCGTAGAAGGCGACAAAGCCTCTATGGAAGTCCCGTCTCCGCAGGCTGGCGTTGTTAAAGAGATCAAAGTCTCTGTTGGCGACAAAACCGAGACCGGCAAACTGATCATGATTTTCGATTCCGCCGAAGGTGCAGCAGCCGCTGCACCTGCTCCGGCAGAAGAGAAGAAAGACGCCGCGCCAGCAGCAGCCCCGGCCGCTGCGGCAGCCAAAGAAGTTAACGTCCCGGATATCGGCGGTGACGAAGTTGAAGTCACTGAGATCCTGGTGAAAGTCGGCGATACCGTGGCTGCAGAACAGTCCCTGATCACCGTTGAAGGCGACAAAGCGTCGATGGAAGTTCCGGCACCGTTCGCGGGCACCGTAAAAGAGATCAAAATCAACACCGGCGATAAAGTCTCTACCGGCTCGCTGATCATGATCTTCGACGTTGCGGATGCAGCACCGGCTGCGGCTCCGGCACAAGCGGCAGCTCCGGCTGTGGCGAGCGCACCGGCCGCTGCGTCTGGCCCGAAAGACGTCAACGTACCGGATATCGGCGGCGATGAAGTTGAAGTGACCGAAGTGCTGGTGAAAGTGGGCGACAAAGTCTCCGCTGAGCAGTCGCTGATCACCGTAGAAGGCGACAAAGCCTCGATGGAAGTTCCGGCACCGTTCGCAGGCACCGTGAAAGAGCTGAAAGTGAACGTGGGCGACAAAGTCTCCACTGGCTCTCTGATCATGGTATTCGATGTGGAAGGCGCTGCGCCTGCTGCGGCTCCGGCTGCTGCACCTGCTGCCGCTGCCCCGGCCCCGGCTGCTCAGGCGGCGAAACCGGCTGCCGCTCCGGCGAAAGCAGAAGGTAAATCCGACTTCGCAGAAAACGATGCTTACGTCCATGCCACTCCGCTGATCCGTCGCCTGGCGCGCGAATTCGGTGTGAATCTGGCGAAAGTGAAAGGCACCGGTCGTAAAGGCCGTATCCTGCGCGAAGACGTTCAGAATTATGTGAAAGACGCGGTTAAACGCGCTGAATCTGCACCTGCTGCCGGCGCAACCGGTGGTTCTCTGCCGGGTCTGCTGCCGTGGCCGAAAGTGGACTTCAGCAAGTTTGGCGAAGTCGAAGAAGTCGAGTTGGGTCGTATCCAGAAAATTTCTGGCGCTAACCTGAGCCGTAACTGGGTGATGATCCCGCACGTTACGCACTTCGATAAGACCGATATCACCGATCTGGAAGCGTTCCGTAAACAGCAGAATGCCGAAGCTGAGAAGCGCAAACTGGATGTGAAATTCACCCCGGTTGTCTTCATCATGAAAGCGGTCGCTGCTGCACTGGAACAAATGCCGCGCTTCAACAGCTCGCTGTCTGAAGATGCACAGCGTCTGACGCTGAAAAAATACATCAACATTGGTGTGGCGGTGGATACCCCGAACGGCCTGGTTGTTCCGGTCTTTAAAGACGTGAACAAGAAGAGCATCACTGAGCTGTCACGTGAACTGACGGTGATCTCGAAAAAAGCGCGTGACGGTAAGCTGACTGCTGGCGAAATGCAGGGCGGTTGCTTCACCATCTCCAGCATCGGTGGCCTGGGTACTACCCACTTCGCGCCGATTGTTAACGCGCCGGAAGTGGCTATCCTCGGTGTCTCCAAATCAGCCATGGAGCCGGTCTGGAACGGTAAAGAGTTCGTACCGCGTCTGATGATGCCAATTTCGCTCTCCTTCGACCACCGTGTGATTGACGGTGCGGATGGTGCGCGCTTTATCACCATCATCAATAACATGCTGTCTGACATCCGCCGTCTGGTGATGTAATCGAAAAAGCCGGCCTGACGGCCGGCTTTTTTCTGCTAATCTCATACTGCTTATGGGGTTATCAGGGGCAAAGGACAAATCGTTTGCCGTTTGTTGTTTCAAAATTGTTAACATTTTTGTAAACTGCGGGCGGATAGAACGTCCCGGTGGATGAAGGGCGACATGAAGTACCCCTGACCGCCGGAAATCAATAAGAGGTCATGATGAGTACTGAAATCAAAACTCAGGTCGTGGTACTTGGGGCAGGCCCGGCAGGTTACTCTGCTGCCTTCCGTTGCGCTGATTTAGGTCTGGAAACCGTCATCGTTGAACGTTACAGCACCCTTGGCGGTGTGTGTCTGAACGTGGGTTGTATCCCTTCTAAAGCGCTGCTGCACGTAGCAAAAGTTATCGAAGAAGCCAAAGCGCTGGCTGAACACGGCATCGTTTTTGGCGAGCCGAAAACCGATATCGACAAAATTCGTACCTGGAAAGAGAAAGTTATCACTCAGCTGACCGGCGGTCTGGCGGGGATGGCGAAAGGCCGTAAAGTTAAAGTGGTTAACGGTCTGGGTAAATTCACCGGGGCGAACACCCTGGAAGTTGAAGGCGAAAACGGTAAAACCGTGATCAACTTTGACAATGCAATCATCGCGGCGGGCTCCCGTCCGATTCAACTGCCGTTTATCCCGCATGAAGATCCACGCGTATGGGACTCCACCGACGCACTGGAACTGAAATCCGTACCGAAGCGTATGCTGGTTATGGGTGGCGGTATCATCGGTCTGGAAATGGGTACCGTGTACCATGCGCTGGGTTCAGAGATTGACGTGGTTGAAATGTTCGACCAGGTTATCCCGGCTGCTGACAAAGATATCGTTAAAGTCTTCACCAAACGCATCAGCAAGAAATTTAACCTGATGCTGGAAACCAAAGTGACCGCCGTTGAAGCGAAAGAAGACGGTATCTATGTTTCCATGGAAGGCAAAAAGGCCCCGTCTGAAGCGCAGCGTTACGATGCCGTGCTGGTGGCCATCGGCCGTGTGCCGAACGGTAAAAACCTCGACGCAGGTAAAGCCGGCGTGGAAGTGGACGACCGTGGCTTTATCCGTGTTGATAAACAATTGCGTACCAACGTGCCGCACATCTTTGCTATCGGCGATATCGTCGGTCAGCCAATGTTGGCGCACAAAGGCGTGCACGAAGGCCACGTGGCCGCCGAAGTTATCGCCGGTAAGAAACATTACTTCGATCCGAAAGTTATCCCGTCTATCGCCTACACCGAGCCGGAAGTGGCATGGGTGGGTCTGACCGAGAAAGAAGCGAAAGAGAAAGGCATCAGCTACGAAACTGCCACCTTCCCGTGGGCAGCGTCTGGTCGTGCTATCGCTTCTGATTGCGCAGACGGTATGACCAAACTGATTTTCGACAAAGAGACGCACCGTGTTATCGGTGGCGCGATTGTCGGTACCAACGGCGGTGAGCTGCTGGGCGAAATCGGACTGGCGATCGAAATGGGTTGCGACGCTGAAGATATCGCGCTGACCATCCATGCTCACCCGACCCTGCACGAATCCGTGGGGCTGGCGGCAGAAGTGTTCGAAGGCAGCATCACTGACCTGCCGAACCCGAAAGCGAAGAAAAAATAAATTTTCGCCACGTTAAAGCGCCTCTTCGGAGGCGTTTTTTTTGCGCCGTTTTCGTGAGCGGGTAGAGACTTTCACTGCCAGGGTATAAATATTACGCAGATTTTGCCGATATTACCCTCTGTCGACCATTCCCGGCGAGAGAAGGAGTTTTATCGTCATGATCAACGGCCTCAACCTATCGTCGCTCTCTTCTGCGGCGCGTGTTACCCCATCGTCCACAGTGAACACCTCGGCGCGTACCGCCAGCAGTAACACCACTTCTGCGGGTGCAACGGCATCGGCAAAAGTGATGTTTGGCAGCCAGACCGCGGAAATCGCCGCAGTATATAGCCTGTCGCCAAAGAAAATCAGCGCCAGTCCCTCTCTGCAAAACAATGCCACAATCCAGGAATTGATGCAGTCTGCAAAGGGGAGCAACTCTGTTTCCGCATTTGGCAGTCTGGGCAGCGTGCTGCTCAGTAACCTGAAAGAAAATCGCGCCGATTTCACCCAGGCGCTCTCCGGCGTCGCGATGAACGGGAGTGGTGGAAATGAATCCGCCATCACGCTGGATATCGTCACGCAATCTGGCTCCACCGTTCATCTGATCATGACCCAGCAGGACGATGGCATGGCGGTGGAGGTCAAAACGGAAGGCGACAGTCTGAATGATGACGAAGCTGATGCTGTCGCCAAACTGGGTGAGTCGTTGCAAAAAACGTTATCAGGGCTGGGCCGCAACCCGCCTGAAGTCGACGTGAAGGGGTTAACGCAGTTTGATAGCAGTGTGCTCAAATCCGTGGATTTAAAAACGGATATGCGTACTGGCGACACATCGCTGCAATCACTCAATTTCCATGCGGACATGAAAGAGCGCTGGATAGCCTATGAAGATAAGGATTTCTCGCTGAAGATGAGCAGCGATCTTTCTCAATCCGGGCTGTCTGGCGACTATGCACAGCAGCAAAGTGCGCTGAATGCCTACGACAGCAAGTTTGATAAAGCGCGCATTGCCGGTCACGGTGATCGGGCGCAGATGGAAGCGCTGAAGTCGGTATTCCGCGCGTTAAATACCACGACGGCAAACGATGAGTCATTAAAAGTGGGCGTGGCGGATATTCGCGTCGGCGACAATGGTAAATCGCAGCTAAGCGGGCTGAATGACTTCTCTTTATCACTGACGCAAACGGAAAAATCCATCAACCCGCTGCATGAAGAAGAGAAAGATCGTTTTTCCTACCAGGCTTCGCAAACGACTGAAGAGGCCGTCGCCAGTGATGGGTCAAAAACCCTGAAGCAGACCGCGCGAAGCCATACCAGCGCCGCCTGGCATCAAGCGCTAGACCCCTCTTTCCCGCTGTCGCTGAACGGCATGAAGTCCTCGCAGAACTACTATTACCACTTGCTGGAAAATGATGACGAGAGCAGTACTACCCTCAATTACACCGCGCGTGGGCAACTGGCGAGTGTGGGGCATCACGAGCAGGTGAATAACCGCGAAACGGTGAAAAAATATGTGATGGGAGAACTGGTTGATCAGACCGTTAACCCGGAGCAATACACACGCAACAATGTGGTTTCCTTGCTACGAACGCTGTCACAATAACGTCATAAAAACGGTCCTTTGGGGCCGTTTTTTGTTTTTTATGCCGTCGATTCTGTTCCCTAAAAACCGCCTGTCCTCTGCTTTATTCCGCCTTTAACGATTCAGCCAATTTTTTATGTTGCTTTTTTGTAAACAGATTAACACCCCCCGTAAATCCTGCTATGCTGCCGAACGCGGTTCGCGGATTTACCCTACAAACTGCTGTCTCACAGGAGAGTGAAGAGAAACGCCTGCCGCATTATGACAATGAGAGCGAGGAGAACCGTCGTGCTAGAAGAATACCGTAAGCACGTAGCTGAACGTGCCGCTGAGGGGATTGCGCCAAAACCATTAGATGCAACCCAAATGGCAGGCCTTGTCGAGCTGCTGAAAAACCCGCCTGCTGGCGAAGAAGAATTCCTGATTGATCTGCTGACTAACCGTGTCCCGCCAGGCGTTGATGAAGCCGCCTATGTCAAAGCGGGTTTCCTTGCTGCCATCGCTAAAGGCGACGCCACCTCCCCACTGGTCACCCCTGAAAAAGCCATTGAACTGCTGGGCACTATGCAGGGCGGTTATAACATTCACCCGCTGATTGATGCGCTGGATAGCGACAAACTTGCGCCGATCGCCGCTAAAGCGCTGTCCCATACGCTGCTGATGTTCGACAACTTCTACGATGTGGAAGAGAAAGCCAAAGCGGGCAACGCCTACGCGAAACAGGTGTTGCAATCCTGGGCCGACGCAGAATGGTTCCTGAGCCGTCCGGCACTGGCCGACAAAATCACCGTGACGGTATTTAAAGTTACCGGCGAAACCAACACTGATGATCTCTCTCCGGCACCGGATGCCTGGTCCCGCCCGGATATCCCGCTGCACGCGCTGGCGATGCTGAAGAACGCCCGTGAAGGCATTGAGCCGGATCAGCCAGGCGTTGTTGGCCCGATCAAACAGATCGAGGCGCTGGCGAAAAAAGGTTTCCCGCTGGCCTATGTCGGCGATGTAGTCGGTACCGGTTCTTCCCGTAAATCCGCCACCAACTCCGTACTGTGGTTTATGGGCGATGACATTCCGAACGTGCCGAACAAGCGCGGCGGCGGTCTGGTGCTCGGCGGTAAAATTGCGCCTATCTTCTTCAACACCATGGAAGATGCGGGTGCGCTGCCTATCGAAGTGGATGTGAACAGCCTCAACATGGGCGACGTGATCGACGTGTATCCGTTCAAAGGTGAAGTTCGCAACCATGAAACCGGCGAACTGCTGGCCAGCTTTGAGCTGAAAACCGACGTGTTGATCGACGAAGTGCGCGCCGGTGGCCGTATCCCGTTGATCATCGGTCGTGGGCTGACAACCAAAGCGCGCGAAGCGCTGGGTCTGCCGCACAGTGATGTGTTCCGTCAGGCGAAAGACGTGGCGGAAAGCAGCCGCGGCTACTCGCTGGCGCAGAAAATGGTAGGTCGCGCCTGCGGCGTGGCCGGTATCCGTCCAGGTGCTTACTGCGAACCGAAAATGACCTCCGTGGGTTCTCAGGACACCACCGGTCCGATGACCCGTGATGAACTGAAAGATCTGGCATGCCTGGGCTTCTCTTCCGATCTGGTGATGCAGTCTTTCTGCCACACGGCGGCCTATCCGAAGCCTGTGGATGTGACCACACATCATACGCTGCCGGACTTCATTATGAACCGTGGCGGTGTTTCCCTGCGTCCTGGCGACGGCGTAATCCACTCGTGGCTGAACCGTATGCTGCTGCCGGATACTGTCGGTACCGGTGGTGACTCGCATACCCGTTTCCCGATCGGTATCTCCTTCCCGGCGGGGTCTGGCCTGGTGGCGTTTGCTGCCGCCACTGGCGTTATGCCGTTGGATATGCCGGAGTCTGTGCTGGTGCGCTTCAAAGGCAAAATGCAGCCGGGTATTACCCTGCGCGATCTGGTGCATGCCATCCCGCTGTATGCCATCAAACAAGGCCTGCTGACCGTTGAGAAGAAAGGGAAGAAAAACATCTTCTCTGGCCGCATCCTCGAAATCGAAGGTCTGCCGGATCTGAAAGTCGAGCAGGCGTTTGAGCTGACGGATGCCTCTGCTGAGCGTTCGGCTGCCGGTTGCACCATCAAACTGAATAAAGAACCGATTATCGAGTATCTGAACTCGAACATCGTGCTGCTGAAGTGGATGATTTCCGAAGGCTACGGCGATCGTCGTACGCTGGAACGTCGCGTACAGGGCATGGAAAAATGGCTGGCGGATCCGCAACTGCTGGAAGCCGATGCTGACGCAGAGTACGCGGCGGTCATCGACATCGATCTGGCGGACATCAAAGAGCCGATCCTCTGTGCGCCGAACGATCCGGATGACGCGCGTCTGCTGTCAGACGTGCAGGGTGCGAGCATCGATGAAGTCTTTATCGGTTCCTGCATGACGAACATCGGCCACTTCCGTGCCGCCGGTAAACTGCTGGACAGCCATAAAGGCCAGCTGCCGACCCGCCTGTGGGTTGCGCCGCCGACCCGTATGGATGCCGCACAGTTGACGGAAGAAGGGTATTACAGCGTGTTCGGTAAGAGCGGTGCGCGCATTGAGATCCCGGGCTGCTCCCTGTGCATGGGTAACCAGGCGCGTGTGGCGGACGGTTCGACTGTGGTATCCACGTCTACGCGTAACTTCCCGAACCGTTTAGGTACCGGGGCGAACGTTTACCTGGCATCTGCGGAGCTGGCAGCAGTTGCTGCGCTGACCGGTAAACTGCCGACGCCGGAAGAGTACCTTAACTTTATGTCGCAGGTGGATAAAACCGCTGCAGACACCTACCGCTACCTGAACTTCGACCAGCTTAATCAGTACACTGAGAAAGCAGATGGTGTGATTTTCCAGACCGCGGTCTGAGTACCAGAGCCACCCTTCGGGGTGGCTTTTTTCTTTCCCCTCGCGCTGCAAAAAATCGCTTTTTAAGCGCATCAAATGTCGATGACTGACATGTCGAAAACGCGGCTATCGCCGCCATCATTATGCGTCTTCTGCGCCACAGCAACCCGACGGATGATTTCTGCGCAGGCGAAGCGCTTTCGCACGGATATTTTTCGTTGCTTCCCGTTAGTACGCTTTTTTTCTGGCAGTGTGCTGCGATAATTACAGCATAGGCGGGCCATCAGGCCGGCAGGAGGAAGCGATTATGGATTACGAATTTCTGCGTGATGTCACCGGCATGGTGAAGGTGCGAATGTCGATGGGCCACGAAGCTGTCGGGCATTGGTTTAATGAAGAAGTGAAAGAGAACCTGGCCTTACTGGATGAAGTGGAGCAGGCGGCGAAAACGGTGAAGGGCAGCGAGCGCTCCTGGCAACGTGCTGGGCATGAATATACGCTGTGGATGGATGGTGAAGAGGTGATGGTGCGCGCCAACCAGCTCGAATTTTCCGGCGATGAGATGGAAGAAGGGATGAGCTATTACGATGAAGAGAGCCTGTCGCTGTGCGGCGTAGAGGATTTTCTTCAGGTGGTGGCCGCCTATCGCGAATTCCTGAAACAGCGATAGTTAAGGGAGCCTCCGTGCTCCGTCGCAGGTTATACGGCTGGAATATTGCGGCCGTAGTAGATCTCGCGCATCTCTTTCCACAACGCTTCTGTGATCTCTTTGCGTTCTTCTGTAGTCAGGTCTTCCGGTTTGGTATGGAACATGTAGTGCTTAAGATCGAACTCTTTAAGCAACATCTTGGTATGAAAGATATTTTCCTGATAAACGTTCACATCCACCATGTCGTACAGTGATTTCATGTCATCAGACATAAAGTTCTGAATCGAATTAATCTCATGATCGATAAAATGCTTCATGCCATTAATGTCGCGGGTAAAGCCGCGCACGCGGTAATCGACCGTGACAATATCTGACTCTAACTGGTGGATCAGGTAATTCAGCGCTTTGAGCGGAGAGATAACGCCGCAAGTGGAGACCTCGATATCGGCGCGGAATGTGCACAAACCTCCCTCAGGATGGCTTTCCGGGTAGGTATGGACGCAAATATGGCTCTTATCCAGATGCGCGACCACCGCTTCCGGCAGCGGGCCTGGGTGTTCGGTTTTATCGATAAGCTGCGGGTCGACGGGTTCTTCGCTCACCAGAATGGTCACGCTCGCGCCCTGCGGCTCGTAATCCTGGCGGGCAATGTTCAGGATATTAGCACCGATAATATTGCAGGTTTCGCTCAGGATCTCTGTCAGACGGTTGGCGTTATAGAGTTCATCAATATAGGCAATGTAGCCGTCACGCTCTTCCGCCGTCTTGGCGTAGCAGATGTCGTAGATACAAAAACTCAGGCTTTTCGTCAGGTTGTTAAAGCCATGCAGCTTCAGCTTTTTCAATTTTCATCACCTCCTTAGGAAGACAGGGCGTCTTGCACATATTGTGGCAAGGCGAAAGCCGCGGTATGAATCGCCGGATTATAGTAACGGCAGGTTATTGCGGCAGTATGGAAACGGGCGGCGATGATCCCGGTTGAGAGGTGGCGCAATGCTTCGTTATCCGTCGCCCAGGCAAACGTCATGATGCCGCCGTAATAGGTCGGAACCGCTGCCTGATAAAAACTGACGTCGCTAAAATAGTGACTCAATTTGCGATAACTGCCGGTGACCTCCTCTTGTTGCAGAAAGCTTACGCCATTCTGCGCCACGAAAATCCCGCCCGGGTTCAGACAGCGTTTACAGCCTTCATAAAAGGCGGAAGTGAACAGGCTCTCCCCCGGACCGATAGGATCGGTGCAGTCAGAAATGATCACGTCGAATGTCTGGCGGGTGTGGTTAACAAAATTGACGCCATCGTCGATCACCAACTGAAAACGGGGATCGTCATACGCCCCGGCGCTGTGATTCGGCAGATATTGACGGCAGAAAGAGACGACGCCGGCGTCGATTTCCACCATGGTGATGGTGGCAATATTTTTATGGCGCGAGACTTCACGCAACATGGCGCCATCGCCACCGCCGATGATTAACACATCTTTTGCATGACCATGAGCCAGCAGCGGAACATGGGTCATCATTTCGTGGTAGATGAACTCATCACGTTCGGTGGTCTGAACAACGCCATCCAGCGCCATTACGCGACCAAACGCGGCGTTCTCGAAGATGACCAGATCCTGATGATCGGTTTTCTCGTGATACAGCACGTTATCAACGGCAAAGTATTGACCAAAGTGGTCATGCAGGGTTTCGTGCCACACGGGGTTGTCGGCCATAGGTTGCTCCTTTGTTAACACCGCGAAAATGGGCGCAACATCATAGCTAACTCTGACCGTGGTTGCACGGTCAGAATATCACCGTTATCCCGTCTTGCTTCGTGTCGCAGCGCGGCCAGAAGCAAGATGGAACAGGGGACGATTATTTAACGTAGGCGAGAAGGCTAAGGGAGTCGCGAGCGAGGGCTTTACATTTTTTGGCGGTAGGAATACCGATGCCGCTCAGGTCGCGGTAGCTATCTTCACCCAGCGATTTCATATCCCAGGTGTCATAGTTGCTGAGATCCCACTGGTTTTGCTGGGCGAAAAAGACCAGTGCGCGACGGATCTGCCCGTTAGGCAAGTTGTTATAGCCGCAGTCGTTTTTCAGAAATACAAACACGGCCGTCAGATCGGCCATATCTTCAGCTTCGGATTCACTTAGCGCATAACTGTTTGCGGAGACAGCCAGCAGGCTGCCGAGGACTACTGTTCTGAAAAACGTCTTCATTATTTCTACCACGGCGTAACGGAATTTAAACGTTAGCACAGTCCTGATAGGGCGACGATATTTATTATTATCTGATTTCTTGACCTTCCGGCAGGGGGAGGGTTTATGCTCAAAATATCGCCTGCAATTGATAAGGAAATGCCCATGCAACGCCGTGATTTTTTGAAATATTCCGCCGCGTTAGGCGTAATGAGCGCGCTGCCACTGTGGAGCCGATCGCTGTTTGCCGCTGAACGCCCGACACTTCCCGTCCCGCCACTGCTCAGTCCCGATGCGCAAAACCGTATTCAGCTTACGGTACACGCAGGGGAAACCCTGTTCGGCGGTAAATCTGCAACCACCTGGGGTTACAACGGCTCACTGCTTGGGCCTGCGCTTCAGCTCCGTCAGGGCCGCGCCGTTACAGTTGAGATCCGTAATACACTGGCCGAAGAGACCACCGTGCACTGGCACGGCGTTGAAGTTGCAGGGGAGGTTGATGGCGGGCCGCAAGGGGTAATCAAACCCGGTGGTAGCCGTACGGTAACCTTTACCCCTACGCAACAGGCGGCAACCTGCTGGTTCCACCCACATCAACACGGTAAAACCGGTCGCCAGGTGGCGATGGGGCTCGCCGGGCTGGTACTGATTGAAGATGATACGCTTCGCCAACTGCGCCTGCCGCAACAGTGGGGCATTGACGATGTTCCGCTGATTATGCAGGACAAAAGATTTACCGCGCAGGGGCAAATTGATTATCAGCTTGATGTGATGAGCGCAGCCGTGGGCTGGTTTGGCGATACCTTACTGACTAATGGCGCTGTGTATCCCCAGCATGCCGCACCACGAGGCTGGTTACGTCTGCGTTTGCTCAATGGCTGCAATGCGCGTTCGCTTAATGTTGCCGCCAGCGATAAACGCCCGCTGTATGTGATAGCGAGCGACGGCGGTTTGCTAAGTGAACCTGTCAAGGTCAATGAATTACCGATGTTGATGGGGGAGCGGTTCGAGGTATTAGTGGATATCAGCGACGGTACGCCCTTCGATATTGTTACGCTGCCGGTACAGCAGATGGGGATGACGGTTGCGCCGTTTGACCAGCCGCAGCCGGTGCTGCGTATTCAGCCGTTGCAGGTCACCGCTTCCGGCATATTGCCCGATAAGCTCGCATTGTTGCCCGCATTGCCACCGCTCGAAGGGTTAACACAACGGACGCTGCAACTGTCGATGGACCCGATGCTCGATATGATGGGGATGCAGGCGTTACAACAGAAGTACGGTGACGCGGCAATGGCCGGCATGATGATGGGCCATGGGCAAATGAACCATACCCAGAGCGGGAATATGCCGATGAGCCACGGGCAGATGGGCTCGATGCAAATGGATCATGGTCAGATGAACCATGGCGGAATGAAGAGTGATCATGGTGCGATGAACCACGGTAACGGTGGGTTTGATTTCCACTCTGCCAACCGGATCAACGGCAAAGCCTTCGATATGACCACACCGGCGTTTGCGGCGCAAAAAGGGCAGTACGAACGTTGGGTCATCTCGGGCGAAGGCGACATGATGCTGCACCCTTTCCATATTCACGGGACCCAGTTCCGTATTCTGTCAGAAAACGGGAAACCGCCTGCGGCGCATCGTGCGGGCTGGAAAGATACCGTGAATGTCTACGGGGCACGCAGTGAAGTGTTAGTTCGCTTCCAGCATGACGCGCCAAAAGAGCATGCTTATATGGCGCACTGCCATCTGCTGGAGCATGAAGATACCGGGATGATGTTAGGGTTTACGGTGTAAAAAAGCCGGAGGGCGTCAAAACGCGCCTCCGGCTGGAGAGTGAGCGGCCCGGTACGCAACCTCGCTACCGGGCTTGCATTCTCTTTATTTGGCGTCATCCGGCAGTGCATAGGCGACGATATAGTCGCCCATTTTGGTGCCGAACGATCCGTGACCACCAGCGGAAATGACCACATACTGTTTGCCATTGACTTCATAGGTCATCGGTGTGGCCTGACCGCCCGCTGGCAATCGACCCTGCCACAGTTTTTCTCCGTTGCTCATATTGTAAGCGCGCAGGTAATTATCAGCAGTTGCCGCGATAAACAGCACATTACCCGCTGTGGAGATCGGGCCGCCAAGCATCGGCATCCCCATATTGAACGGTACCGGAACCGGCATCGGGAACGGCATGCTGTCCTGCGGCGTACCAATACGTTTTTTCCACACCACCTGATTGGTTTTCAAATCGAGAGCGGAAATGTAACCCCATGCCGGTTGTTTACACGGCAGACCGAACGGTGACAGGAACGGGTTCAACGTGACGCCATACGGTACACCGTACTGCGGCTGGATGCCTGACTCAGAACCGGTGCCTTTCGCGTCTTTCGGCGGTTCCATCGGGTTACCCGGACCGCGCGGGATCAGTTTCGACACAAACGGTAGTGCCATCGGGTTGGCAATGGCGACCTGGCGATGCGGATCGACAGAGATGCCGCCCCATTCGAACATCCCCAGGTTACCCGGGAACACCAGCGTGCCCTGTTCCGACGGTGGGGTGAAAATGCCTTCATAGCGCATCTGGTGGAACATGACGCGGCACACCAGTTGATCGAACATGGTGGCACCCCACATGTCCGCCCCGCTGAGATCTTTCTTCGGACGGAAGCTCAGATCGGAGAACGGCTGGGTAGGGGTGACGTAATCACCTTTGGCAGCCCCTTGCGGTACCGGTTTTTCCGGCGCGGGCACGACCAGTTCGCCATTACGACGATCCAGTACGAAAATGTTGCCGGTTTTCGCCGGAGCATAAATCACCGGAACCGTTTTGCCGTTGACGCTGATATCCGCCAGCGTTGGCTGCGACGGCATATCCATGTCCCACAAATCGTGGTGAACGGTCTGGTAGCTCCAGGCCAGTTTGCCGGTGGTCGCGTTCAGCGCGACGATTGAGCTGGCGTAACGCTCCTGCTCGGGTGTGCGTTTACCGCCCCAGATATCCGGCGTGGTGACGCCCATCGGTAGATAGACCAAATCCAGCTTCGCGTCATAGGCGGCAGGCGCCCAGGAATTCGGCGAGTTGACGGTATAATGGTGTTCATCGGCGGGGATCGCATTTGGATCTTTCGCACCCGGATCGAAGGCCCACAGCAGTTTACCGGTATTGATATCGAAACCGCGGATGACCCCTGAAGGCTCCCGGGTGGAGAAGTTATCCGTTACAGCACCGGCAATGATAATCACCTTATCGGTGACGATTGGCGGCGAGGTGGGCTCGTACATGCCCGGCGTGGTCACCGGCATATTGGTTTGCAGGTTGAGAATGCCTTTATTGGCAAAGGAGTCACACGGCTTACCGTTATCCGCGTTGATGGCGAACAGACGACCATCATTCACTGGCAGGATAATACGGCGCGGGCAATCCGCCACCACATCCGGGCTGGCATTGTCAGCGGTCGCTTCATGATAAGAAACGCCACGGCAGGTGACATGCTGGAAGCTCGGATTGGTATTCAGTTGCGGATCAAAGTGCCATTTCTCTTTACCCGTGGCGGCATCAAGGGCGAACAGACGCTGGTGCGCCGTACACAGGAACAAGGAATCGCCGACTTTAATGGGCGTCACTTCGTTGGTAATTTCACCGGGATCGTTTGGCAGTTTCAGATCGCCGGTGCGAAACACCCACGCTTCTTTCAGATTATGCACGTTATCGGCGTTGATCTGTTTCAACGGCGAGTAACGCTGCCCTTCTTGATTACGACCGTAAGCGGGCCAGTCACTGTCAGCAACTGTAGAGATGGCCTGTGCAGGCGTACTTTCTGCGCTCAGCGTGCCGTGGATCTCTTGCGGATCGTTAAAACCGGCCCACGTCAGAATGCCGCCACTGACCAGCAGCGTCACCACCAGCGCAGCGACCGCGCCACGGGCGGGGACAACTAATCGCCGCCAGACAAAGGGCAAGATTAGCCAGATACCGAAGAAGACCAGGATGTCACTACGCGGTGTGAGCGCCCAGAAATCGAAACCGACTTCCCACACGCCCCATATCATGGTGATCAGCAACAGGGCGGCATACACCCCTAATGCAGCACGCTGACCTTTCCATAACAGCCAGGTCACCGCCAGCATTACCAGGCCTGCGATAGGGTAGTACCAGGAGCCGCCAATGGCGACCAGCCAGGCTCCGCCGATTAACAGATACAGCCCGCAAAAGGCTGCGAACAGTGCCGTCAGCGTCACCAGACGCCGCGGCTGTTGCGTTTTTGTTTCTGCCATAAAAAGACACTCGTCTGTTTGTTAATATTTTGATAGCAATTCATTATAGGAGTTAACAAGTGTGATCGTCATCACAAAATGAGCTTTGTCGCGGAATGGCACCTAATAATCTTTTTGCTGGTATACTGCGCATCTTGCGTTTCAATTACCGGCGCTCTCAACCGGTGTTGAATGATTTACGATTTAAATCATATGGTTAGTTAAAATGAAACACACTGTTGAAGTGATGATCCCGGAAGCGGAGATCAAAGCGCGTATCGTTGAGCTGGGTCGTCAAATCACTGAACGTTACAAAGATAGCGGCAGCGAAATGGTACTGGTGGGGCTGCTGCGTGGATCGTTTATGTTTATGGCTGACCTGTGCCGTGAAGTGCAGGTTTCTCACGAAGTCGATTTTATGACCGCCTCCAGCTACGGCAGCGGCATGTCCACCACCCGTGATGTGAAAATCCTTAAAGATCTGGACGAAGACATTCGCGGCAAAGACGTGCTGATCGTCGAAGACATTATCGATTCGGGTAATACGCTGTCGAAAGTGCGTGAAATCCTCAGCCTGCGCGAGCCGAAATCGCTGGCGATTTGCACCTTGCTGGATAAACCTTCCCGCCGTGAAGTGGACGTACCCGTTGAGTTTGTCGGCTTTTCCATTCCGGATGAGTTTGTGGTGGGTTACGGCATTGATTATGCACAGCGCTATCGCCATCTGCCTTATGTTGGCAAAGTGGTCATGCTGGAAGAATAAAAAAATCGGGGCCGACGGCCCCGATTGTTATTTGTGATTGCTGTGTTTCTGACTGAGGTTAGACACACCCTGACGGTAACGCTGTTCCAGCGTTTCGCGGTTAGTCGCGGTGACATCCAGATCGCGCAGCAGGCCATCATGAATACCGTAGGCCCAGCCGTGAATGGTCACTTTCTGTCCACGTTTCCATGCGGACTGCATGATCGTCGAGTGACCCAGGTTATACACCTGTTCCATGACGTTCAGTTCGCACAGCGTATCGAGACGACGCTCCGGCGGCATTTCGCCAAGCAGCGAGCTATGTTTAAACCAGATATCGCGAATATGCAGCAGCCAGTTGTTGATAAGACCCAGTTCCGGATTTTCTACCGCGGCCTGGACACCGCCGCAGCCATAGTGGCCGCAAATGATGATGTGTTCAACTTCCAGCACATCCACGGCGTACTGAACCACGGAGAGGCAGTTCAAATCTGTGTGGATCACCAGGTTGGCAACATTTCGGTGAACAAACAGTTCGCCAGGTTCGAGGCCGGTAAGGCGTTCGGCAGGAACGCGGGAGTCAGAGCATCCAATCCATAGAAAGCGCGGCTTCTGTGCTTGCGCCAGTGTTTCGAAAAATCCGGGATCTTCTTCAACCAGCATTTTTGACCATAGTGCATTATTGCTGATGAGTGTATCTATGTCTTTCATGGAAGTTAACAACCTGTAACCAGATAAGTGCGTTGCGCTAATATAGGTTAACTCCAACTCTTTTTAAACCACACATCGAGTGTGAGAAAACAGGTAAGTGATAATTCATGACCATTGCACTGGAGCTTGAGCAGCTTAAAAAAACCTATCCGGGCGGCGTTCAGGCGCTGCGCGGCATTGATTTGAAAGTAGAAGCAGGCGATTTCTATGCACTTCTTGGGCCGAATGGCGCAGGAAAATCCACCACCATTGGGATTATCAGTTCGCTGGTGAATAAAACGTCCGGGCGCGTCAGTGTCTTTGGTTACGATCTGGACAAAGACATTGTTAACGCCAAGCGCCAACTGGGGCTAGTGCCGCAGGAATTTAACTTTAACCCGTTTGAAACCGTCCAGCAGATTGTGGTGAACCAGGCTGGTTACTACGGCGTGGATCGTAAAGAGGCGTTAGTTCGCAGCGAAAAATACCTGAATCAACTCGATCTGTGGGAAAAACGTAACGAACGTGCACGAATGCTTTCCGGCGGCATGAAACGTCGTTTGATGATTGCCCGTGCGCTGATGCACGAGCCGAAACTGCTGATCCTCGACGAGCCAACTGCAGGCGTGGATATTGAATTACGCCGCTCAATGTGGGGCTTTCTGAAGGATCTGAATGATAAAGGCACCACCATTATTCTGACCACCCATTATCTGGAAGAAGCCGAAATGCTGTGCCGCAATATTGGCATTATTCAGCGCGGCGACCTGATTGAAAACACCTCAATGAAAGCGCTGCTCTCTAAGCTGAAGTCAGAGACCTTTATTCTCGATTTAGCGCCGAAAAGCCCGTTACCGAAGCTGGAAGGGTACCAATACCGGCTGGTGGATACGTCCACGCTGGAAGTGGAAGTTCTGCGTGAGCAGGGGATAAATAGCGTGTTCAGCCAACTGAGCGCGCAGGGTGTGCAGGTATTGAGTATGCGTAATAAAGCCAACCGTCTCGAAGAGCTGTTCGTCACGCTGGTGCATGAGAAAAAAGGAGAAAGCGCATGATGCAGCTTTTTTGGGTGGCGCTGAAGAGTATCTGGCACAAAGAGATCCAGCGTTTTATGCGCATCTGGGTGCAAACGCTGGTGCCGCCGGTGATCACCATGACGCTCTATTTTATTATTTTCGGCAATCTGATCGGTTCGCGCATCGGGGAAATGCACGGTTTTACCTATATGCAGTTTATCGTGCCGGGGTTGATCATGATGGCGGTGATCACCAACGCTTACGCCAATGTGGCCTCGTCTTTCTTTAGCGCGAAATTCCAGCGCAATATAGAAGAGTTGCTGGTTGCTCCGGTGCCGACGCATGTCATTATCGCCGGTTATGTCGGCGGCGGCGTGGCGCGCGGGCTGTGCGTGGGTGTACTGGTGACCGCCGTATCGCTGTTTTTCGTGCCATTTCAGGTGCATTCATGGCTGTTCGTCGCCCTGACGCTGCTGCTTACCGCAGTGCTGTTTTCACTCGCCGGTTTATTGAACGCAGTTTTTGCGAAAACGTTTGATGATATCAGCCTGATCCCGACATTTGTGCTGACGCCGCTGACCTATCTTGGCGGGGTGTTCTATTCATTGACGCTGCTGCCGCCGTTCTGGCAGGCGCTGTCTCATCTGAACCCGATTGTCTATATGATAAGTGGGTTCCGCTTTGGCTTCCTTGGCATTACCGATGTACCGCTGGTAACCACGGTCGGTGTACTGGTGGTATTTATCGTCGCCTTTTATCTGCTCTGCTGGTATTTGATCCAGCGCGGGCGGGGGCTGCGCAGCTAAAGTCGGATCTGGCTCTCTTCTCCGGGGGAGAGCCAATCCCCAGGATTAGCGTATTTTTTGTACTAAAAAGAGCCGTTGGTATTGGTTTCTGCTTTGTTACACTGGGCTCACTTTCTCAGACCGGTTCGTCTCATGTCTCGTTTGATTACCATTCTGTTGCTGCTGATAACCTGTAGCGCTTCTGCCAGTATTGTGAGTGAACAACGTGTTCCTGCTCGCTATATGCAAACCACCGAAGATGCGGATATTTGGGCGCAAGTTGGCGACAAAGTGGTTACCGTCGGCAATATTCGCGCCGGGCAAATCATCGCAGTCGTCCCGGGGGCGGAAGATTACTATGCGTTTCGCTTCGGCTTCGGCAGCGGGTTTATCGACAAAGGGCATTTGGGGCTGGTTTCCGGCAATCAGCGCGTGGAAGATAGCCTTGGCGATCTGAACAAGCCGCTCAGTAACCAGAATCTTATTACCTGGCAGGACACACCGCTCTATAACGCACCGGATGTGACCAGTGAGCCGTTTGGCACGCTGGCGGAAAATCTGCGTTACCCGATTATTGATAAGCTCAAAGATCGTCTGAACCAGACCTGGTTCCAGATCCGCATTGGCAACCGACTGGCGTGGGTGAGTAGCCTGGATGCCCAGGAAGACAATGGCATTCCCGTGCTGACGTACCACCATATTCTGCGTGATGAAGAGAATACCCGTTTTCGCCATACCTCGACCACCACATCGGTGCGTGCGTTTACGAACCAGATGACCTGGCTGCGCGATCAGGGCTATACCACCTTGTCCATGTATCAACTGGAAGGCTATGTCCGTAACCGTATGAATTTGCCGGCGCGTTCGGTGGTGATCACCTTTGATGATGGGCTGAAGTCCGTCAGTCGTTATGCCTGGCCTATCCTGCGTGCATATAATTTCAAAGCTACGGCGTTTATTATCTCGTCGCGCATCAAGCTGAAACCACAGCCATGGGATCCGAAAACGCTGCAGTTTATGAGCGTGTCAGAACTATACGATATCAGCGATGTGTTTGATGTGCAGTCGCATACCCATTTTCTGCACCGGGTCGACGATGCCATGCATCCGATTCTACTGAGCCGCAACTATCACAATCTTCTGTTTGATTTTAAACGTTCGCGTCGCGCGCTGGCGCAGTTCAACCCGCACGTGCTTTACCTGGCGTACCCGTTTGGCGTGTATGACGATAAAGCGGTAAAGGCGGCGAATGATGCCGGTTTCCATCTGGCGGTCACCACGGTACGTGGAAAGGTAAAACCTGGGGATAATCCGTTCTTGCTGAAACGACTGTATGTGCTAAGAACGGATTCGCTGGAAGCGATGTCGCGGCTGATCAGTAATCAGCCGCAGGGTTAGGGCATCAGGCAACCTGAACCGGCACGGCTTTGGCCGTGCGTTTCATCTCATTGTCGCCATCGAAATAAGCCACTTTTGGCTGCCAGCTACGGGCAACCTCATCCGGTACGGTGACGTAGCTGGCGATGATCAGGATATCGCCGACATCTGCGCAGTGCGCTGCCGCACCGTTAACCGAAATAATTTTTGAGCCGCGCTCACCGGCAATCGCATAGGTGGAAAAACGTTTCCCGTTGGTCACGTTGTAAATATCAATGGCTTCGTATTCCAGAATACCAGCCGCCTCAAGGAAATCCTGGTCAATGGCGCAGGAACCTTCGTAATGCAGGTCGGCCTGTGTCACTTTGACGCGGTGGAGCTTGCCTTGCAGCATTGTGCGAATCATAAGTTAAACCCTACTGATAAGTAACCTGAAAGAGGGGGCGGCTCCATGCGTATCCCCCCGTACGGCGTGCCACGTCTGCATGAGCAGAGGCGGCGTATTGCCCATTTTTTTACCCCGCCTGATGGGCGAGTTCAACCACTTTATTGTCGATAAGCCGCGCCTGACCAAGCCATGCCGCCATCAACACCACTGCCCGCTGGCTGCTGTCGGATAACGCCAACAATGTGTCTGCATCGCGGATCTGGATATCATCGGCGCGTAAACCGGCGTCATTGACCTCCTGCTCAGCAATCGCAATCAGCTCTTCGCAGTTACGCTCGCCTGCCTGCAGTTTATCAGCGAGCACGTTCATTACTTTGCTGAGCGCCGGAGCGATTTTGCGCTGATCGGCGGTGAGGTAACCATTACGTGAGCTCAGTGCCAGGCCATCTTTTGCCCGCACGGTGGGCACGCCGACAATCTCAATGTCGTAGCCCATATCCGCCACCATTTTGCGAATAAGCTGTAACTGCTGGTAATCCTTCTCGCCAAAACAGGCGATGTCCGGCTGCACCATGTTAAACAGCTTACTAACGATGGTGGATACACCCCGGAAATGACCCGGACGGCTTGCGCCTTCCAGCATGGTGGAGATGCCGGGTACGTCGACATAGGTCTGGGTATCGGTGCCTTGTGGGTAAATTTCCGCAGGGGCAGGGGCAAAGACGATATCCGCTTTGCGTTTGTTCAGCTTTTCACAATCTTCCTGCAGGGTGCGCGGGTAACGCGCCAAATCATCCGGCCGATCAAACTGCATCGGGTTAACGAAAATGCTCACTACCACCACATCGGCGCGGGCTTTGGCTTCATCAACCAGTTTCATATGCCCATCATGCAGGTTGCCCATGGTGGGCACCAGCGCAATGCGTTTACCTTCCAGGCGTAGTCGGCGGATATGCTGACGTAGCAGCGGGAGGGTTTCAATAATCAACACAACAGGACTCCTTAATGGAAACTGTGTTCTTCGCCCGGATAGACGCCGGACTCAACTTCAGCAACATACTGCCTAACGGCGGCGCGCATGTCGCCTGCTTCATTCAGGAAATTTTTAGCGAATTTAGGAATGTGGCCGCCGGTAATACCGAAGGCATCGTGCATGACCAGAATCTGACCATCAGTGACGTTGCCTGCACCAATACCAATCACCGGGATACGCAACGCATCGGTAATACGCTGCGCCAGCTCAACCGGTACGCATTCCAGCACCAGCAACTGCGCGCCTGCGGCTTCCAGCGCCAGCGCATCATCAAACAGTCCCTGTGCGGCATCACCGCGCCCCTGGACTTTATAGCCGCCGAAAATATTCACCGATTGCGGGGTTAACCCCAGATGCCCGCACACCGGCACGGCACGTTCTGTGAGCATTTTGACGGTAGGCGCAAGCCAGGCGCCGCCTTCGATTTTGACCATATTGGCGCCGGCGCGCATCACCACAGCAGCGTTCTCAAACGCCTGCTCCGGCGTGGCATATGCCATAAATGGCAGATCGGCAAGCAGCAGGCAAGCCGGTGCGCCACGGCGTACGGCCTGAGTATGGTAGGCGATATCCGCCACTGTTACCGGCAGGGTGGAGTCATGACCTTGTACCGTCATCCCAAGCGAGTCGCCCACCAGCATCACGTTAATCCCCTCTTCGGCAAACAGTTTCGCGAAGCTATAGTCGTAAGCAGTGATGGTTGCGAAGCGTTTCTTTTCCTGCTTGCACTTGTGCAGCCAAGAGATGGTGGTCGGTTTCATAGCGTTTCCTGATAGTCCAAAACGAATCTTGGCGCATTCTAACAGCAACACTCAGGTGGGCAATGATTTTAGACAACCCGTGGGATGCGGGTGGGCAGAAAGGAAATATTACCAGGCGTCAGGTTTCGGAGCGTTAAGTTGCGCCAGTACTGACCGCAGGGTGACGCCATCCGGGAATACGCACTCTGGCGCGATTTCAAACAGCGGCCACAGCATAAAGCCGCGGTTTTTCATGTCGTAATGAGGGACAGTCAGACGGGGAGTATTCAGCGTTAATTCACCGAACAGCATAATGTCCAGGTCAAGCGTACGTGGTCCCCAGCGCTCTGCTTTGCGCACGCGGCCCTGCTGCAACTCAATACGCTGGGTATGATCGAGCAGCGCTTCGGGCATGAGTTCGGTTTCCAGCGCCACGGCGGCGTTGAGATAGTCCGGCTGATCCTGCGGGCCGAGTGGGGGAGTGCGGTAGAGTGAGGAGACCGCCACTATCCGGCTTTGCGGGATCTCCCCAATGGCCGTTATGGCGGCATTAACCTGGTCGAGCGGTGATGCCAGATTGCTCCCCAGCGCAATATACGCGACTGTCACGCACTGCCCTCACGACGCGGCGCGCGTTTGCGTGGGCGACGATGACGACGGCGTTCAGCCGGTTCATCACCCAGATTATCCAGCATATCTTTTTGTGCGGGCGGCGCAGAAACCTGGAATTCACCCCACCATTTGACCAGTCGTTGCAGCTCACCGTTGTTTTCGGCATCGGCGCGCAGCGCCATCAGGTCATAGGCAGCGCGGAATTTGGGATGTTCCATCAGTTTCCAGGCGCGTTTCCCCTGACGACGGGACATACGCAACTGCAACTGCCAGATATCGCGAATCAGCGTAGTGATGCGCTTCGGAATAGCCAACGAACGACAGGCTTCGTCCAGCACATCATTCATCGCCAGCGCAAAAGCGTCGTAATAGGCTAGCCCGCCTTCTTGTGCGATGCGCTGGGCATTCTCCAGTAACGGATACCAGAACATGGCAGCAAACAGAAACGCCGGGTTAACGCGCATATCATTGCGGATGCGGTTATCCGTGTTCTTCAGCACCTGTTCGATAATATGCTCCATCGGGCTATCGCCGTTTTCGGTGAAATAGCGCGTGATGGTCGGGAACAGCGGCTGGAACAGACCGTATTCGCGCAGCAGCCGGCAGGTTTCGTAGCCGTAGCCTGCCTGCAACAATTTGAGCGACTCCTCAAACAGGCGCGCTGGCGGTACATCGTTGATCAGGGTGGCGAGACGCGGAATGGGTTCGGCGGTTTCTTCGCTGATACGCATGTTCAGCTTGGCGGCGAAACGTACAGCGCGCAGCATGCGTACCGGATCTTCGCGGTAACGCGTCTCCGGGTTGCCAATCAGTCGGATCACGCCGTCTTCCAGGTCGCGCATACCGCCCACATAATCGCGAACGGTAAAATCGGCTACGCTGTAATAGAGGCTGTTAATGGTGAAGTCACGGCGCTGGGCATCTTCTTCAATGGAACCGAAGATATTGTCGCGCAGCAGCATACCGTTTTGCCCACGCTGAGAGGTGGTGCGATCGGTTTGTTGATCGTCATGGTGCCCGCGAAAGGTGGCGACTTCGATGATTTCCGGCCCGAACATCACATGTGCGAGACGGAAACGGCGACCAACCAGGCGGCAGTTGCGGAACAGTTTACGTACCTGGTCCGGGGTGGCGCTGGTGGTGACGTCAAAATCTTTTGGTTTTTTGCCCAGCAATAAGTCGCGCACGCCGCCGCCTACCAGGTAAGCGTCGTAGCCCGCTTTATTCAGACGATAGAGCACCTTGAGCGCGTTTTCACTGATATCTTTGCGGGAAATAGCGTGCTGCTCACGCGGAATAACCGTCATCTGTGGTTGGGCCATAGCCTCAACGACCATGCTCTCTTCGCGGCTCAGCACCTTGCGGCAAAAATTAGCGACTCGGGTAAAAATAGTACACCTCGGTAAGTGTCAAACGTCAGGACAAAAAAATAGCGGCTAATCATAGCTCAGCGCGAGGCATTTGAGAATGCTGTATTCGCACACGCTGCTCCCGGAACGCGGGAAAGCGCCCAGTTCGCCACTGCCCTTTTCAGCAATGCCTCAATGCTGAGATCCTGCCATTCTTGTGTTACATCCTGGTTCAGGAATTGTAAAGCCATGATTATTATGGGGCGCGGATCGCCGCCAGGCAAGGCAGGCGCATGGTTCTGCTTGGAGAGCTTATTTCCCTGCTCATTCAGCGCCAGAGGCAAATGAATGTACTCTGGTGTCGGCCAGCCGAAGTGTTGATAGAGAGAGATTTGTCGCACTGTGGGTTCGATCAAATCCGCACCTCGCACAATCTCGGTAACCCCCTGAAAATGGTCATCCACCACCACCGCCAGGTTGTAAGCAAACAGCCCATCACGACGATGAATAATAAAATCTTCCCGCGCCAGTTTTTCATCGGCAATGATATGACCGCGCAGTTTGTCATCAAAGGCCAGCACCGGATGCTGTTGCATCAGGCGTACAGCCGCGTTTTCCGGGCCGTTATGGCGGGTACGGCAATAGCCATCATAAGTGCCGCCTACACTTTGAATCCGCGCGCGCGAGCAGGTGCAGTAATAGCTTAATCCTTCACGTTGCAACGTGGCGAGCGCATCGCGGTAAGCTTCATGACGTTGTGATTGCCAGAGCACATCGCCGTCCCACTGCAGGCCATAATGTTCAAGCTGACGCAGGATGGTGTTTGCCGCACCGGGAATTTCACGGGGAGGGTCAATATCTTCGATGCGTACAAGCCAAAGGCCTTGGCTGGCACGGGCTTGCAGGTAGCTGCCAAGCGCAGCAATCAGCGAACCAAAATGCAGTTCACCAGAGGGAGATGGCGCAAAGCGCCCAATATAGTGTGATTCAGGTTCAGGCATATCAACAGGCAAAAAAATATAGGGCGGGAATAAATCCCGCCGTATAAGGCGCAGCCACAGTGTTGTGGTGTGCCGTCAGTGATAACGGGTGATTAACCCGCCATCTGTTTTTCGCGGATTTCCGCCAGCGTTTTGCAGTCGATACACAGATCGGCGGTCGGACGCGCTTCCAGGCGGCGGATGCCAATTTCCACACCGCAGGATTCACAGAAGCCGAAATCTTCGTCTTCCACTTTTTTCAGCGTCTTCTCGATCTTTTTAATCAGCTTGCGCTCGCGATCACGGTTACGCAGTTCGAGGCTGAACTCTTCTTCCTGTGCGGCACGATCAACCGGATCAGGGAAGTTTGCAGCTTCGTCTTGCATATGTGTGACGGTGCGATCGACTTCATCCCTAAGTTGATTACGCCATGCTTCAAGAATGCGCTTGAAGTGAGCCAGCTGGGCTTCGTTCATATACTCTTCGCCCGGTTTCTCTTGATACGGCTCCACCCCAGCGATGGCGAGAATACTCAGGGACGATGTTTTACGGTTTTGCCCTTCTTGCATGTTGCTTCTCCTTAACACGCACTATCGATCCCCGGTTGGGGGAAAAATCAGGCCGCTATAAATAACAGATGCTTTTCCGGATGGCAAATATCTAAACGTAACACTTGACAACCCTGTGAAGAAAAGCGTATTTGCGCACGCGACCAGAACACTTATTAGTCAAACGTCTGCCTTTAATAAACGGTGAAAGGCACCGGCAAACTCAGAGTGATGTTATCGGCAGAAAGTTCCGCTTTATAAGCGAGAATTTCCACCCCCTGACGTTGTGCGTCATTCAACAAACGTGCGTATTCCTCATCAATATGGCGCGCTGGAGAAAAATGTTCAACGGCTGAGTGCAAGACGGCAAACAGGATTACAGCGCGATCACCATTAGCCGCCACGCTCATTAATTCCCGCAGATGCTTCTGACCCCGGAGAGTGACCGCATCCGGGAAAAAGCCTGACTGCTGCTCGGCGAGCGTGACCGATTTCACTTCAATATAGCAGTTGCGGCGATCATCCGCCTGTAGCAGAAAATCAATTCTGCTACGTTCCGCACCATATTTTACTTCGCTTTTCAGCGCGCTATAGCCGGTCAGTTCTGGCAGGCTTCCGGCGAGGATCGCCTCTTTGGTCAGCGTATTTGCGCGCAGCGTGTTGACGCAAATAAATGCCCCTTGCCGCGTTTGCGTTAATTCCCATGTGTGTGCATATTTGCGTTTAGGATTTTCTGATGTGGAATACCACACCGTGTCGCCAGGTGTGGCGCAGCCGGTCATTGCGCCGGTATTGGGGCAATGCAGCGTCAGCGTTTCGCCCTCTGGCGTAATGACATCGGCAAGAAATCGTTTATAGCGCTGAATCAGCGTGGCGGGTTTTAGCGGCGGGGAAAACTGCATAGGCGATCCTTATTGTTATGGTTTTAATGTCCAGCGGTTGAGCGCCGTATAACGGGTGCGTCCGTTGATAAACTGCGATTCATACAGCGCAAACGCCCCAACCGGAAAGGTCCAGCGAAAACCCGGCGGCGGAATAGCCACCGCCTGAGCGGCGTCGCGCAATAGCGTGATATGCGGGTGGAAAGGCTGCGGACTTTGGTAACAACCGCTGCGGGAAGCCTGCGCGCGAAGCATATTCGCCAGCTGTAGCAACCCGCGCGGCGGCTGACGCGCACCAAGCCAGACCACGCGCGATCGCAGCCACTGCCCTGCATCATCCAGTGTCAGCGTAAAACCAGGCTGCTGTATCCGTCCGGCAAGCGTTTCCAGCGCCCGCTGTTTCTCCGCGCTGATATCACCGAGAAATGCCAGTGTCAGATGGAGGTTGGCAGCGGCGATGGGGCGCCCGGCGTCGGCCGGAAAGTGCTGCGCGCGCCAGTGCACCACCTCTGTCTGTATCCCGGCGGGTAACTCAATGGCAAAAAACAGCCTTTTGGATTCGGACATGCGCTCCCCGGTAATGGCTCGGTAATGATTTGCGGCGATGGTATACTACTGCGCTGTTCTATGTTAACCCTCAGGAGCTTTTGTGTCCTTATTGCCGGTCGCCGCTGTTCTTCCCGATATCCTTTCTGCGTTGCAACGCGCGCCCCAGGTGCTATTGAGCGCGCCGACCGGGGCAGGGAAATCCACATGGCTGCCACTGCAATTGCTGCAACAGGGCGCTATTGAGGGGCGTATTTTACTGCTGGAGCCGCGTCGCCTCGCAGCCCGCAATGTTGCGCAGCGGCTGGCGGAACTTCTTAATGAGAAACCCGGAGAAACGGTTGGCTATCGCATGCGGGCGGAAAGCTGCGTGGGGCCAAACACGCGGCTGGAAGTGGTCACCGAAGGGATCCTGACGCGCCTGATCCAGCACGATCCGGAGCTGAGCGGCGTGGGGCTGGTGATACTGGATGAATTCCACGAACGCAGTTTACAGGCCGATCTGGCTCTGGCGCTGCTGCTGGATGTTCAGCAGGGGTTGCGTGATGATCTCAAATTGCTGGTGATGTCCGCGACGCTGGATAACGCGCGCTTGCAGGCGTTGTTGCCGGATGCGCCGGTCGTCGTTTCGCAGGGGCGCGCCTGGCCGGTTGAACAGCGCTTCCAGGCACTGCCGGCGCATCAGCGTTTTGACGAAGCGGTGGCGCAAGCGACCGCCGAGTTGTTGCGCAGTGAGCCAGGTTCACTGCTGCTGTTTTTACCGGGTGTAGGTGAGATCCTGCGCGTTCAGGAGCAGCTCGCTTCCCGCGTGGGCAATGATGTTGTGCTCTGCCCGCTGTATGGTGCGCTGCCGTTAAGCGAACAGCGTAAAGCGATTTTGCCGCCCCCGAGCGGGCAACGAAAAGTGGTGCTGGCGACTAATATTGCCGAAACCAGTTTGACCATTGAAGGCATACGGCTGGTGGTGGATAGCGCACAGGAACGCGTTGCCCGTTTTGACCCTCGTACTGGTTTAACCCGGCTGATCACGCAGCGTATCAGCGTCGCCTCAATGACGCAGCGTGCCGGGCGTGCAGGCCGTCTTGAACCCGGGATTTGTTTGCATTTACTGGGCAAAGATCAGGCGGAACGCGCCGCGGCGCAAAGCAGCCCGGAAATACTCAACAGCGATTTATCCGGCCTGTTGATGGAATTATTACTGTGGGGATGCCAGGATCCCGCCCGGCTTAACTGGCTGGATATGCCGCCTGAGGTAAACCTCGCAGCGGCACGCAATCTCCTGAAACAGTTGCAAGCGCTGGATGAAGGGCGCTTAACAGCGTCAGGTCGGAAGATGGCGGCGCTCGGTAGCGATCCGCGTCTGGCAGCGATGCTGGCCTCGGCGAAAGGTGATGATGATATAGCCACTGCGGCGAAACTGGCGGCCATTCTTGAAGAGCCGCCGCGCGCAGGAAATAGCGATCTCAGCACGGCGTTCGCGCGTCAACAGGCGAACTGGCAGCAGCGCGCACGCCAGCTTGCCCGGCGGTTGAAAAGTCAGGCCGGTGAACCGGACAGCGATGCGCTGGCACCGCTGCTGGCCAGTGCCTTTGCCGATCGTATTGCGCGCAGGCGAGGCCAGCAGGGGCGTTATCAACTGGCGAACGGTATGGGGGCCACGCTGGACGCTGACGATGCGCTGGGCCGCCATGAGTGGCTGATTGCTCCGCTGCTATTGCAAGGAAGTCAGTCGCCGGATGCCCGTATTCTGCTGGCGCTGCCGCTGGATATCGACGCGCTGATTGCCCGTTGCCCGCACTTATTGCAGCAGTCAGACACCGTTGAATGGGATGATGCGCAAGGCACGTTGAAAGCGTTCCGCAGGAGCCAGATAGGACAACTGACGGTAAAAGTGCAGCCGCTGGCAAAGCCGTCGGAAGAGGAATTGCATCTGGCGATGCTCAATGGCATCCGTGATAAAGGGCTGCGGGTGCTGAACTGGACGCCGGAAGCTGAACAGTTGCGTTTGCGATTACACTGTGCGGCGAAGTGGCTGCCGGAGCAGACATGGCCCGCCGTGGATGACGCTTCGTTACTGGATTCATTGGAGCAGTGGTTGCTCCCGCACATGGGGGGGATCCGTTCGTTGCGCGATCTGAACGCACTGGATGTTACGCAGGCGTTACAAACCCTGTTGCCGTGGTCATTACGTCAACGGCTGGATAGTGAGCTGCCTGGGCATTACACTGTGCCGACCGGAAGCCGGATAGCCATTCGCTATCATGAGGATAATCCGCCGGTACTGGCAGTTCGCATTCAGGAAATGTTTGGTGAAGCCACCACGCCCACCATTGCGCAGGGGCGCGTGGCGCTGGTGCTGGAGCTGCTTTCTCCTGCGCAGCGACCGCTGCAAATTACCCGTGATTTAGCGGCGTTTTGGGCCGGTTCCTGGCGCGATGTGCAAAAAGAGATGAAGGGGCGCTACCCGAAACATGTCTGGCCGGACGATCCGGCGAATACCGCCCCCACGCGGCGGACGAAAAAATACTCCTGAGTCGGTCAGTGTTTGCCGTCCGGCGCGGGTGAAAATTGAGAGATTTCTTCTTCTGCCTCTGTGCAGAAGAGTTGAGAATCAGGCCCTTGCGCCTGAAAGTTGCGGAGAGTAAAGCATGGCGGGGAATGACCGCGAGCCAATTGGACGCAAAGGTAAACCAGCGCGTCCGGCAAAAGAGAAGATCAGTCGTCGTCGACTCCGGGAAGAGGAGTATGACGAGTACGAAGATGATGACGATGAGGATGAAGAACCGATGCCGAAAAAAGGAAGAGGCAAAGGCCGGAAGCCCCGGGGTAAACGCGGCTGGTTCTGGCTGCTGTTGAAAATCTTCATTGTCCTTGCCGTGCTGTGCGCCATTTATGGCGTCTATTTGGATCAAAAGATCCGCGCCCGTATCGACGGCAAAGTGTGGCAGTTGCCCGCAGCGGTCTATGGTCGCATGGTCAACCTTGAACCGGATATGGCGGTCAGTAAAAACGAGATGGTGAAACTGCTGGAAGCCACGCAGTACCGCCAGGTGACGAAGATGACGCGTCCCGGCGAGTTTACCGTGCAGGCGAAAAGCATTGAGATGATCCGCCGTCCGTTTGATTTCCCGGACAGTAAAGAAGGGCAGGTGCGTGCGCGTCTGACGTTTGATGGCGATCGTCTGGAAACCATCGAAAATATGGACAGCAACCGCCAGTTCGGTTTCTTCCGCCTCGATCCGCGTCTGATCACCATGCTCTCGTCGCCAAACGGCGAGCAGCGTCTGTTTGTTCCGCGTAACGGATTCCCGGATCTGCTGGTGGATACCCTACTGGCAACGGAAGACCGCCATTTTTACGAACACGATGGCATTAGCTTCTACTCCATTGGCCGTGCGGTACTGGCTAACCTGACGGCAGGCCGTACCGTGCAGGGGGCGAGTACGCTGACTCAGCAACTGGTGAAAAACCTGTTCCTCAGCAGCGAGCGTTCTTACTGGCGTAAAGCTAACGAAGCCTATATGGCGCTGATCATGGATGCCCGTTACAGCAAGGATCGCATCCTTGAGCTGTATATGAACGAGGTTTACCTGGGGCAGAGCGGCGATAACGAGATCCGCGGGTTCCCGCTGGCGAGCCTGTACTATTTTGGTCGTCCGGTGGAAGAGCTAAGTCTTGATCAGCAGGCGTTGCTGGTTGGGATGGTGAAAGGGGCCTCGGTCTACAACCCATGGCGCAATCCAAAACTGGCGCTGGAACGCCGAAATCTGGTGCTGCGCTTGCTGCAACAGCAGAACGTGATCGACCAGGAACTGTATGACATGCTGAGCGCCCGTCCACTCGGCGTGCAGCCGCGCGGTGGGGTGATTTCACCGCAGCCGGCGTTTATGCAGATGGTGCGTCAGGAGCTGCAGGCGAAGCTGGGCGACAAAGTGAAAGATCTCTCCGGCGTGAAGATCTTTACGACTTTTGATTCTGTGGCGCAGGATGCTGCCGAAAAAGCGGCGGTGGATGGCATTCCGGCGCTGATTAAACAGCGCAAATTGACCGACCTTGAAACCGCGATGGTGGTGGTAGACCGCTTTACCGGCGAGGTGCGGGCGATGGTCGGTGGCGCGACACCGCAGTTTGCCGGTTATAACCGTGCGATGCAGGCGCGTCGATCGATTGGTTCACTGGCGAAACCGGCGACCTATCTGACCGCGTTAAGTCAGCCGAATCAATATCGCCTGAATACGTGGATCGCGGATGCGCCGATCTCACTGCGCCTGTCCAATGGCCAGGTGTGGGCACCGCAGAACGATGACCACCGTTTCAGTGGTCAGGTCATGCTGGTGGATGCGCTGACCCGTTCTATGAACGTGCCGACCGTTAACCTCGGGATGGCGATTGGTCTGCCGGCGGTGACGGATACCTGGGAAAAACTCGGTGCGCCGAAAGATCAGCTGACGGGAATGCCATCAATGCTGCTTGGGGCGCTGAACCTGACGCCGATTGAAGTGGCGCAGGCATTCCAGACGATCGCCAGCGGGGGGAACCGCGCACCGCTTTCCGCGCTGCGCTCGGTGATCGCTGAAGACGGCACCGTGCTCTATCAAAGCTTCCCGCAGGCCGAGCGTGCAGTACCAGCGCAGGCGGCGTATATGACGCTGTGGACCATGCAGCAGGTTGTGCAACGGGGTACGGGCCGTCAGCTTGGCGCGAAGTATCCGGGGCTGCACCTGGCGGGTAAAACCGGGACCACCAACAATAACGTCGATACCTGGTTTGCCGGTATCGACGGGCGTGAAGTCACCATTACCTGGGTGGGGCGCGACAATAACCAGCCGACCAAATTGTATGGCGCCAGCGGCGCAATGGCGATTTATCAGCGTTACCTGGAAAACCAGTCGCCGATCCCGTTAGATCTGACGCCGCCGGAAGATATCACCACGATGGGCGTCGACGATATGGGTAACTTTGTCTGCGGCGGTGGCGGTACACGTCAGCTACCGGTCTGGACCACCAGCCCGGAAACGCTGTGTCAGCAGAACCAGATGCAGCCGCAGACGGGTAACCCGTTTGATTCGTCGACGCAGCCGCAACAGCAGCCTCAACAACCACCACAGCAACAGCCGCAGCAGGAGCAGAAAAGCGATGGCGTAGCGGGGTGGATCAAAGAGATGTTTGGCGGCAACTAAGCCATGACAGTGCCATCAAACCCCTGGTCGAAGGCCGGGGGTTTTCTTTTTCGTCGTCTAAAACATCCGGATAACGCGATAGTAAATTCCTTTTAATAGCCCTTTAACTCCCCGTTTCTATCTGGTTATTTCTTCATCCTTTAAGCCCGTTCAGACGGCGCGTTGCTTGCTATACAGGCAACCGTTCGCCTATTATGCTGCGGTCATAATAATAATTATCGTTTACGTTATCATTCACTCATTGATCCAGAGAGAAAACAATGGCGCGTCCCAATACTGCTCAGCCAGTCAACACCTCGCTGCGTAAAATCGCAGTGGTTGTAGCCACAGCGGTTAGCGGCATGTCTGTTTATGCACAGGCAGCAACGACCCAAAAAGAAGAGACCATCACCGTCACCACCGCTGCCCCGCAGGAGAGCGCATGGGGGCCGGCGGCGACGATCGCGGCGAAACACTCTGCGACCGCCACCAAAACGGATACGCCGCTGGAGAAAACCCCGCAGTCTGTTTCCGTGGTGACCAGCGAAGAGATGCAAATCCGCCAGCCTGCTTCAGTAAAAGAGGCGTTAGGCTATACACCCGGCGTTGTCGTGAGTAACCGCGGCTCGTCCAATACTTATGACTTTGTGAGTATCCGCGGGTTTACCTCTGTTGGCCTCAGCCAGAACAATTATCTGGATGGATTGAAACTGCAGGGTAACTTCTACAACGACGCAGTCATCGATCCCTATATGCTAGAGCGTGTTGAACTGATGCGTGGGCCGACTTCTGTTCTCTATGGGAAGAGTAATCCGGGTGGCATTATTTCCATGGTTAGCAAACGTCCGACTACAGAACCGCTGCACGAAGTCCAGTTCAAGATGGGGACGGATAATCTGTACCAGACAGGGTTTGATTTCAGCGATGCGCTGGATGATAACGGTGAATTTTCCTACCGTCTGACAGGTGTCGCCCGTTCTAACGATCAGCAGCAGGTTAATGCGAAGCAAAAACGTTATGCTATCGCGCCCTCTTTTACCTGGCGTCCTGACGATAAAACCCGTTTCACTTTCCTCTCTTACTTCCAGAATGAGCCACAAACTGGCTACTACGGATGGTTGCCGAAAGAAGGAACTGTTCAGCCGTTGCCGAACGGTAGCCGTATTGGTACTGACTTCAATGAAGGCGCGAAGAACAACACTTATTCCCGTAACCAGAAAATGGTCGGTTATAGCGTTGAACATGGTTTCGATGACACCTTTACCCTGCGCCAGAACTTGCGCTTCTCTGAGATGAAAACAGATCAGCAGAGCGTATACGGTACAGGTATTGCGGCCGATGGGCATACCCTTAATCGCGGCACTGTTGTCGATAATGAGCGTCTCCAGAACTTCAGCGTCGATACGCAGTTACAGAGTAAATTTTCCACGGGTGCAGTTGAACATACTCTGCTGACCGGCGTTGATTTCATGCGCATGCGTAACGATATCAATGCGACATTTGGTAGTGCACCGTCTATCGACCTCTATAATCCTTATACACCGGAAGATTTCACTTTTGGTGATGCCGCGCCTTACCAATTGAACGAAACCAAACAGACCGGGATCTACGCCCAAAACCAGGCGGAGTGGGATAAGTGGGTCTTTACGCTGGGTGGTCGTTATGACTGGTCAAATCAGCAGACGACCGTACGTGCCGATGGGGGTTCTGTCGATCGCAATGACCACCAGTTCACCTGGCGTGGTGGTGTTAACTATCTCTTTGATAACGGTATTGCGCCCTATATCAGCTACAGCCAGTCTTTCGAACCGAATGCATTCGATCTCTATAGCACGCCGCGTATGGCTTTTGCTCCTTCAAAAGGCGAGCAGTATGAAGCCGGTATTCGCTATGTACCGAAAGATATGCCGATCGTACTCAGTGGAGCGGTGTATCAGCTGACGAAGACCAATACGCTGACTACCGACCCGAATAATACGACGTTACAGGTTCCATCAGGGGAAGTGCGTTCGCGTGGTGTGGAGCTGGAAGCGAAAGCAGCGTTGAATGCCAATATCAATGTGACCGCGTCTTATACCTATATCGATGCTGAATACACCAAAGATACCAATCTGAAGGGTAATCATGTCGAGCAGGTGCCGCGCAACATGGGATCCCTGTGGGGCGATTACACCTTCCATTCTGGCGTATTGTCTGGCCTGACGCTGGGCACTGGAGGACGCTTCATCGGTTCAAGTTACGGCGCACCGGATAACGCATTCAAAGTGGGCAGTGCGACGGTGATGGATGCTGTTATCAAGTATGACCTGGCTCGTCTGGGTATGGCGGGTTCTAGTGTTGCTTTGAACGTAAACAATCTGCTTGATCGCGATTATGTTTCCAGCTGCTTCCAGGCCTATGGCTGTTTCTGGGGCGCAGAGCGTCAGGTAGTGGCGACAGCAACCTTCCGCTTCTAATCTCTCTTCGGGCACGGTTCGCCGTGCCCTTTGACAAGTTGGCTACTATGCAGGAAAAGAACACGCTTCCCGACACGACATTTCAACTGAACGGAGTGAGCTTTAGCGTACCCGGTCGTACGCTGCTCCACCCGTTATCTTTGCGTTTTCCCCCCGGAAAAGTCACCGGGTTGATTGGTCATAACGGTTCCGGCAAATCCACGCTGCTCAAAATGTTGGGCCGTCATCAGCCACCTTCCGGCGGCGATATTCTGCTGGATGAGCAGCCGTTGGCGAGCTGGAACAGTAAAGCCTTTGCCCGCAAGGTGGCGTATCTTCCTCAGCAACTGCCGCAGGCGGAAGGGATGACTGTACGTGAGCTGGTGGCGATTGGTCGTTATCCGTGGCACGGTGCGTTGGGGCGTTTTGGTATTGCTGACCGGGAAAAAGTTGAAGAAGCGATAGCGTTGGTTGGGTTGAAACCGTTGGCGCATCGCCTGGTGGACAGCCTTTCCGGTGGTGAACGTCAGCGCGCGTGGATTGCCATGCTGGTGGCGCAGGATAGCCGTTGCCTGCTGCTTGATGAGCCGACTTCCGCGCTGGATATCGCGCACCAGGTTGATGTGCTGGCGCTGGTGCATCGTCTCAGTCAGCAGCGTGGGTTAACGGTGATTGCCGTCCTGCACGACATTAATATGGCGGCGCGATACTGCGATTATCTGGTGGCACTGCGCGGCGGTGAAATGATCGCGGAAGGGATACCGGATGACTTAATGCGCGCCGACACGCTTGAACACATTTATGGCATCCCGATGGGCATCCTGCCGCACCCTTCCGGCGCCGCACCGGTGAGTTTTGTCTACTAATGGCCCAATTACCTCAGATTAGCCGTCGTCGCCTGCTGACGGCGATGGCGCTCTCTCCCTTACTGTGGAACATGCGCAACGCGCAGGCGGCGTCTGTCGACCCGCACCGTATCGTTGCCCTCGAATGGCTACCCGTTGAGTTACTGCTGGCGCTCGGCGTTGCGCCCTATGGCGTGGCAGATGTGCATAATTACAACGTGTGGGTTAACGAACCCGCACTGCCTGACGCGGTGATCGATATCGGGCTGCGGACAGAGCCTAATCTCGAACTGCTGACGCAGATGAAGCCCTCTTATCTTGTCTGGTCCGCAGGCTATGGCCCGTCAGAAACCAAACTGGCGCGTATTGCCCCAGGGCGTGGTTTCACCTTCAGCGATGGTAAAAAACCGCTCACGATGGCGCGCCACTCCCTTAACGAGATGGCGCAGTTGCTGAACAGGGAAGCGGCTGCGAAAACACATCTGGATGCGTTTGATGCGTTGATCGACGGGACAAAACCGCATTTCGCCCGCCGTGGCAACCGCCCGTTGCTGATGATCACGCTGCTGGATCCCCGCCATGTACTGGCGTTTGGTCCGAACTGCCTGTTCCAGGAAGTGCTTGATAGTCTGGGAATTCGTAATGCCTGGCATGGTGAAACCAGCTTCTGGGGCAGTGTGGCAGTGGGTATCGACAGGCTGGCGGAATACAACGATGTGGATGTGCTCTGTTTCGATCACGGCAATGACCAGGATATGCGCAAGCTGATGGCGACGCCGCTCTGGCAGGCGATGCCTTTTGTGCGTTCCGGACGTTTCCAGCGCGTGCCGGCTGTCTGGTTTTATGGTGCGACGCTGTCAGCGATGCACTTTACTCGTGTGCTGGATAACGCGCTGGGAGGGAAGGCATGAGTCGTCGTCTCTCCCTTTTCCCGATACTGCTACTGGCGCTGTTATTTGCTATCGCCGCAGGGCTGAGTTGGTCCAATTTAAACATTGCGTTGCCGCGAGCGCAGTGGGGTGAGGCGCTGCGTGCGCCAGACATAGACCGTATCGATCAAATGCTGTTCCACTACAGCTTGCTGCCAAGGCTGGTAATTTCCCTGCTGGTGGGGGCGGGTCTTGGGCTGGTGGGCGTGTTGTTCCAGCAAGTATTGCGCAACCCGTTGGCGGAACCGACCACACTTGGCGTGGCGACCGGCGCTCAACTGGGGATCACCGTCACCACACTGTGGGCGATACCGGGCGTGCTGGCTTTGCAGTTTGCTGCACTGGCGGGTGCGTGCGCTGTGGGCGCGCTGGTGTTTGGCGTGGCCTGGGGCAAACGGTTATCGCCGGTGACACTGATCCTTGCCGGGCTGGTGGTGAGTCTTTATTGCGGAGCAATCAACCAGTTGCTGGCGCTGTTTCATCACGATCAGCTGCAAAGCATGTTCTTATGGAGCACCGGTACGCTGACTCAGACCGACTGGAGCATGGTGCAGCGTCTGTGGCCACAACTGGCGGGCTGCGGTCTATTAACGTTGTTGCTGCTGCGTCCGCTGACCCTGATGGGGCTGGATGATGGTGTCGCACGTAACCTCGGACTGGCCTTGTCGCTGGCCCGGCTGGCGGCGCTGACGCTGGCGATCGCCCTGAGTGCCTTACTGGTGAATGCGGTGGGGATTATTGGTTTTATCGGCCTGTTTGCGCCGCTGTTGGCAAAAATGCTCGGCGCTCGCCGTTTACTGGCGCGACTGGTGCTGTCGCCGTTTATTGGCGCGCTCATCTTGTGGCTTTCCGATCAACTGGTCTGGTTGCTGACCCGGGTATGGATGGAGATCTCCACCGGCTCCGTGACCGCGTTGATTGGCGCACCGTTGCTGCTGTGGCTGTTGCCGCGCCTGCGCAGCTTGAGCGCACCCGCGATGAACGCCGGGGATAACGTTCCCGCTGAGCGTCAGCACGTGCCGGGGTTTGCCTTCGGGGGGCTGGTGTTGCTGTTGCTGGTGATGTGGGGGGCGCTGGCATTCGGTCGGGATGCGCAAGGCTGGCACTGGGCCAGTGGTGCGTTACTGAATGACCTTCTGGAGTGGCGCTGGCCGCGCATCATCGCGGCACTCACTGCTGGCATCATGCTGGCTGTTGCGGGTTGCATTATTCAGCGCCTGACCGGTAACCCGATGGCCAGCCCGGAAGTGCTGGGGATCAGCTCCGGTGCGGCGTTTGGCGTGGTGCTGATGCTCTTTTTCGTGCCGGGGAACGCCTTTGGCTGGCTGATGCCCGCCGGAAGTCTTGGTGCCGCGGCGACGCTACTGATTATCATGGTTTCTGCCGGGCGCGGCGGGTTTTCACCGCACCGCATGTTACTGGCCGGTATGGCGTTAAGCACGGCGTTTACCATGCTGCTGATGATGATGCAGGCCAGCGGCGACCCGCGAATGACGGCGATCCTGACGTGGATTTCCGGTTCAACCTATAACGCCTCCGGTGAGCAGGTATGGCGCACCAGTGCGATGATGGTGGTGTTGCTGACGTTGACGCCGCTGTGCCGTCGCTGGCTGATGATTTTACCGCTGGGGGGAAATACCGCTCGGGCAGTGGGAATGGCGCTAACATCATCGCGTGTTGCGCTACTGCTGCTGGCTGCGGCCTTAACGGCCACGGCGACGATGACCATTGGCCCGCTGAGCTTTGTCGGGCTGATGGCACCGCATATTGCACGGATGATGGGTTTTCGCCGCACGATGCCGCATATGCTGATTTCAGCACTGGTGGGGGGCATGTTGCTGGTCTTTGCCGACTGGTGCGGGCGGATGATGTTATTTCCGTATCAGATCCCGGCAGGGTTGCTGTCGACCTTCATTGGCGCGCCGTACTTTATCTATTTGTTGAGAAAGCAGAGCCGTTAATATTCCCCCTCTCCCTGGTGGGGTGAGGGGAAAGAACATCAGAGTTTCGCGAATACGCGGCGAGCGGCATCGATAGTATTGTCGATATCTTCTTCGCTGTGTGCGACAGACATGAAGCCCGCTTCAAACGCAGACGGCGCAAGGTAAACGCCTTCTTCCAGCATCAGATGGAAGAACCGTTTGAAACGTTCAACATCGCATTTCACTACATCCTGATAGCAGGTCACGCTTTGCGCATCGGTAAAGAACAAGCCGAACATACCGCCGACATGGTTCACAACCAGTGGGATGCCTGCCTGCTGAGCGGCATCAAGCAGACCATTGGCCAGTTGGGTGGTCAGTTCGGTCAGGGTAGTGTGGATGCCAGGCTGAGCCACTTCGGTTAAACAGGCGTAGCCCGCCGCCATCGCAATCGGGTTACCGGACAGTGTTCCCGCCTGATAAACCGGGCCGGTGGGTGCCAGTGCATCCATCACCTCGCGGCGACCGCCAAATGCGCCGACCGGCATGCCGCCACCGATGATTTTGCCAAGGCAGGTCAGATCCGGTGTCACATCGTAGTACGCTTGCGCCCCGGCCAGCGCCACACGGAAACCGGTCATCACTTCATCGATGATCAGCAGTGCGCCAAATTCATCACACAGCGCACGCAGGCCTGGCAGGAATTCCGGCTGTGGCGGAATGCAGTTCATATTGCCTGCCACTGGCTCAACTATAATGCAGGCAATATCCTGCGGATATTGTTCAAAGGCTGCGCGCACGGAAGCGAGATCGTTGTAGGTGCAGGTGAGGGTATGTTTGGCGAAATCCGCCGGAACGCCAGGTGAGTTCGGCTGGCCCAGCGTCAACGCGCCGGATCCCGCTTTTACCAGCAGGCAATCCGCGTGCCCGTGGTAGCAGCCTTCGAATTTGATGATTTTATCGCGACCGGTAAAGCCGCGCGCCAGGCGAATCGCACTCATAGTCGCTTCCGTCCCGGAGTTCACCATGCGCACCATATCCATCGTTGGCACCAGTTCTGTCACCAGTTCCGCCATTTTGACTTCCATTTCAGTCGGTGCGCCAAAGCTCAGCCCGCGGCTGGCGGCGTCGATTACCGCATTGCGAATGGCCGGATGGTTGTGCCCCAGCACCATTGGCCCCCAGGAGCCGACATAATCGATATAGGCTTTGCCATCGACATCGTATAAATAAGCGCCGTCAGCACGCTCGATAAACAGCGGCGTACCACCCACGCCGGTAAAGGCGCGAACCGGTGAGTTGACTCCGCCCGGGATCAATTCACGCGCTGCGTTATAGAGGTTTTCAGACTTACTCATGTTTTCATTCCTGGTTGGTGGAAAAATCAATGCCCGTCATTCTATGTGATTACAGGAAGGTTATGCACGCCCTGGCCGGTGGAATGACATATTTTGCAGGGATTTTAGCCGCGACGCGGGAACCCCGGTTCGTTACAATGCCCGCTGTATTTGTCTTATCTTTTCTCATCTATGACTCCTGAAACCACCTCATTTGAACAGCAGCAAGTGGAACGTCGGCGTCGCAGGAATATTTTGCGTCACTTGTTGCAACGCGATAAAACGCCGCTGGCGATATTAATAATGGCTGCCGTCGCGGGAACGCTGACTGGATTAGTGGGCGTCGCTTTTGAAAAAGCGGTCAATTTCGTCATCAATACCCGGACTGGCGCGCTCGCCCAGGTGGCGGATAACGCGTGGCAGATCTGGTCACTGGCTTTCATTGGCTCCGCTCTGTTGGCGATGGTGGGGTATTTTTTGGTTCGCCGCTTTGCGCCGGAGGCTGGCGGTTCCGGTATTCCGGAAATTGAAGGCGCACTGGAAGAGTTACGTCCGGTACGCTGGTGGCGCGTACTGCCGGTTAAATTTATCGGCGGTATGGGAACACTTGGCGCAGGCATGGTACTTGGCCGGGAAGGCCCGACGGTGCAGATTGGCGGTAATATTGGCCGCATGGTGGCGGATCTGTTCCGTATGCGCAGTGCAGAGGCGCGCCATACGCTACTGGCGACCGGTGCAGCGGCAGGCTTGTCAGCCGCGTTCAATGCGCCCTTGGCTGGGATCCTTTTTATTATTGAAGAGATGCGCTCCCAGTTTCACTACAACCTCATCTCCATTAAAGCCGTGTTCACCGGTGTGATCATGTCGAGCATTGTGTTTCGCCTGTTTAATGGCGAAGCCGCGGTCATTGATGTTGGCAAACTTAGTAATGCGCCGGTCAACACACTCTGGCTCTATCTGGTGCTGGGGATGATTTTTGGCTGCGTAGGGCCTTTGTTTAATACGCTGGTGCTGCGTACTCAGGATCTTTTTCAACGTATTCATGGTGGCCAGACGACCCGCTGGGTGCTGATCGGTGGGCTTATCGGTGGTGCTTGCGGCGTGTTGGGGCTGATTGCCCCGGCGTTTTCCGGTGGGGGTTTTGCTTTGATCCCGATAGCGGCAGCCGGGAACTATACTGTTGGGGTGTTGCTATTACTCTTTTTGATCCGTGTTGCCATGACGCTGCTGTGTTTCTGTTCGGGTGCACCGGGGGGAATATTTGCGCCGATGCTGTCGCTGGGTACGGTGTTGGGGATGGCTTTCGGCAGTGCGAGTGCAGATCTTTTTCCGCACTATCAACTGGATGCAGCAACGTTTGCCGTCGCGGGCATGGGCGCGTTACTGGCTGCTTCGTTACGCGCGCCGCTGACCGGGATCGTGCTGGTTCTGGAAATGACAGACAATTATCAGCTTATTCTGCCAATGATTATCACCTGTCTCGGTGCGACACTGTTAGCACAGTTCCTTGGCGGCAAACCGCTCTATTCCGCTATCCTGGCACGTACGCTTGCCAGGCAGGAGGCGGCCGGTGTTGAGGCGTCGCGGCGGGAGAATACTTGAACGATTTAATAGCGTATTGGATAATAGCCAACAATGATCGGGTGACTATTTGCCCGGATCGCAGTAGCAATGGGAGCAAGACATGAGTGATGACGTAGCGTTGCCGCTGCAGTTTACCGATGCAGCAGCCAACAAAGTAAAAAGCCTGATCGCAGATGAGGAAAATCCAAACCTGAAACTGCGTGTCTACATCACCGGTGGTGGTTGCAGTGGCTTCCAGTATGGTTTTACCTTTGATGATCAAATCAACGATGGCGATATGACCATTGAGAAACAGGGCGTTGGCCTGGTGGTTGATCCCATGAGCCTGCAATATCTGGTAGGTGGTTCGGTTGATTATACCGAAGGTCTGGAAGGTTCCCGCTTTGTGGTCACCAACCCGAATGCGACCAGCACCTGCGGCTGCGGTTCTTCGTTCAGTATTTAACGAACCCGGCAGGTATAAAAAGCCGTGTCATCGACACGGCTTTTTTGTTATCGGCCCGGTTCATCCAGGGCGAACGTCGGTAGCTTCAGATGCCAGCGAATGGCCGCCAGACGAATCACCAGCGTAACCACCATGCCCAGCATACTGGCTGTTTCCAGCGGAATGGTAAAAAAGTGAAACGCAGTCGCATGCACAATGCCGCCGGCGATACAGGCAGTGGCGTAAATTTCGGTACGCAGGATCATCGGCACTTCCCGCGCCAGAACGTCACGGATTATCCCGCCGCCCACACCGGTGACAACGCCCATACAGATGGCGACCAGCGGCCCGGTTTCGGCCAGAAAGGCCTTATTCACGCCAATCCCGACAAACACCGCCAGACCTACGGCGTCCAGCACAGGGAGTATCCACTTCGGCAGGCGGCGCGGCTGACGCACCAGAATAATGGTCAGCATGCAGGTCACCATGGCGACCACCAGATCGGTAGGATCGGTTACCCAGAATACCGGCCCGTGCGCCAGCGCCATATCGCGGATCGTCCCGCCGCCAACTGCGGTAACCACGCCGAGCACCAGCACGCCAAACGGATCCATCCGCAATTTTCCGGCAAGCAGGACGCCTGAGATGGCAAACACGGCAGTGCCGATAATATCCAGCCAGTAGACGAGCATGTGAATTCCCCGGTTATTTCACCTGCGCAAGGGCAGTACAGAGTTGTTGAGCGGCGAGGATAATACGCGGGCTTGCGCGTTCAAACCAGTCGCTGTGTAGAGAAATAATCGGTACATCGAGCTGGCTATGCCAGAATTGTTCGATATTGGGAATTTCACGCGCCTCTCCGGCGACCACAATCGCCTGCGGCTGGCGGGCTAATACTTGCTCGCGGCTGACCTGCGGCCAGGGCACGCGACTGGCGGCAAAGATGTTTTCGCCGCCGCACAGCTCCAGCACCTCGTTCTGAATCGAACCTTGCCCGCTGGTGAACAGCGGCTGTGCACCAAATTGCAGGAACACGCGTTTTTTCGGCTGGTTTGCATAGCGCGCTTTCAATTCGTCATAATGTGCCATCAGCTGTTGCGCCGCTTGTCGGGCCTGCTCAGGATGCGGGCTGTAGGGCTCAAGCGCGCGCAGCGTCTCTGCAACTTGTTCGATGGTGATGGCATCCACCCACATCACGGTAACGCCAAACTGCTTCAGTTGATTGACCTGCCGTTCGGTGTTGCCTCCGCGCCACGCCAGCACCATGTCGGGTTTCAATGCGACAATGCGTTCGAGGTTGATGCCTTGCCAACTGGCGACTTGTTCAATATGCGCGGCTTCGGGAGGGTAATCGGAATAACTGCTCACGCCGACAGGCGTAATCCCTGCGGCAAACAGCAGTTCTGTATTGGCCGGTGAGAGCGAAATCACGCGCGGCGCGGCGAACAGCCACGCCGGCAGCAGAATAAGCAGGGCGGCAAGCGCCCCGAGTGAACGATTAGCCACGCGCCAGGTTCTGCACCAGGGTTTCTACCATCAGGCTGGATTGTTTCGCCGCGACGGCCAGGAACTCATCAAAGCTCAGGTGCGACTGTTGATCTGCCACGTCGGAGATGGCGCGAACCACAACAAACGGCACGCCGAAGTTATGGCAAACATGCGCAATGGCGGTGGCTTCCATTTCCACGGCGATGGCTTGCGGGAAGTTGTGGCGGATTTTCGCCAGACCCACTGAACCATTGATAAAGGCATCGCCGCTGACAATCAAACCGCGCACGGCGTGCAGATCCAGTTGCGCGATACAGGCTTCTGCGGTGGCAATCAGTTTATCATCGGCTTTAAAGCCCGCCGGGCAGCCCGGTAACTGGCCGTACTCGTAACCGAAAGCCGTCACGTCGGCATCGTGATAACGCGCTTCGTCAGACACCACGATATCGCCTACTTTCAGCGTTGGCGCCAGACCGCCCGCAGAACCGGTATTGATAATCACATCCGGCTGGCAGCGCTCCAGCAGCAACGTTGCGCCCATGGCAGCAGCGACTTTGCCAATGCCCGACTTCAGCAGTGCAACGTCAGTGCCATTCAGCGTACCGGTGTAGATTTCGCTCCCGCCAATATTCAGGGTCTGACGGTTCTCGATTTTGTCACGCAGCAGCGTAACTTCTTCTTCCATTGCACCAATAATGCCAATTTTCATGGAGATACTCGCTAATGTGATAAGACAGAATTACGTTTTCAGGGCATAGTCTATCATGGCATACACAATTGCATGATATCCCGTGACGCTTCGCACAGGAGAGAAAATGGCAGAGATCGACTTTCGCAACAAAATAAACTGGCACCGTCGCTATCGTTCGCCGCAGGGCGTGAAAACTGAGCGTGAAATCCTGCGTATTTTTGAAAGCGATCGCGGGCGCATCATCAACTCCCCGGCCATTCGGCGGTTGCAACAAAAAACGCAGGTTTTCCCCCTGGAACGCAATGCCGCGGTACGTACACGCCTTACCCACTCCCTGGAAGTACAACAGGTGGGACGCTACATCGCCAAAGAAATCCTTAGCCGCCTGAAAGAACTGAAGTTGCTGGAAACTTACGGGTTGGATGAACTGACCGGACCGTTTGAAAGCATTGTTGAAATGGCGTGCCTGATGCATGACATTGGCAACCCACCTTTCGGCCATTTTGGCGAGGCGGCAATTAATGATTGGTTCCATCAGCGGCTGGCGCCGGAAGATGCGCTCGGTCAACCGTTATCGGACGATCGCTGTGAAGTGGCGGTGTTGCGCCTGCATGAAGGCGAAGATGGGTTAAATGCGCTACGTAGAAAAGTTCGTCAGGATTTAAGCCATTTTGAAGGAAACGCGCAGGGGATCCGCCTGGTGCATACGCTGATGCGAATGAACCTGACATGGGCGCAGGTCGGTTGCATATTAAAATATACGCGCCCTGCATGGTGGGTTGGTTCTCCTCCAACGTCGCACAGCTATTTAATGAAAAAACCAGGTTATTATTTCAGCGAAGAAGCCTATGTTGAGCGCTTACGTAAAGAATTAAACCTGGATACTTACAGCCGCTTCCCTTTGACGTGGATAATGGAAGCCGCTGATGATATTTCTTATTGCGTCGCCGACTTAGAGGATGCGGTAGAAAAACGTATTTTCACGGCGGAACAACTTTACCAGCATCTTTATGATGCCTGGGGAACACATGAAAAGGGTTCGTTGTTTGCTCAGGTGGTCGAAAATGCCTGGGATAAATCCCGTGTGAATTCCATGAGCCGCAGTGCGGAAGATCAATTCTTTATGTATCTGCGGGTCAATACCCTTAATAAGCTGGTGCCCTACGCTGCACAGCGCTTTATTGATAACCTGCCCCAAATCTTCAGCGGTGAATTCAACCATGCGTTGCTGGAGGATGATAGCGGATTCAGTCAGCTACTTGAATTATATAAAAATGTCGCCATTAAACATGTATTCAGCCACCCGGACGTTGAGCAGCTTGAATTACAAGGTTATCGCGTCATCAGTGGGTTGCTGGATATTTACCGCCCGTTGTTACAATTATCGTTGGCGGATTTTACTGAGCTGGTGGAAAAGGAGCGTCTGCGCCGCTTTCCGATTGCATCGCGTCTGTTTCATAAACTGTCGACGCGCCATCGATTAGCGTATGTAGAAGCGGTCAGTAAATTATCGCCCGATTCGGCGGAGTATCCGGTGCTGGAGTATTATCATCGTTGTCGATTGATTCAGGATTATATCAGCGGTATGACTGATTTATATTCTTGGGATGAATATCGTCGTTTGATGGCAGTGGAATAACCCCGTTGTTTTGTAAAGAACGACAATAAATTTTTACTTTTTGCCGAAACGACATCCCGGAACTTCAGGCTATAAATCGACTCTGAGTGGTACATACACAGCAGTTTGTTTGCGTTAATCGGTAATGAGATAGAGACACATGAAAAAAACCACGTTAGCAATGAGTGCACTGGCCTTGAGTTTAAGTTTAGCGCTGTCTCCTCTGTCAGCTACGGCGGCGGAAACAGCATCTTCAGCTACCCCGTCGCAACAAATGCCGAGCCTTGCGCCGATGCTGGAAAAAGTGATGCCTTCGGTGGTGAGTATTAACGTAGAAGGCAGCACGACGGTGAATACCCCGCGTATGCCACGTAACTTCCAGCAGTTCTTTGGTGATAATTCACCGTTCTGCCAGGACGGTTCTCCGTTCCAGGGCTCGCCATTCTGTCAGGGCGGTCAGGGTGGGCAAGATGGCTCCGGCGGTGGTCAGCAGCAGAAATTTATGGCATTGGGCTCCGGGGTCATTATTGATGCCGCCAAAGGCTATGTTGTGACCAACAACCACGTCGTGGATAACGCCAATACCATTAAGGTTCAGTTGAGCGACGGGCGTAAATTTGACGCTAAAGTGGTGGGTAAAGACCCGCGTTCCGACATCGCCCTGATCCAGATTCAGGATCCGAAAAACCTGACCGCTATCAAGCTGGCGGATTCTGACGCCCTGCGCGTGGGTGACTATACGGTAGCGATTGGTAACCCGTTCGGTCTGGGTGAGACGGTGACTTCCGGGATTGTTTCCGCGCTTGGCCGCAGCGGGCTGAATGCTGAAAACTACGAAAACTTTATCCAAACGGATGCGGCGATTAACCGGGGTAACTCCGGTGGTGCACTGGTCAACCTGAATGGTGAACTGATCGGGATTAACACCGCAATCCTCGCGCCGGACGGCGGCAACATTGGTATCGGTTTTGCCATCCCGAGTAATATGGTGAAAAACCTGACCGGCCAGATGGTTGAGTTCGGCCAGGTACGCCGTGGTGAGCTGGGGATTATGGGGACTGAACTGAACTCCGAGCTGGCGAAAGCGATGAAAGTCGATGCCCAACGCGGGGCGTTTGTCAGCCAGGTGATGCCGAATTCCGCCGCCGCGAAAGCGGGTATCAAGGCGGGTGATGTGATCACCTCGCTGAATGGCAAACCGATTAGCAGCTTCGCCGCACTGCGTGCGGAAGTGGGTTCAATGCCAATTGGCAGTAAAGTTGCTCTTGGCCTGTTGCGTGACGGCAAACCGGTGAATATCACGCTGGAATTACAGCAGAGCAGCCAGAACCAGGTGGATTCCAGCACCATCTTCAGCGGTATTGAAGGCGCGGAAATGAGCAACAAAGGCAAAGATGCTGGCGTGGTGGTTAACGCAGTGAAAGCGAATACCCCTGCGGCGCAGATTGGCCTGAAAAAAGGGGATGTGATTATCGGTGCTAACCAGCAGCCGGTGAAAAATATCGCTGAGTTGCGCAAAATCCTCGACGGCAAACCGTCTGTACTGGCGCTGAATATTCAGCGTGGCGATACCTCCATTTATCTGCTGATGCAGTAATCTGTAAAACCCCTCTTCCTCCCTGCGAGGAGAGGGGCTCCTTCTGTTTTGTGAAGCCTTCCACAACTCCATACTTCTGAATGCTGCTTTGTGCATATGCACAGTGCGCGCTATGGTTTTCTCCCATATGCTTGGGCTCTGCTAACGGGAGGGTTACATGGCTGGCTGGCACCTTGATACCAAAATGGCACAGGATATCGTGGCGCGCACGATGCGCATCATCGATACAAACATTAACGTCATGGATGCACGTGGTCGCATCATTGGTAGCGGCGATCGCGAACGAATTGGGGAATTGCACGAAGGTGCGCTGTTAGTTCTCTCCCAGGGCCGCGTGGTGGACATTGATGATGCGGTCGCGCGTCACTTGCATGGCGTACGTCAGGGGATCAATCTGCCGCTACGACTGGAAGGCGAAATTGTCGGCGTTATCGGTTTGACCGGCGAACCGGAAACGTTGCGCAAATATGGCGAACTGGTCTGTATGACCGCTGAGATGATGCTGGAACAATCCCGTTTGATGCATCTGCTGGCACAAGACAGCCGCTTACGTGAAGAGCTGGTGATGAACCTGATCCAGGCGGAAGAGCATACGCCCGCATTAACTGAGTGGGCGCAGCGCTTGGGTATCGATTTAAACCAGCCGCGCGTGGTCGCGGTCGTGGAAGTCGACAGTGGTCAACTGGGCGTTGATAGTGCCATGGCCGAATTGCAGCAGTTGCAAAATGCGCTGACTACGCCGGAACGCAACAACCTTATCGCGATTGTCTCATTAACGGAGATGGTGGTGCTCAAACCGGCGCTCAATCAGTTTGGTCGCTGGGACGCGGAAGATCACCGCAAGCGCGTTGAGCAATTGATTACCCGCATGAAAGAGAACGGCCAACTGCGTTTTCGTGTTGCACTTGGCAACTATTTTACTGGTCCTGGCAGTATCGCCCGTTCATACCGTACCGCGCGCACCACGATGATGGTGGGTAAACAGCGGATGCCGGAAAACCGCAGCTATTTTTATCAGGATCTGATGTTGCCAGTATTGCTGGACAGTTTACGTGGCGGCTGGCAGGCGAATGAGCTGGCGCGCCCGTTGTCACGGTTAAAAGCGATGGACAACAATGGCCTGCTCAGGCGCACTTTATCGGCCTGGTTCCGCCATAACGTACAGCCGCTGGCAACGTCCAAGGCGCTGTTTATCCACCGCAACACGCTGGAATACCGTCTCAATCGCATCTCTGAACTGACCGGGCTGGATTTAGGGAATTTCGATGACAGGCTACTACTGTATGTGGCGCTGCAACTGGACGAGCAACGTTGATTTGATATTTCTTACCCGGCCTGTGGAAAGGCTCCGCAGACCGGGTAAGCACGACACGGTTATTTCCCGCGCGTTAATTTCTCAAGATCCGACTCAATTTCATTGATCTTGTTGGTAACCACGCTTTCAAGGTGACGCAGATCGTCAAGGATCTTACGTTTCAGATCCACTTCGGTACGATCGCGCTGGCAGATTTGATCTAACTCATCAATGACATAGCGCAGGTTAGGGCTGATCTCCTGAACCTCTTTATACCCCTGGCCGACACCGTCAGCGACCACGGTTTTACGCTGACGCGGGTATTTAAACTTCACGCTCTTGGCAAAAAACTCGCCTTTGTCCTTATGAAAATAGATTTTCAGGATATCGTTGTTCGCTTCCTGGCGGAGGCTGTAACGATCAATTTCATCGGGATTGGTAATGCCTAAACTTTTCAGATTATCGTACATAGCGGTACCCTTAAGCTCAACATAACCTATGAATAATTAACGAAAAAATCTATTTTTTCCACCTGCGCGTACTAAAAAGGCGGGACAGGTCACCCTCTCCCGAAAAGGGAGAGGGGAAAGACTTAATCGATGGTGCGCAGGAGTTCGTTGATACCCACTTTGCCACGCGTTTTCGCATCGACTTTTTTCACGATAACAGCACAGTAGAGGCTGTATTTGCCATCTTTGGATGGCAGATTGCCGGAAACCACAACGGAACCCGCCGGTACACGGCCGTAGTGAATTTCACCGGTTTCGCGGTCATAAATACGGGTGCTCTGACCGATATACACGCCCATGGAGATAACCGACCCCTCTTCAACGATAACACCTTCCACCACTTCGGAACGCGCGCCGATAAAGCAGTTATCTTCAATGATAGTCGGGTTTGCCTGTAATGGCTCCAGTACGCCACCGATTCCCACGCCACCGGAGAGGTGAACGTTTTTACCAATCTGCGCACAGGACCCTACGGTTGCCCAGGTATCCACCATGGTGCCTTCATCGACATAGGCACCGATATTAACGTACGACGGCATCAGTACAGTATTACGGGCGATAAACGCACCCTGACGAACCGCAGCCGGCGGCACGACACGGAAACCTTCTTTTTGGAAACGCGCTGCATCGTAGTCGGCGAATTTCATCGGCACTTTATCGAAGTAGCGGCTTTCTGCACCGTCGATAACCTGGTTATCGTTAATGCGGAAAGAGAGCAGAACCGCTTTCTTCAGCCACTGGTGAGTGACCCATTGACCATCGATTTTTTCTGCGACGCGCAGGGCGCCGGAATCGAGCAGAGCAATAACCTGGTTGACCGCTTCACGGGTAACGGTATCCACATTGGCCGGGGTGATCTCTGCGCGACGCTCGAAAGCGGTTTCAATAACGTTCTGTAACTGCTGCATTGTTAAGCTCTTTCCATCTGTGTAAAAAAATCATCACCCTTTATCGTTTGGATTGAGGGCCTCTGTCAACCGTTGTTGCACCTCCTTTTGCAGCGCATTATTAAGGCCACGCCGGTCGGCGGTTGCGATTATAAATAAATCTTCTACTCGTTCACCAATTGTTGTAATTCTCGCCCCGTGCAACGAAATTCCAAGGTCGGCAAACACCTGGCCAACGCGTGCGAGCAAGCCGGGTTGATCGAGTGCAATCAATTCAAGGAAGGATTTTCTGTCGGTATGGGTCGGCAGGAAATTCACTTCCGTGTCGACGGTAAAGTGACGCAATTTGGCTGGCTGACGTCGTGGCTGTGGCGGTTGCCAGGTGTGTTGCGTGATAGCCTGCTCTAAACCAAAGCAGATGGCATCGTGACGATCGGCGGAGAGCGGGCTGCCATCCGGTTCCAGCACAATAAAGGTATCCATTGCCATGCCGTCACGGGTGGTGAAGATCTGCGCGTCATGGACGCTGAGATTACGTCTGTCGAGTTCGGCACATACTGCGGCAAAGAGGTAAGGTCTGTCGGGACTCCAGATAAAGATCTCTGTGCCGCCACGGGTTGCCTGAGGACTAAGTAGGATCAGCGGTTTGCTTAAATCATGCGCGAGCAGGTGCCGGGCATGCCATGCCAACTGGTTTGGGCTATGGCGCACAAAATAGTTGGCGCGGCAACGCGCCCAAATCTGATGCAACTGCTCCTCATCAATATTGTCCATACGCAGCAACGCCAGCGCTTGTAATTGATGATGGCGCACCCGCTCACGCATATCCGGCGTGTTTTGCATGCCACGGCGTAGCTGTTTTTCAGTGGCGAAATAGAGTTCGCGCAACAGGCTCTGCTTCCAGCTGTTCCACAGGGTTTCGTTAGTGGCGCAAATATCCGCAACGGTCAGGCAGACCAGGAAGCGTAACCGGTTCTCCGTTTGCACCTCTTCAGCGAACTGCTTGATGACTTCCGGATCCTGAATATCACGGCGTTGGGCGGTTACCGACATCAGCAAGTGATGGCGGACCAGCCAGGCAACCAGTTGCGTTTCTCGGGAGTTCAGACCGTGCAACTCGGCAAATTTCAGCACATCCTGTGCCCCCAGTACGGAGTGATCACCGCCGCGTCCTTTCGCGATGTCGTGGAACAGTGCGGCAATCAAAATCAGTTCCGGATGGGTCAGACGCGGCCATAGCTCTACGCATAAGGGATGCTTATTACGTGTCTCTTCTTTAGCGAAACTTTCCAGCTTCAATAACACGCGAATGGTGTGTTCATCGACCGTGTAAGCATGAAACAGGTCAAATTGCATCTGACCGACGATATGCGACCATTGCGGCATATAGGCCCACAATACGCTGTGGCGGTGCATCGGTAGCAGGCCGCGACTGACGGCCCCCGGGTGGCGCAGCATACTGAGGAAAATAGAGCGCGCTTCGGCGATGTAGCATAACGGTTGTGTCAGATGGCGACGGGCGTGTCGCAGATGACGCAGGGTAGTGGAGTAGATGCCGGTAATCGTGCTGTTGCGCACCATGATATAAAACATCCGCAAAATCGCCTGCGGCTCGCGAATAAATAATGTCTCATCGCGCAGATCAATCAGTGTGCCGCGTAGCTGGAACTCATCATCGATCGGACGCGGCTTTTCATCAGCCGTGAGCGCCAGTATCGCTTCATCGAAGAGCTGGAGTAGCATCTGATTAAGTTCCGTGACACGACGTGTAACCCGGAAGAAATCTTTCATCATATGCTCAACCGGCTGGTTGCCTTCGCCGACATAGTTCAGCCGCTGGGCGACGCTTAGCTGGCGATCAAAAAGCAAGCGATTATCGTAGCGGTTCAGTTCCAGGTGCAGGGCGAAACGGATGCGCCACAGCAGATGCAGACACTCGTTCAGTTCATTACGTTCAGCTTCGGTGAGGAAGCCGAAGCCGACCATTTCATCGAGCGATGTTGCGCCAAAGTGGCGACGAGCCACCCATTGCAGCGTGTGAATATCGCGCAGGCCGCCGGGGCTGCTTTTAATGTCCGGCTCAAGGTTGTAGCTGGTGCCGTGGTAACGCTGATGACGCTCATTTTGTTCGGCCACTTTCGCCGGGAAAAACGTTTCCGAAGGCCAGAAATTGTCGCTGAAAATATGCTTTTGCAGCTCAAGAAACAGCGCCACATCGCCAATCAACAGACGTGACTCAATGAGATTCGTGGCGACGGTTAAATCCGACAGCCCCTCCTGTAGGCATTCATCCAGCGTGCGCACGCTGTGACCTACTTCCAGTTTTACGTCCCAGAGAAGTGTTAGCAGTTCGCCAATCTTTTGCGCCTGCTCATCGGGCAGTTTGTGGCGACTGAGGATCAGCAGATCGATATCAGACAAGGGGTGCAGTTCACCGCGACCATAGCCGCCAACCGCCACCAGCGCGACGTCGTTGATATTGCCAAAACCGTACTCCAGCCACAGGCGTTGCAGCAGCTGATCGATAAATTCGGTACGTGCTTCAATCAATTGCTCGGCGGAAATACCGGCATCAAATACATGCCCCAGCCACCGCTGGAAGGCGTCGATATGGGCTTTGATCCCCGCACATTGCAGCGCGTCCTGGGGCCAGACGCCAGGATACTCAGGCTGGCCGGGAAGGGTGGGTTTGACGGTGTTGACGAATTGTTCTGACAAGGTATTGCTCATTATTAGCCACCCGTGTGGAGTGAGGATCACTAACAAAACAAAGTAAAAGAGATAGTCAGAAATGAAAAGTCGTTTATACGTATGACGAAGAGGTTGGCAGGGCAAAAAAAACGACCCGCAGAGCGGGCCGTAGACAAGAGCGTAACGACGGAGATTAAGCGGCCGTCAGTACCGCGTCGATGGAGTCATCTTTGCGCAGAGTCAGGATCTCACAACCCGTTTCTGTCACCACGATCGTGTGCTCATATTGTGCCGACAGGCTGCGATCTTTGGTTTTCACCGTCCAGCCATCTTTCATGGTGCGAATGCGGTAATCACCGGCGTTGACCATCGGTTCTACGGTAAAGGTCATACCGGCCTGTAACACAACGCCGCCGTCATCTGCATCATAGTGCAGCACCTGCGGTTCTTCGTGGAAACCACGACCAATGCCGTGTCCGCAGTATTCGCGCACCACGGAGAACCCTTGCGCTTCTACGTATTTCTGAATAGCCGCGCCAAGGGTACGCAGACGGATGCCCGGCTTCACCATGCGCAGCGCCAGATAGAGGCTCTCCTGGGTGACGTGGCACAGGCGTTCGCCAAGGATTGTTGGTTTGCCGACGATAAACATTTTGGAGGTGTCGCCGTGATAGTCGTCTTTGATAACGGTCACGTCGATGTTGACGATATCACCATCCTTCAGCAGTTTTTCGTCATCCGGAATACCGTGACATACCACTTCATTAATAGAGATACAGACGGATTTCGGGAAGCCGTGGTAACCGAGGCAAGCGGAGATCGCGTGTTGCTCATTGACGATGTAGTCATTGCAGATGCGATCCAGTTCGCCAGTGCTGACGCCCGGTTTAACATACGGTTCGATCATTTCCAGCACTTCGGCGGCCAGACGACCGGCAATGCGCATTTTTTCGATTTCTTCAGGAGTTTTAATTGAGATAGCCATGGAGTGCGTCCATCAGTGTCGAATTTTTCGACTATACCAGGATAAGTGTTGTTCATGGTAACAGTCGGGCAAGCTTTGTGCCAAATTGAGAATCATTAACAGCACACCGCGTCAACAACTATTGGTGTCCGGCAGTGTTTTGTGATATAAAGCGCGCCGGACTTCCGTTCCTGTTTGGGGATGGGAGCCACAAATCTCACTTTGTGTAATAACACACACGTATCGGCACATATTCCGGGGTGCCCTTCGGGGTCGGTAATATGGGATACGTGGAGGCATAACCCCAACTTTTATATAGAGGTTTTAAACATGGCAACTGTTTCCATGCGCGATATGCTCAAGGCTGGTGTTCACTTTGGTCACCAGACCCGTTACTGGAACCCGAAAATGAAGCCGTTCATCTTCGGTGCGCGTAACAAAGTTCACATCATCAACCTTGAGAAAACTGTACCGATGTTCAACGAAGCCCTGGCTGAGCTGAACAAAATTGCTTCTCGCAAAGGCAAAATCCTGATCGTTGGTACTAAACGCGCTGCAAGCGAAGCGGTGAAAGAAGCTGCTCTGAACTGCGACCAGTTCTTCGTGAACCATCGCTGGTTGGGCGGTATGCTGACTAACTGGAAAACCGTTCGTCAGTCCATCAAACGTCTGAAAGACCTGGAAACTCAGTCTCAGGACGGTACCTTCGACAAGCTGACCAAGAAAGAAGCGCTGATGCGCACTCGTGAACTGGACAAGCTGGAAAACAGCCTGGGCGGTATCAAAGACATGGGCGGTCTGCCGGACGCTCTGTTCGTTATCGACGCTGACCACGAGCACATCGCAATCAAAGAAGCAAACAACCTGGGTATCCCGGTATTTGCTATCGTTGATACCAACTCCGATCCGGACGGCGTTGACTTCGTTATCCCGGGTAACGATGACGCAATCCGTGCTGTTAGCCTGTACCTGAATGCCGTTGCTGCTACCGTTCGTGAAGGCCGTTCTTCGGATCTGGCTACTCAGGCGGAAGAAAGCTTCGTAGAAGCTGAGTAATAAGGCACGCTCTCTGAGCCCCTTATTGAGCAGGTAGTACCGAGTTTGGTTAGGGGGCCTGTTTATGGCCCCCTTTTTCACTTTTAAGCCTGTTTGGTTCCCCGAACCAGGCAGGTCATATCTCTCCCGAGGATTAAAGAATGGCTGAAATTACCGCATCCCTGGTAAAAGAGCTGCGTGAACGTACTGGCGCAGGCATGATGGATTGCAAAAAGGCTCTGACTGAAGCGAACGGCGACATCGAGCTGGCAATCGAAAACATGCGTAAATCCGGTGCTATCAAAGCAGCGAAAAAAGCAGGCAACGTTGCTGCTGACGGCGTGATCATCACTAAGATCGACGGCACCTACGGTATCATTCTGGAAGTAAACTGCCAGACTGACTTCGTGGCGAAAGATGGTGGTTTCCAGGCATTTGCAAACAAAGTGCTGGATGCTGCTGTTGCTGGCAAAATCACTGACGTTGAAGTTCTGAAAGCTCAGTTCGAAGAAGAGCGTGTTGCACTGGTTGCTAAAATCGGTGAGAACATCAACATCCGTCGCGTTGCTTCCCTGGAAGGCGAAGTTCTGGGTTCTTACCAGCACGGTGCGCGTATCGGTGTTCTGATTGCAGCTAAAGGCGCGGATCAGGAGCTGGTTAAACAGCTGGCTATGCACGTTGCTGCAAGCAAACCGGAATTCGTTAAACCGGAAGACGTGTCTGCTGAAGTGGTAGAAAAAGAGTACCAGGTTCAGCTGGACATCGCCATGCAGTCTGGCAAACCGAAAGAAATCGCAGAGAAAATGGTTGAAGGCCGCATGAAGAAATTCACCGGCGAAGTTTCTCTGACCGGCCAGCCTTTCGTTATGGATCCGAGCAAAACTGTGGGTCAGCTGCTGAAAGAGCACAATGCTGACGTAACAGGCTTCATCCGCTTCGAAGTGGGTGAAGGCATCGAGAAAGTTGAGACTGACTTCGCAGCAGAAGTTGCTGCAATGTCCAAGCAGTCTTAATCACTAAAAAGGAGCCGCCTTAGGGCGGCTTCTTTTTATGCCCTTCATCTGAAAATCAGCCAACACGCTAGTGTTTGCGCTGACAGGCGACGTATCATAGCGCCAGTATTAATCCGTCCAATTGTTGACAGTCTCAGGAAAGAAACATGGCTACCAATGCAAAACCCGTCTACAAACGCATTCTGCTTAAGCTGAGCGGCGAAGCGCTCCAGGGATCCGAAGGCTTCGGTATTGACGCAAGCATTCTTGACCGTATGGCGCAGGAAATTAAAGAGCTGGTTGAACTGGGAGTTCAGGTTGGCGTGGTGATTGGTGGCGGTAACCTATTCCGCGGCGCGGGACTGGCAAAAGCAGGCATGAACCGTGTTGTGGGCGATCACATGGGTATGCTGGCAACGGTGATGAACGGCCTTGCGATGCGTGATGCGCTGCATCGTGCCTATGTAAACGCACGTCTGATGTCCGCGTTTCCGTTGAATGGTGTCTGTGACAATTACAGCTGGGCGGAGGCTATCAGCCTGTTGCGCAATAACCGCGTCGTGATTTTCAGCGCCGGTACCGGTAACCCGTTCTTCACCACCGATTCCGCAGCTTGCCTGCGCGGTATCGAAATCGAAGCCGATGTTGTGCTGAAAGCAACTAAAGTAGACGGCGTGTTTACTGCCGATCCGGTGACCGATCCGACTGCAACGCTGTGTGAACAACTGAGTTACACCGAAGTGCTGGATAAAGAACTGAAAGTGATGGATCTGGCGGCCTTTACGCTGGCCCGCGATCATAAACTGCCGATTCGCGTGTTCAATATGAACAAACCCGGCGCGCTGCGTCGCGTGGTTATGGGCGAAAAAGAAGGCACATTGATTACGGAATAATTCCCGTAAGCAATAAATAAAGGTAAGATTCCGCTTTAATTTATTGAGCCGTTCTTTCTGGCATCTCACGATGCCAGAATGTTGAACAGGGCTATACTTAGCACACCCGCAACCAGGCGTGCCTGTGTATGGTCTGCCTGCGACAAGATTTCAAGGATCCGTAACGTGATTAGCGATATCAGAAAAGATGCTGAAGTGCGCATGGAAAAATGCGTAGAATCGTTCAAAACTCAAATCAGCAAAGTGCGCACTGGTCGCGCTTCCCCGAGCCTGCTGGATGGCATCGTTGTGGAATATTACGGTACGCCGACGCCGTTGCGCCAGTTGGCAAGCGTAACGGTGGAAGACTCCCGTACGCTGAAAATCAACGTGTTCGATCGCTCAATGAGCCCGGCCGTTGAAAAAGCCATCATGGCATCTGATTTGGGCCTGAACCCGAACTCCGCAGGGAGCGATATCCGCGTTCCGCTGCCAGCGCTGACCGAAGAACGCCGTAAAGATCTGATCAAAGTTGTTCGCGGTGAAGCTGAACAAGCACGCGTTGCTGTACGTAACGTCCGTCGTGACGCGAACGATAAAGTGAAAGCTCTGCTGAAAGACAAAGAAATCAGTGAAGACGACGATCGCCGTTCACAGGATGACGTGCAGAAGCTGACCGATGCTGCCATCAAGAAAGTGGATGCGGCGCTGGCGGATAAAGAAGCAGAACTGATGCAGTTCTGATTCTATAAAAACCGACTAAAACGCCGTACAGAGAGCCATTACAGTGGCTTTGCTGGCGGCGTTTTGCTTTTTATTCTCGCAACGTTGTGAGCGTTTCATGAAGCATTTAACTCTTCTGGGCTCAACGGGTTCTATTGGTTGCAGCACGCTTGATGTGGTTCGCCACAATCCCGATCGTTTTTCCGTTACTGCGCTGGTGGCAGGCAAAAATGTTGCCCGTATGGTTGAACAGTGTCTGGAATTCACCCCACGTTTTGCTGTGATGGATGATGTGCAGAGCGCGCAGCAGGTAAAAATCGCTTTGCAAGAAACCGGTTGCCGTACTGAGGTGCTGAGCGGTCAGCAGGCGGCTTGCGAAATGGCTGCACTGGGTGATGTCGATCAGGTCATGGCAGCCATTGTCGGTGCTGCCGGGTTGGTGCCAACGCTTGCTGCGATTCGCGCAGGCAAGACGGTGTTGCTGGCGAATAAAGAGTCGCTGGTGACCTGTGGTCGCTTGTTTATGGAGGCAGTGAAGGAAAGCGGCGCGCGGCTGTTGCCGGTGGATAGCGAGCATAACGCTATTTTTCAGAGTTTACCGGAAACAATTCAGCAAAACCTGGGGTACGCTGATCTTGAGCAGAATGGCGTTTCGTCTATTCTGCTTACCGGGTCTGGTGGTCCATTTCGGGAGACGCCATTAGCGGATCTGGCGGCGATGACGCCGGATCAGGCATGTCGCCATCCTAACTGGTCAATGGGACGTAAAATTTCCGTTGATTCAGCCACTATGATGAATAAAGGTCTGGAATACATTGAAGCACGCTGGTTGTTTAATGCCTCTGCCCGCCAAATGGAAGTGCTGATCCATCCGCAATCGGTGATCCACTCCATGGTGCGTTACCAGGATGGCAGTGTTTTAGCGCAACTGGGTGAGCCGGATATGCGTACGCCTATTGCACATACGATGGCCTGGCCTGATCGTGTGCCTTCGGGTGTGAATGCCCTCGATTTCTGCAAACTGAATTCGCTAAGTTTTGCTGCGCCCGATTATGATCGTTATCCCTGCCTGAAGCTGGCCATTGATGCTTCAAGCGACGGACAGGCAGCGACAACCGCATTAAATGCAGCAAACGAGGTCACTGTTTCGGCATTCCTGGCGTCCGCGATTCGTTTCACGGATATAGCCGCTCTGAATCTGTCTGTTCTGGAGCAGTTGGATTTACGTGAACCGCAAAGTATCGACGATGTATTGTCTGTGGATGCCCAGGCTCGTGAAGTCGCACAAAGACAAGTGACGCGCTTCGCAAGCTGGTGATATTACAGCCATGAGTTACGGTGCTATTTGTTAGCGTTCGGCTTCGGTGATATAGTCTGCGCCACCCAATAGCCAGTTTGTCATATGGGTTGTTGGGTTAGCCGTGGTTTACACGGCTTTTTTGCGTAAAGGCTTGTGTATTCCTGAGTACCGCTCAATCCTTTTCAGGGACTAAAACGCGTTATGTTGTCTGCTAACCAACCGATAAGCGAAAGTTTGCCAACGCATGGCTGCCGCCATGTAGCGATAATTATGGATGGCAATGGTCGCTGGGCGAAAAGACAAGGGAAGCTCCGGGCCTTTGGTCATCGGGCTGGAGCAAAGTCTGTTCGCCGTGCGGTATCTTATGCCGCCAATAATGGTATTGATGCGCTGACGCTTTATGCTTTTAGTAGCGAGAACTGGAACCGCCCGGCGCAGGAAGTCAGTGCGCTGATGGAGCTGTTTGTGTGGGCGCTGGATAGCGAAGTGAAAAGCTTGCATCGTCATAATGTGCGTTTACGTATCATTGGCGATACCAGTCGTTTTAATACGCGTTTGCAGGATCGAATCCGTAAAGCGGAAGCGTTAACCGCCCAGAACACCGGGCTGACGTTGAATGTCGCGGCGAATTATGGTGGTCGCTGGGATATTGTTCAGGGAGTCCGTCAGTTAGCAGTGCAAGTGCAGGAAGGGTTATTACGCCCGGATCAAATTGATGAAGAAACGCTGAATAAGCAAATCTGCATGCACGAACTGGCTCCCGTTGATTTAGTGATTAGGACTGGTGGGGAACATCGCATAAGTAATTTTTTACTTTGGCAAATTGCCTATGCCGAACTTTACTTTACTGATGTTCTTTGGCCCGATTTTGATGAACAAGACTTTGAAGGTGCGCTACATGCCTTTGCCAATCGAGAGCGTCGTTTCGGCGGCACCGAGCCTGGTGGCGACAAAGCCTGATGGGGGTTGCTTTTGCTGAAGTATCGCCTGATTTCTGCTTTTGTATTAATACCAATTGTTATCGCAGCACTTTTTTTGTTGCCTCCGGTGGGGTTTGCTATCGTAACGCTCGCCGTTTGTATGCTCGCAGCGTGGGAATGGGGGCAATTAAGCGGCTTCACATCTCGTACTCAGCGGATCTGGCTGGCGGTATTATGCGGGCTTCTGTTGGCGTTTATGCTGATTATGCTGCCGGAATATCATCACAATGTTCACCAACCCATGGTCGCGGTCTCATTGTGGGCTTCGCTGGTCTGGTGGCTGATTGCCCTGGTGCTGGTGCTGGGTTATCCGGCATCCGCTGCGTTGTGGCGTAAGTCAAAAGTTCTGCGTCTGATTTTTGGCGTACTGACGATTATTCCTTTTTTCTGGGGTATGCTGGCGCTCCGGGTCTGGCACTACGATCAGAATCACTATGGCGGTGCACTGTGGCTGCTGTATGTCATGATCCTGGTGTGGGGGGCGGATTCAGGCGCGTATATGTTTGGTAAATTGTTTGGCAAACATAAGCTGGCCCCGAAAGTGTCTCCAGGTAAAACCTGGCAGGGTTTTCTGGGTGGGCTGCTGACCGCTGGCGTTATTTCATGGGGATATAGCGCCTGGGCGGATCTGGATGTTGCGCCTTCAACACTTTTAATTTGTTCAGTGGTCGCGGCACTGGCGTCAGTGCTGGGCGATTTAACGGAAAGTATGTTCAAACGTGAAGCTGGAATAAAAGATAGTGGTCATCTTATTCCGGGTCATGGCGGTATACTGGATCGCATTGACAGCCTGACAGCGGCAGTGCCTGTATTTGCCTGTCTGTTACTGCTGGTTTTCAGGACGATTTAACGGAAGGTTTTATGCTGAGCATTCTCTGGAATCTGGCGGCGTTCATCGTTGCACTTGGTGTGTTGATCACCGTGCATGAATTTGGCCATTTCTGGGTTGCTCGCCGCTGCGGAGTGCGGGTTGAGCGCTTTTCCATTGGTTTTGGTAAAGCGCTCTGGCGCCGTACGGATAAACACGGCACCGAATTCATTATCGCTCTTATTCCGCTGGGCGGTTATGTCAAAATGTTGGATGAGCGTGTCGAGCCGGTTGCACCGGAGATGCGTCATTATGCATTTAACAATAAAACAGTCGGCCAGCGCGCCGCTGTTATCGCCGCTGGCCCCATCGCCAATTTTCTCTTTGCTATCTTCGCCTACTGGTTGGTCTTTATCATCGGTGTTCCTGGCGTTCGCCCGGTAGTTGGCGAAATAACGCCCAACTCTATTGCCGCAGTCGCGCAAATTGCACCTGGCACGGAACTAAAAGCGATTGATGGTATCGAAACGCCTGATTGGGATGCTGTGCGCTTACAGTTGGTGTCTAAAATCGGCGACAGCCAGACGACGATCAGCGTAGCGCCTTTCGGCAGTAACAATCGTCAGGACAAAGTGCTGGATTTACGTCATTGGGCTTTTGAACCTGATAAAGAAGATCCGGTTTCGTCACTGGGGATTCAGCCGCGTTCAGCGCAGCTAGAACCGGTGCTTGCAGAGGTTCAGCCTAACTCTGCGGCCAGCAAAGCAGGTTTGCAAGCTGGCGACAGGATCGTTAAAGTCGATGGTCAGCAGTTAACGCAATGGATGACGTTTGTGGCGCTGGTTCGTGATAACCCCGGCACATCGTTAGCCCTGGAAGTAGAAAGGCAGGGGAGTCCCTTGTCTTTAACGTTAATACCGGATACAAAGCCGGGTAACAAGGCAGAGGGTTTTGCGGGCGTTGTGCCCAAAGTTATTCCGCTGCCAGACGAATACAAGACAGTACGCCAGTACGGGCCATTCAGTGCCATCGCTGAAGCTACGGATAAAACGTGGCAATTGATGAAACTGACGGTCCGTATGTTGGGGAAATTGATCACCGGTGATGTAAAACTGAACAACCTCAGTGGGCCGATTTCGATAGCTCAAGGGGCTGGGATGTCAGCGGAGTTCGGGTTGATTTATTACTTGATGTTCCTCGCTTTGATAAGCGTGAACCTGGGTATCATTAACCTGTTCCCATTACCCGTTCTTGATGGCGGGCATCTGCTGTTTTTAGCGATCGAGAAGCTGAAGGGCGGACCGGTATCCGAGCGAGTTCAAGACTTTAGTTACCGCATTGGCTCTATTTTGCTGGTGCTGTTAATGGGGCTTGCACTTTTCAATGATTTCTCTCGCTTGTAAGAGAGTTTGTTAGGAAGAACGCATAATAACGATGGCGATGAAAAAGTTGCTCATAGCGTCGCTGCTGTTTAGCAGCGCCACCGTATACGGTGCTGACGGGTTCGTAGTGAAGGACATTCATTTCGAAGGCCTGCAGCGTGTCGCCGTTGGTGCGGCCCTCCTCAGTATGCCAGTACGCCCTGGTGATACGGTGAATGATGAAGATATCAGTAACACCATTCGCGCACTGTTTGCCACTGGCAACTTTGAGGATGTTCGCGTCCTTCGCGATGGTGATACGCTTCTTGTCCAGGTGAAAGAACGCCCGACAATCGCCAGCATCACCTTCTCCGGCAACAAGTCGGTGAAAGATGACATGCTGAAACAGAACCTTGAGGCTTCTGGCGTGCGTGTGGGCGAGTCACTGGACCGCACAACCCTGTCCGATATTGAAAAAGGGTTAGAAGATTTCTACTACAGCGTCGGTAAATACAGCGCCAGCGTTAAAGCTGTTGTGACACCGCTGCCGCGCAACCGTGTTGACCTGAAGCTGGTTTTCCAGGAAGGCGTGTCTGCGCAGATCCAGCAGATCAACATTGTAGGTAACCACGCATTCAGCACTGAACAACTGATCTCCACCTTCCAGTTGCGTGATGAAGTTCCGTGGTGGAACGTCGTCGGCGATCGCAAATATCAGAAACAGAAACTGGCTGGCGATCTGGAAACACTGCGCAGTTACTATCTGGATCGCGGTTATGCCCGCTTTAATATTGATTCGACGCAGGTCAGCCTGACGCCGGACAAAAAAGGAATCTACATTACCGTTAACGTGACTGAAGGCGATCAATACAAGCTCTCCGGCGTGCAGGTTAGCGGTAATCTGGCTGGCCACTCCGCAGAGATTGAAGGTCTGACGAAGGTCGAACCTGGCGAACTGTATAGCGGTGCCAAAGTGACCAAAATGGAAGACAGCATCAAAAAACTTCTTGGTCGCTATGGTTATGCCTATCCGCGCGTTCAGACGCAGCCGGAAATCAACGATACCGATAAAACGGTTAGGTTGCGCATCAACGTCGATGCCGGCAACCGCTTCTATGTGCGTAAAATTCGTTTTGAAGGCAACGACACCTCTAAAGATTCCGTACTTCGTCGCGAAATGCGCCAGATGGAAGGTGCATGGCTGGGCAGCGATTTGGTTGACCAGGGCAAAGAGCGCCTCAATCGTCTGGGCTACTTCGAAACGGTAGACACTGAAACGCAGCGTGTTCCCGGCAGTCCGGATCAGGTTGACGTTGTCTACAAGGTTAAAGAGCGCAACACCGGTAGCTTTAACTTCGGCGTAGGTTACGGCACGGAGAGTGGGGTCAGCTTCCAGGTTGGCGTACAGCAGGATAACTGGCTGGGTACAGGGTACTCCGTCGGCATCAGCGGTACCAAAAACGATTACCAGACGTACTCTGAGTTCTCGGTCACTAACCCATACTTTACGGTTGATGGTGTCAGCCTCGGTGGTCGTATCTTCTATAACGACTTTAAAGCTGACAATGCGGATCTCTCTTCGTATACCAACAAGAGCTATGGTCTGGATGGCACCCTCGGGTTCCCGATCAACGAGTACAACACTCTGCGTACAGGTTTAGGTTACGTTCATAACTCCCTGTCCAAAATGGAACCGCAGGTGGCGATGTGGCGTTACCTTGATTCCGTAGGGCAGAACGCCAGCCGGACGGATGACAATAACGGTTACTCGGCTGACGACTTCACCTTTAACTATGGTTGGACCTATAACAACCTCGACCGTGGTTATTTCCCGACGAAAGGCTCACGTATTAACCTGAACGGTAAAGTGACCGTTCCGGGGTCTGATAACGAGTTCTACAAAGTCACTGTCGATACGGCTTCCTACTTCCCTATTGATGACGATCACAATTGGGTCGTTCTGGGGCGTACTCGCTGGGGATATGGTGATGGCTTAGGTGGCAAGGAAATGCCATTCTATGAGAACTTCTATGCGGGTGGTTCAAGTACCGTTCGTGGCTTCCAGTCCAATAACATTGGTCCGAAAGCGGTTTATTATGGCAACACGGGCCTGGAGAACTGTAACCAGTCCGGCGGTTACTGTAAATCTAATGATGCGGTGGGCGGTAACGCAATGGGTGTCGCCAGCGTTGAGCTGATTACGCCTACGCCGTTTATCAGTGACAAGTATGCAAACTCTGTTCGTACGTCCTTCTTCTGGGATGCGGGTACGGTTTGGGATACAAACTGGCAAAATACCGCAGAGATGAAAGCACTGGGCATTCCGGATTATAGTGATCCGAGTAATATCCGTATGTCTGCAGGTATTGCTTTACAATGGATGTCCCCATTGGGGCCGTTGGTCTTCTCCTACGCCCAGCCGTTTAAAAAGTACGATGGAGACAAAGCGGAACAGTTCCAGTTTAACATTGGTAAAACCTGGTAACGTATCGCTGCAAAGGAATGTATCAGCAGTATAGTGATGGCTGAGGCCTTGCATAGAAGGCCCGGCCACGCAAAGAGCTGTACCTCCGGGTACAAACGGGATGGTAAGGAGTTAATTGTGAAAAAGTTGTTATTAGCTGCAGGTTTCGGTTTGGCAATGGCAGCGTCCGCTCAGGCAGCAGACAAGATTGCGATTGTTGATATGGGTAACCTGTTACAGCAGGTCGCGCAGACTTCCGGCGTTTCTCAGACTATGAAAAACGAATTCGGCGGCCGCGCCAGCGAACTGCAGAGCATGGAATCCGACCTGCAAGCCAAAAAACAGCGTTTGCAGCGTGATGGTTCCACGATGAAACCAGCCGATCGCACTAAGCTGGAAAAAGAACTGGCTGCCGGTGGCCAGGCATTTGCTCAGAAAGCGCAGGCTTTCGAACAGGATCAGGCTCGTCGTTCTAACGAAGAACGCGGTAAACTGGTTACTCGTATCCAGACTGCAGTGAAAAAAGTTGCTGCGGACCAGGGTATCGATCTGGTTGTTCCTTCCAACGCCGTTATTTACAACAGCAATGATGTCAAAGACATCACCGCTGATGTACTGAAACAGGTTAAATAAGTAATGCCTTCAATTCGACTGGCTGATTTAGCTCAGCAGTTGGATGCAGAACTACACGGTGATGGCGATATCGTCATCACCGGCGTTGCGTCCATGCAATCTGCTCAAGCAGGTCACATCACTTTCATGGTAAATCCAAAATACCGTGAGCATCTGGCTGCATGCCAGGCGTCCGCCGTTGTTATGACGCAGGACGATCTTCCTTTTGCCAGGAGCGCAGCGCTGGTCGTCAAAAATCCGTACCTGACTTATGCGCGTATGGCCCAAATTCTGGATACCACGCCGCAACCGGCGCAAAACATTGCCCCTGGCGCGGTGATTGATGCAACGGCAACGCTGGGTAATAACGTCTCGATTGGCCCGAATGCGGTGATCGAATCCGGCGTTACGCTGGGTGATAACGTGGTTATCGGCGCTGGCTGTTTTGTCGGGAAAAATACGAAAATTGGCGCAGGTTCGCGCTTGTGGGCCAATGTTACCATTTACCACGAGATTGAGATCGGCGAAAATTGCCTTGTTCAATCCGGGACGGTGATTGGTTCTGATGGTTTTGGTTACGCCAACGATCGCGGAAATTGGGTTAAAATTCCACAGCTTGGCCGCGTCATTATCGGCAACAATGTTGAGATTGGTGCCTGCACGACGATCGATCGCGGGGCGCTGGATGATACCTGCATCGGCCATGGCGTCATCATTGATAACCAGTGCCAGATTGCACATAACGTCGTGATTGGCGACAATACCGCGGTTGCGGGCGGCGTCATTATGGCGGGTAGCCTGAAAATTGGCCGTTACTGCATGATTGGCGGTGCCAGCGTAATCAACGGGCATATGGAAATTTGCGACAAGGTTACCGTAACGGGGATGGGGATGGTCATGCGTCCTATCACTGAGCCTGGAGTTTACTCTTCGGGTATCCCGCTGCAGCCTAACAAAGTGTGGCGTAAAACCGCAGCCCTGGTGATGAACATTGATGATATGAGCAAGCGCCTGAAAGCAGTCGAGCGCAAGGTTAATCAACAAGAATAATCAATCACCGTTTAACGCGTTTAAATCCCGGCCTGTGGGCATTCTCAAGATTGCCGCGGGCCGTGTTATTATTGCCTTTTAGTATATTTGGACAGGAAGAGTATTTTGACTACTGACACTCATACTCTGCACATTGAAGAGATTCTTGAACTTCTGCCGCACCGCTATCCGTTCTTGTTGGTAGACCGTGTGCTGGATTTTGAAGAAGGTCGTTTTCTGCGCGCAGTAAAAAATGTTTCGGTCAACGAACCGTTTTTCCAGGGGCATTTCCCTGGCAAACCGATTTTCCCGGGCGTGCTGATCCTCGAAGCAATGGCGCAGGCAACCGGTATTCTGGCGTTCAAAAGCGTTGGAAAACTGGAGCCGGGTGAGCTGTACTACTTTGCTGGCATCGACGAAGCGCGCTTTAAGCGCCCGGTTGTGCCTGGCGATCAGATGATCATGGAAGTCACTTTCGAAAAAACCCGCCGCGGCCTGACCCGTTTTAAAGGTGTTGCGCTGGTAGACGGTAAAGTTGTTTGTGAAGCTACTATGATGTGTGCACGTAGCCGGGAGGCCTGATACGTGATTGATAAAACCGCCTTTATTCATCCAACCGCCGTTATTGAAGAAGGCGCCATTATCGGCGCTAACGCTCATATCGGCCCATTCTGTATTGTGGGACCCCACGTTGAAATTGGTGAGGGTACCGTACTGAAGTCTCACGTTGTCGTGAATGGCCACACTAAAATTGGTCGCGACAATGAGATTTATCAGTTCGCCTCCATCGGCGAAGTTAACCAGGATCTTAAATATGCTGGTGAACTGACTCGCGTGGAAATTGGCGATCGCAACCGCATTCGCGAAAGCGTCACCATTCACCGCGGCACAGTACAGGGCGGTGGCTTGACGAAGGTGGGGAGCGATAACCTGCTGATGGTCAATGCGCACGTTGCGCATGACTGCACTGTGGGTAATCGCTGCATCCTTGCGAATAACGCTACGTTGGCGGGGCATGTCTCCATTGACGACTTTGCAATTATCGGCGGCATGACCGCAGTGCATCAGTTCTGCATCATCGGTGCGCATGTGATGGTCGGTGGCTGCTCCGGTGTCGCACAGGACGTTCCGCCGTATGTGATCGCTCAGGGCAACCATGCCACGCCGTTCGGTGTGAATATTGAAGGCCTGAAACGTCGCGGCTTTAGCAAAGAAGCGTTAGTGGCTATCCGTAACGCGTATAAATTGCTGTACCGCAGCGGCAAGACGCTGGAAGAGGCGAAACCGGAGATTGCTGAGCTTGCGGCGAAGCATCCGGAAGTTGATGCGTTCCTGCAGTTCTTCGACCGTTCAACGCGCGGTCTGATTCGTTAATGGTCGACAATCGTCCTCTTACGATAGCCCTGGTCGCCGGAGAAACCTCCGGCGATATTCTTGGTGCCGGTCTTATTCGAGCACTGAGAGCGCGTGTACCCAATGCCCGCTTTGTCGGCGTTGCGGGGCCGCGTATGCAGGCGGAAGGGTGTGAAGCCTGGTATGAGATGGAAGAGCTGGCGGTAATGGGCATCGTTGAGGTGCTGGGGCGCCTGCGCCGGTTACTGCACATTCGCGCCGATCTGACCCGACGCTTTAGCGCACTGAAACCGGACGTGTTTGTCGGTATAGATGCGCCGGATTTCAACATTACCCTCGAAGGCAATCTGAAAAAGCAGGGTATCAAAACGATTCACTATGTCAGTCCGTCCGTCTGGGCGTGGCGGCAAAAGCGTGTTTTCAAGATAGGCAGAGCCACTGACCTGGTGCTCGCATTTCTGCCTTTCGAAAAAGCGTTTTATGACAAATTCAATGTACCGTGCCGTTTTATCGGTCATACCATGGCGGATGCAATGCCGCTGGATCCGGATAAAAATGCAGCTCGGGAACGCTTAGGTCTTGCCCGGGATGTGCACTGTCTGGCGCTGTTGCCGGGTAGCCGTGGCGCTGAAGTTGAGATGCTGAGCGCCGACTTCCTGCGTACAGCGCAGCTGCTCCGTGCGCGTTATCCCGATCTTGAAGTGGTTGTACCGCTGGTTAATGCCAAACGTCGCGAGCAGTTTGAACGCATCAAAGCGGAGGTCGCGCCGGAGTTACCTGTGCATCTGCTTGATGGTATGGCGCGCGAAGCCATGATTGCCGCCGATGCCGCACTATTAGCCTCCGGCACTGCGGCGTTGGAATGTATGCTGGCGAAGTGCCCGATGGTCGTTGCCTATCGCATGAAGCCGTTTACGTTCTGGCTGGCAAAACGGCTGGTAAAAACGCCTTATGTCTCGCTGCCAAACCTGCTTGCCGGGCGTGAGCTGGTTAAAGAGCTGTTGCAGGAGGCGTGCCAGCCGCAAGCATTGGCTGAGGCGCTGGAACCGTTGCTGGCGAATGGCAAAACCAGTAACGACATGCATGAAACTTTCCGCGAACTGCATCAGCAGATTCGCTGTAATGCCGATGAACAGGCGGCGGATGCGGTGCTGGAGCTGGCAAAATGATGGAGTTTGTTTATCCACACACGCATTTGGTTGCCGGTGTGGATGAAGTAGGGCGCGGCCCATTAGTGGGCGCGGTGGTAACGGCGGCGGTGATCCTCGATCCCGAACGCCCCATTTTCGGCCTTAACGATTCGAAAAAATTATCCGAAAAACGCCGTGTGACGCTCTACCATGAAATCAAAGAAAAGGCACTGGCCTGGAGTCTGGGGCGCGCGGAGCCACATGAAATTGACGAGCTGAATATTCTGCATGCCACCATGTTGGCCATGCAGCGAGCCGTCGCCGGGTTGGCAATCAGTCCGGAATTCGTACTGATAGACGGCAACCGTTGCCCGCAACTGCCGATGCCATCGCTGGCGGTGGTAAAAGGCGACAGCCGGGTAGCGGAAATTAGCGCGGCATCAATCCTCGCGAAAGTCACGCGTGATGCCGAAATGGCCGCGCTCGATCTGACATTTCCTCAATATGGTTTTGCGCAACATAAAGGGTATCCCACAGCTTTCCATCTGGAGAAGCTGGCGGAGCATGGCGCAACCGAGCATCACCGACGCAGCTTTGCGCCGGTTAAACGCGCGTTGGGCCTTGTGTCCTGATTCTGGTGACGTTAAAGGAATCTGAAAATGGCTGAACCACGTTTCGTACACCTGCGGGTGCACAGCGACTATTCCATGATCGATGGGCTGGCGAAAACCGGGCCGCTGGTGAAAAAGGCGGCCTCGTTGGGCATGCCTGCGCTGGCGATCACCGATTTTACCAACCTGTGTGGTCTGGTGAAGTTCTACGGAACGGGGCACGGGGCGGGTATAAAGCCCATCGTTGGCGCTGACTTTCATGTGCAATGCGACCTTCTTGGCGACGAGCTGACGCAACTGACCGTCCTTGCTGCCAACAATGTTGGCTATCAGAATCTGACACTGCTGATATCACGCGCCTACCAGCGGGGCTACGGTGCGCAAGGGCCGTGGATCGATCGTGACTGGTTGCTGGAACTCAACGAAGGACTGATCCTGCTTTCCGGCGGTCGTATGGGGGACGTCGGGAAATGTATGCTTCGCGGCAACAGCGCGCTGGTTGATCAGTGCCTGGCTTTTTATATTGAGCATTTCCCCGATCGTTATTACCTGGAATTGATCCGCACCGGGCGCGCTGACGAGGAAACCTGGCTGCATGCTGCGGTGCAACTGGCGGAAGAACACGGTTTACCTGTTGTCGCCACCAACGATGTGCGTTTTCTTGAGGCAGGCGATTTCGACGCGCATGAAATCCGTGTTGCCATCCATGACGGCTTTACCCTCGACGACCCCAAACGCCCGCGCAACTACTCTGCCCAGCAATATATGCGCAGTGAAGAGGAGATGTGCGAGCTGTTTTCCGACATTCCGGAAGCGCTGGAGAACTCGGTAGAAATCGCCAAACGTTGTAATGTCACCGTGCGTTTGGGCGAGTATTTTCTGCCGCAATTCCCGACCGGTGAAATGACCACCGAAGACTTCCTGGTTACTAAGTCAAAAGAGGGGCTGGAAGAGCGTCTGAAATTCCTCTTCCCGGATGAAGAAGAGCGCCTTAAACGTCGCCCGGAATATGATCAACGTCTGGATACTGAACTCCAGGTGATCAACCAGATGGGGTTCCCCGGTTACTTCCTGATCGTGATGGAGTTTATCCAGTGGTCGAAAGATAACGGCGTACCGGTAGGGCCGGGCCGTGGTTCTGGTGCGGGTTCGTTAGTGGCCTATGCGCTGAAAATTACCGATCTTGATCCGCTGGAATTTGACCTGCTGTTCGAACGTTTTCTGAACCCGGAACGTGTCTCAATGCCCGATTTCGACGTTGACTTCTGTATGGAGAAGCGCGACCAGGTAATTGAGCACGTCGCGGACATGTACGGGCGCGACGCGGTATCGCAGATTATCACCTTTGGTACCATGGCGGCGAAAGCGGTTATCCGTGACGTGGGGCGCGTTCTCGGTCACCCGTACGGCTTTGTCGATCGTATTTCCAAACTGGTCCCGCCAGATCCGGGCATGACACTGGCGAAAGCCTTCGAAGCTGAACCGCAACTACCGGAAATTTACGAAGCAGACGAAGAAGTTAAGGCGCTGATTGATATGGCGCGCAAACTGGAAGGTGTGACGCGAAACGCCGGTAAACACGCCGGTGGTGTGGTGATCGCACCGACCAAAATCACCGATTTTGCACCGCTGTACTGCGACGAAGCCGGTCAGCACCCGGTTACCCAGTTTGATAAAAACGATGTGGAATACGCGGGGTTGGTGAAGTTTGACTTCCTCGGACTGCGCACGTTGACCATCATCAACTGGGCGCTGGAGATGATCAACGCCCGCCGCGAAAAACAGGGGCAGCCGCCACTGGATATCGCCGCCATCCCGCTGGATGACAAGAAAAGTTTCGACATGTTGCAACGCTCGGAAACCACAGCGGTATTCCAGCTTGAATCCCGCGGCATGAAAGATTTAATTAAGCGACTGCAGCCGGACTGCTTCGAAGATATGATCGCACTGGTGGCGCTGTTCCGTCCGGGGCCGTTGCAGTCGGGCATGGTGGATAACTTTATCGACCGCAAACACGGGCGCGAGGAGATCTCTTATCCGGATGTGCAGTGGCAGCATGAAAGCCTGAAACCGGTACTGGAGCCAACCTACGGCATTATCCTGTATCAGGAACAGGTCATGCAGATTGCCCAGGTCTTGTCGGGTTATACCCTTGGTGGCGCAGATATGCTGCGTCGTGCGATGGGTAAGAAAAAGCCGGAAGAGATGGCAAAGCAGCGCGGTACGTTCGAAGAAGGGGCGAAGAAAAACGGCGTTGACGGCGAACTGGCGATGAAAATCTTTGACCTGGTGGAGAAATTCGCCGGTTACGGATTTAACAAATCGCACTCTGCCGCCTATGCTTTGGTGTCATATCAGACGCTGTGGCTAAAAGCCCACTACCCGGCTGAGTTTATGGCGGCGGTAATGACGGCGGACATGGATAACACCGAGAAAGTGGTCGGTCTGGTGGATGAGTGCTGGCGCATGGGGCTGAAAATCCTGCCGCCGGATATCAACTCAGGTCTTTACCATTTCCACGTCAATGATGACGGGGAAATTGTCTACGGCATCGGTGCCATTAAAGGTGTGGGTGAAGGCCCAATCGAAGCGATCATTGAAGCGCGTAATAGCGGCGGTTACTTCCGCGAGTTGTTTGATCTGTGCGCACGTACGGACATTAAAAAGCTGAACCGCCGCGTGCTTGAAAAATTGATTATGTCCGGGGCGTTTGATCGCCTTGGCCCGCATCGCGCAGCGCTGATGAACTCGCTGGGTGATGCGTTGAAAGCGGCCGATCAGCACGCCAAAGCGGAAGCGATCGGCCAGGCGGATATGTTCGGTGTGCTGGCGGAAGAGCCGGAGCAAGTTGAGCAGTCCTACGCCAGTTGCCAGCCATGGCCAGAACAAGTCCAACTGGATGGCGAACGGGAAACGTTAGGTTTGTACCTGACCGGGCACCCGATCAACCAGTATTTGAAAGAAATTGAGCGCTATGTCGGAGGCTATCGGCTGAAAGACATGCATCCGACCGAACGTGGAAAAGTGACCACGGCGGCGGGGCTCGTCATTGCTGCGCGGGTTATGGTCACCAAGCGCGGCAATCGTATCGGCATCTGTACGTTGGATGACCGTTCCGGGCGTCTGGAGGTGATGTTGTTCACCGACGCACTGGATAAATACCAGCAATTGCTGGAAAAAGACCGCATACTTATCGTCAGCGGACAGGTCAGCTTTGATGACTTCAGCGGCGGGCTTAAAATGACCGCCCGCGAAGTGATGGACATTGACGAAGCCCGGGAAAAATATGCCCGTGGGCTTGCTATCTCGCTGACGGACAGGCAAATTGATGACCAGCTTTTAAACCGACTCCGTCAGTCTCTGGAACCGCACCGTTCGGGAACCATTCCAGTACATCTCTACTATCAGAGGACGGATGCGCGTGCGCGTTTACGCTTCGGCGCAACGTGGCGCGTCTCTCCGAGCGATCGTTTACTTAACGATTTGCGTGGCCTCATAGGTTCGGAGCAGGTGGAACTGGAGTTTGACTAATACAGGAATACTATGAGTCTGAATTTCCTTGATTTCGAACAGCCGATTGCCGAGCTGGAAGCGAAAATCGATTCTCTGACCGCCGTTGGCCGTCAGGATGAAAAATTGGATATTAACATCGACGAAGAAGTGCATCGTCTGCGCGAAAAAAGCGTAGAGTTGACGCGCAAAATTTTCGCCGATCTTGGTGCGTGGCAGGTTGCCCAGTTGGCTCGCCATCCGCTGCGTCCATACACCCTGGATTATGTCCGTCTGGCTTTCGATGAGTTCGACGAACTGGCAGGCGATCGTGCCTATGCAGATGATAAAGCCATCGTTGGCGGTATCGCGCGTCTGGATGGTCGTCCGGTCATGGTTATTGGCCACCAGAAAGGTCGCGAAACCAAAGAAAAAATTCGCCGCAATTTCGGTATGCCGGCGCCGGAAGGTTATCGCAAAGCGCTGCGCCTGATGGAAATGGCTGAACGCTTTAATATGCCGATCATCACCTTTATCGACACACCTGGCGCTTACCCGGGCGTGGGCGCTGAAGAGCGTGGTCAGTCCGAAGCGATTGCCCGCAACCTGCGTGAGATGTCTCGCCTGAATGTGCCGGTTATCTGTACCGTGATCGGTGAAGGCGGTTCCGGCGGCGCACTGGCGATTGGCGTCGGCGATAAAGTGAATATGCTGCAGTACAGCACCTATTCCGTTATCTCGCCGGAAGGGTGTGCTTCTATCCTGTGGAAAAGCGCAGATAAAGCCCCACTGGCCGCAGATGCAATGGGCATTATCGCCCCGCGTCTGAAAGAGCTGAAGCTGATCGATTCCATTATCCCGGAACCGTTGGGCGGCGCGCACCGCAACCCGGAAACAATGGCAGCGTCGCTGAAAGCGCAACTGCTGGCTGATCTGGCCGATCTGGATGTGCTGAGCAAAGACGATCTGCGTAACCGCCGTTACCAGCGTCTGATGAGCTACGGCTACGCCTGATAGTGCTGCAGGCCGGAGAGGCGGAGCGCCATCCGGCAGAAATAACGAGCTGCACCTTGTGTGCGGCTTTTTTTATATCTGCGGTTTACCTCAGCTATGCTTAGCTAATGATTTTAAGGAGGTAGCCGTGAATATTATTGCCATCATGGGACCGCATGGCGCGTTCTACAAAGATGAACCCATTAAGGAACTGGAGCAGGCGTTACAGGCGCAAGGGTTTCAGATTATCCGGCCGCAAAATAGCAACGACTTACTGAAGTTTATTGAACACAACCCGCGCATCTGCGGGGTGATCTTTGACTGGGATGAGTATTCCCTCGATTTGTGCAGTGAAATCAATCAACTTAATGAGTACCTGCCGCTTTACGCTTTTATCAACACACACTCGACCATGGATGTCAGCGCACAGGATATGCGTATGGCGTTGTGGTTTTTTGAGTACGCGCTAAGCGCCGCCGACGATATTGCGACGCGTATCGGCCAGTACACGCAAGAGTACCTGGAAAACATTACGCCACCGTTTACCCGGGCGCTGTTCACCTATGTTAAAGAGGGTAAATACACCTTCTGCACGCCGGGGCATATGGCGGGTACTGCATACCAGAAAAGCCCGGTGGGATGCCTGTTTTACGACTTTTTTGGTGGCAACACGCTGAAAGCGGACGTGTCGATCTCGGTGACGGAACTGGGATCGTTGTTGGATCACACCGGGCCGCATCTCGAAGCGGAAGAGTACATTGCCCGCACGTTCGGCGCTGAGCAGAGCTACATGGTGACCAACGGCACCTCGACGTCGAATAAAATTGTGGGGATGTATGCGGCGCCCGCCGGTAGCACCTTGCTTATCGATCGTAACTGCCATAAATCGCTGGCCCATCTACTGATGATGAGCGATGTCGTGCCACTTTGGCTGAAACCGGGTCGTAACGCGCTGGGGATCCTCGGTGGGATCCCGCGCCGTGAGTTCACCCATGCCAGTATTGAGCAAAAGGTGGCGAATACTCGCGGAGCCCACTGGCCAGTGCATGCGGTGATCACCAACTCTACGTATGATGGGCTGCTGTATAACACCAATTGGATCAAACAGACGCTGGACGTTCCATCGATCCACTTTGACTCCGCCTGGGTGCCGTACACCAATTTTCACCCGATCTATGCAGGCAAAAGCGGTATGAGCGGTGAACGGATGCCGGGCAAGGTCTTTTTTGAAACCCAGTCGACGCACAAAATGCTGGCGGCCTTCTCACAGGCATCGCTGATCCACATTAAAGGCGACTATGACGAAGAGACGTTCAACGAAGCGTTTATGATGCATACCACCACCTCGCCGAGCTATCCATTGGTGGCCTCAATTGAGACGGCTGCTGCGATGCTGCGCGGTAACCCTGGCAAACGACTGATTAACCGTTCGGTGGAACGTGCACTGCACTTCCGCAAAGAAGTGCAGCGTTTGAAAGAGGAAGCAGAGGGTTGGTTTTTCGATATCTGGCAACCCGAAGAGATTGATGAAGCTGACTGCTGGCCGGTTGCGCCGGGAGAGAGCTGGCACGGTTTTCGGGAAGCTGATGCCGATCATATGTTCCTTGATCCGGTGAAGGTCACTATTTTAACGCCGGGGATGGATGAGCGGGGAAACATGAGTGACGAGGGGATCCCGGCGGCGCTGGTGGCAAAATTTCTCGACGAGCGCGGTGTGGTGGTCGAAAAAACAGGTCCATATAACCTGCTGTTTCTGTTCAGCATTGGTATTGATAAAACCCGCGCTATGGGTTTGTTACGCGGCTTGATGGAATTTAAGCGCGCCTACGATCTGAACCTGCGAGTGAAAAATATGCTGCCGGATCTCTATGCCGAAGATCCGGACTTCTACCGCACGATGCGGATTCAGGATCTGGCGCAGGGGATCCATCGGCTTATCCGCCAGCACGATCTGCCTCGATTGATGTTGCAGGCGTTTGACGTGCTGCCGGAAATGAAAATGACACCGCATGAGGCCTGGCAGCGGCAGGTCCAGGGCGAAATTGAAACCATCGAGCTGGAGAAACTGAGTGGCCGCATCTCCGCCAATATGATCCTGCCATATCCGCCTGGTGTCCCGCTGGTGATGCCCGGCGAGATGATTACGGAAGCAAGCCGGCCAGTGCTCGATTTTTTACTGATGTTGTGTGCGATCGGCCGCCACTATCCCGGATTTGAAACCGACATTCATGGCGCGAAGCGTGACGAGGAGGGGGTATACCGGGTACGAGTCCTAAAAGTCCACTGATCTGTTGCGGTCAAATGCGGGCAGAGTTAACGTGCTGGGAGGAATAAAAAGGAGCGATCATGCTGGGTTTAAAACAGGTTCATCACATTGCTATCATTGCCACGGACTATGCCAAAAGCAAAGCCTTCTACTGCGATATTCTCGGTTTTACGCTGCAAAGCGAAGTCTACCGGGAAGCCCGCGATTCCTGGAAAGGCGATCTCGCGCTGAACGGGCATTATGTGATTGAGCTGTTTTCGTTTCCCTTTCCACCCCATCGTCCCAGCCGCCCTGAAGCCTGCGGCTTGCGCCATCTGGCGTTTAGCGTCGAGGATATTGATCAGGCAGTGGCGCACCTTCAGGCGCATGGCGTAACGTGTGAAGCGATCCGTATTGACCCGTATACCGATAAACGGTTTACCTTCTTTAACGATCCTGATGGCCTGCCGCTGGAGCTTTACCAGCAGTAATACTTGCCACACAAAGCATTGCCCGGTAACGTGCCGGGCAAGGTTTCCGTTTTGATAACTGCAATGACCACACCCCTTTTCGATTCGATGCCAACCACCGCGCGCCAGTTTCTGGTGGCATTTAGTGGTGGGTTGGATTCGACCGTATTGCTGCACACGCTGTGGTGCTTGCGTGAACAACAGCCAGATATCCGTCTGCGCGCTGTCCATGTGCATCATGGTTTGAGTTCCCATGCTGACCATTGGGCGCAGCACTGTGAGCAGGTGTGCGCGCGTTGGCAAATCCCGTTAACGATAGTGCGCGTGACGCTGGTGAATAATGGCGAAGGTATTGAGGCACAAGCGCGTAATGCGCGTTATCAGGCCTTTCGCCAGACTTTGCAAGCCGGAGAAGTCCTGCTGACTGCCCAGCATTTAGACGATCAGTGTGAAACGTTTTTACTGGCGCTAAAACGCGGTAGTGGGCCCGCCGGGCTTGCCGCAATGCCGGAAAGTTTGCCGTTTGCCGGAACACAGCTTATTCGCCCGCTTCTCAATCACACGCGACAGGCGCTGCATCAGTGGGCGCTGGCACATGCTTTATGCTGGATCGAAGATGAAAGTAATGCCGATGCCAGCTTTGATCGTAATTTTTTACGCTTACAGATTTTGCCCTTACTGACCGCCCGCTGGCCGCATTTCGCCTCGGCCACAGCGCGTAGCGCTGCGCTGTGTGGAGAGCAGGAACAACTGCTGGACGAACTGCTGGCCAGCGAACTGGCGATGGCGACCACTGTCGACGGCGCACTGAATATTGCCTCATTGCTGGATCTCAGTGAGGTAAGACGTAATGCGTTGCTGCGTCGCTGGTTGGCGCAGCAGGGAGCCGCGATGCCCTCGCGGGCGATGCTTCACCGTTTATGGCAGGAAGTGGCATTAGCCCGTGATGATGCTGAGCCCGCGCTGCGGCTGGGAGAATATGACGTTCGCCGTTATCACGGCAACTTATGGTGGAACAAACGGCGTATTAGCCAGCGAGGGACGCAGCTTGCGTGGGCCTGCGTGACTGAACCACTGATCTTACCGGCGGATCTGGGGACGCTGTCATTGCTGGCTGGCGGTGAATTACGTGCACCGCAGGCGCATGAAGCGGTGTCGGTACGTTTCCAGGCTTCAGGGTTACTGCACATTGTCGGGCGTAGCGGTGGGCGCAAGCTGAAGAAGATTTGGCAGGAGCTTGGCGTTCCCCCCTGGCGCCGCGATACCACGCCGCTGCTGTTCTATGGTGAAACATTGATAGCGGCGGCAGAGGTGTTTGTAACACAAGCGGGTATCAAAGAAGCGGGTCAGAACGGCGTGCAACTGGTGTGGAAGCAAAGATAACGGGCAACATGCGCTGCCCGCAAAACAATCAGGACTCGCTCACCACAACGGTGCCGATTTCGGGATGGCTGAAGCTGGCAATTTTGTCGAGACGCAGTTCGCGCGCGGTGCCCGCCACGTCGACCACCAGATACTCCACATTTTTACGTGAGACTAAATCGTTGGCTTTGGCACTGAGCTTCTCGCCGTCTTTCAGTTCCAGCGCCAGTAACAGATGATGCTGGCAGGCGAGCTCAAGGTTGTCATAGTCATCACAGTTGATGGGTTGATAGGCATCATTCATTGACATAATCGCTCACCAGTAAGTTCGCGGCAGCGTACGCCGCCTTTTCCCTGACCGACTCTGAAAGGGTGTCATCCGACGCCATTTCATTTAGCACTTTCAATACGCATCCCAGCGCGTCCGGGATATACCCGAGATCTCCGCTGGCAATTTCTGCATAGCGTTTACGCACTAACTCACAATAATTGTTCACATCACCTCCTGTCAGCAACCTGACTTTACTGTGAGATAACACTAAGCCTACGAACATACACTCTGTTTAGCAAGGTGACTATACCACAGCTTGTTAATCATTATCAGAGTGATGAATACCTGCACGCCCAAGAGATAACAGCGCTTTATGCCGGGATTCGTTACAATAGCGACCATTTTATGAAGGAGTGGTGTTATGGCGCTAAAAGCGACAATTTATAAAGCAATGGTCAACGTTGCCGATCTCGATCGTAACCAATTTTTAGATGCCTCATTGACGCTGGCACGCCATCCTTCCGAGACACAAGAGCGCATGATGCTGCGTCTGCTGGCCTGGATAAAGTATGCCGATGAGCGTTTGCACTTTACTCGCGGGCTGAGCGCAGAAGATGAGCCGGAAGCCTGGCTGCGCAATGACTATCTGGGTATTGATCTGTGGATCGAGTTGGGCCTGCCGGACGAAAAGCGGCTGAAGAAAGCCTGTACCCAGGCAAAAGAGGTGGCGTTATTTACCTATAATTCACGCGCGGCGCAAATTTGGTGGCAGCAAAATCAGACGCGCTGCGCGACGTTCAGCAACCTGAGCATCTGGTATCTTGATGATGCGCAACTGGCCGGGCTGAGTGGCTTTGCCGACGATCGCACCATGAATTTACAGGCAACGTTGCAGGATGGCGCTATCTGGCTTTCCGACGACAGTCAGAACCTTGAGATCCACCTTGAATCCTGGCAGCAGCCGTAATGATTGAGATTTCCCGTGCGGTTGCTATTGCCGAGGACGAACTGGAGATCACCGCAGTTCGCTCGCAGGGGGCGGGTGGCCAGCATGTTAACAAGAGTTCAACGGCCATTCACTTGCGTTTTGACATTCGGGCCTCCAGCCTGCCAGAGTATTACAAAGCACGTTTACTTGATGCTTCGCACCATCTGATTAGCAGCGAAGGCTGGATAGTGATAAAAGCGCAGGAGTACCGCAGCCAGGAGATGAATCGCGAAGCGGCGATCGCCCGCCTGGTGGCGTTAATAAAAGAATTGACGGTGGTACAGAAGAGTCGTCGTGCTACGCGTCCGACGCGCGCCTCGAAAGAGCGTCGACTCACGACGAAAGCGCAAAAGTCTTCCGTGAAAGCGCTACGTGGAAAGGTTCGTCGTCATGATGGCTGACGGACTTCAACAGAACGATTCATAAGGAATAACGAGTGAATAAGGCGATTTTGTCGGCGGTGGTGGGAGGATTGCTTTTCGCCCTCATCGGATGCAATAACCGCGGCGATGTTGAAATGGTGCAGCCCACGGAGGTTGAAGAACTGAAACCGATGCAGCAGAGTTGGCGCGGCGTGTTGCCCTGCGCGGATTGTGAAGGCATTGAAACGTCTCTGTTTCTGGCCAAAGACGGTAGCTGGGTGATGAACCAGCGCTATCAGGGCGGAAAAGCGCCATCCGTTTTCGGTTCGTACGGCAAATGGGCGCGCACGGCGGATAAACTTATTCTGACCGATACACACGGTGAGAAAACCTATTTCCGTGCTAAAGGCGAAGCGCTGGAGATGCTGGACAGAGAAGGCAATCCAATAACCTCACAGCTTAACTACACTCTCCAACCGGTGAAAGCCGCACTGCCTGCTACGCCAATGGCGATGCGAGGTATGTATATGTACATGGCCGATACCGCCGTCTTTACCGATTGTGCCACGGGTATGAAAGTGGCCGTTGCCAGCAATGCGCAGCTTGAACGTGATTATGCCGCAGCGCGCGGCACAGAGACCAAACCCATTTTGCTGGTGGTGGACGGGCATTTTGCCGTGGAGCCGAACCCGGATACTGGCGCGCCGCAGAAGGTACTGGTGACAAACAGCAAAGGCAAGTTTGACGCGAAAAAGAACTGTGACGACTAATCCTGCGTTGTGTTAGCCGCAATAAAAAAGCCCCGTCAGGGGCTTTTTGTTGTTGTGGCGCTTAGCCTTTGATGGCGTGAACCAGGTAGTCCAGGATATCACCGGTTTTGATCAGCTGCTTCTCACCGCTGCGACGATATTTGTATTCAATGTCGTCGTTGTCGAGGTTGCGATCGCCAATCACGATGGTGTGAGGAATACCGATCAGTTCCATGTCGGCAAACATGACGCCCGGACGCTCTTTACGGTCATCCATCAGCACTTCAATACCCTGCGCGCGCAGCTCAGCGTACAGTTTTTCCGCCAGTTCCTGTACACGGTAGGATTTGTGCATATTCATCGGCAGAATAGCGACCTGGAACGGGGCAATCGCATCCGGCCAGACGATACCGCGCTCGTCATGGTTCTGCTCAATCGCTGCGGCAACCACGCGGGTAACACCGATACCATAGCACCCCATGGTCAGGATCTGGTTACGGCCATCTTCGCCCTGCACCGCAGCGTTCAGTGCCTGGGAGTATTTGGTGCCCAGTTGGAAAATATGACCGACTTCGATACCGCGTTTGATCAGCAGCGTACCTTTGCCATCCGGGCTTGGATCGCCGGCAACCACGTTGCGGATATCTGCAACAACCGGGGTGGCCACATCGCGATCCCAGTTAATGCCGAAGTAGTGCTTACCATCGATATTCGCACCGGCGGAGAAATCGCTCATCGCCGCAACGGTACGGTCAATGATCACCGGAATCGGCATATTGACCGGGCCGAGAGAACCAGGGCCTGCATTGACGACCGCACGGATTTCCGCTTCGGTGGCGAAGGTCAACGGCGCAGCAACCTGCGGTAACTTCTCGGCTTTGACTTCGTTCAGTTCGTGATCGCCGCGTACTAACAGCGCAACCAGCGCAGAACCGCTCTCTTCCGTGGCTTTCACCAGCAGCGTTTTAACGGTTTTCTCAATTGGCAGATTGAACTGTTCCACCAGCTCGGCGATGGTTTTTGCATTCGGCGTATCAACCAGCGTCATTTCCTGCGTCGCGGCGGCGCGCGGCTCTTTCGGTGCCAGCGCTTCAGCAAACTCAATGTTAGCGGCAAAATCAGAGGAGTCAGAGAAGATCACATCGTCTTCACCACTTTGCGCCAATACCTGGAATTCGTGCGATGCGCTACCGCCAATTGAACCGGTGTCCGCTTGCACTGCGCGGAAATCCAGATCCATACGGCTGAAAATTTTGCTGTAAGCAGCGTACATGGCATCGTACGTTTCCTGCAGGGATTCCTGAGAAGTATGGAAAGAGTAAGCATCTTTCATCAGGAACTCGCGGGAGCGCATCACGCCAAAGCGCGGGCGCACTTCGTCACGGAACTTGGTCTGGATCTGGAAGAAGTTCAGCGGGAGCTGCTTGTAAGAGTTCAGTTCATTGCGGATCAAGTCCGTGATCACTTCTTCGTGGGTCGGACCGAGCACAAACGGACGTTCGCCGCGATCGACAAAACGCAGCAGTTCCGGACCATATTGCTCCCAACGACCGCTTTCCTGCCAGAGATCCGCTGGCTGCACGACTGGCATCGACACCTCAATCGCACCGGCGTTATTCATCTCTTCACGCACGATGTTTTCGACTTTTTTCAGAACACGCACACCGGTCGGCAGCCAGGTATACAACCCGGAGGCCAGTTTGCGGATCATCCCGGCGCGCAGCATCAGCTGGTGGCTGATGACTTCGGCGTCGGCAGGCGTCTCCTTCAGGGTGGAGAGCAGATATTGGCTAGTACGCATCTTGTTACGGTTCCATTTGGACAATTGGAGCAGGCCCGGAGCGGACCTGACACAAAAAAGTGGTTTAGTTTATCAGCCTGGCAGAGATGCCAAAAGAGAGGGGAATAAAATTAGCGTGCTTCGAGTGCAAACACTTCGAATCCCGCATCGGTTACGCGCCAGCGCACGTTAAAATCCAGCAGCCAGACAGCATAGGTTTTCCCCTGCTCTTCATCTTTACGGTAAGCCGGTCGCGGATCCTGCGCCAGAACGTCAACCAAAAAGGCTTTTAACTGCGGGTAACGCGTTGCCAGCGCTGCCAGTTGCGCCTCAATTTCCGCCGTGAAAAAGACCGGAATATCTGCGGTCGGAGCCTGTTGCGCGTAGCTGGCTTGCGCATTGGGCAGCGCTTCGGCAAATGGCAGGTACGGTTTGATATCCACGACCGGCGTGCCATCGACCAGATCCAGACTGCCCAGTTGCAAGATAACCTGATCTTTATGGCAACAAATACCGTTGAGTTCAACCAGCGACATGCCAATCGGGTTAGGGCGGAAAGTGGAGCGGGTGGCAAACACGCCCATGCGTGCATTGCCGCCGAGGCGCGGAGGGCGCACGGTCGGGCGCCAGCCGCCTTCCATCGTTTGATGAAAAACGAAAAGAACCCATAGATGACTGAATGCTTCCAGGCCGCGTACGGCTTCGGCCTGATTATAGGGGGGAAGTAAGTGAAGTTCGCCGCCACCTTGTTTCACCAGACCAGGCTGGCGCGGCACGGCAAACTTCTCTTTGTACGGCGAACGAATAACGCCTATTTGTTCAAAAGCAAAGCTACTCATTTCGCCGAAATATTGAGGGCGGAACCGACGCAAATGGCCTGACGGTAGCAACCCGGAGTGCCGCTGGTGACTTCACAGCTATGCAGCAGAACGGCGTTGGCTTTCATTTTTGACGCATTGATTTGCATGCGTTTGCGTGCAGTCGGGATATTCGGCGGAGAGTCCTGGTTGCTTGCCTGGCAGGAGTCACCGGAGACTTCTCCCAGATCACGGAACGGTTTTCCGACTAACTCTTCAGCGTTGGTGATAATCCGTACCGGCGCGGGACGAACGACTTTCGGCTTTTCCGGCTCGGCTTTCGGTGCGACTGCAGTGCTTTTTACAGGTTCGGCGGGAGATCTGCTTAGCAAGGAACAGCCGCTTAGCATCAGTGCTAATAAACAGATCGGTAAAGCACGCATAATATATCCTCAATGAAATGTTCTAAACGCGGCTTATTGAATCAGGCGCGTGCACAAATGACAAGACGGGCTTTCGCCCGCCTTGAATGATATTACAGACAGAGGAGATTACCAGCCTTTCACAGCGCCGCCGTTGAAGACTTTGTTTGCCGCTTCATTCACTTCGTCAGACTGGTATGCCTGAACGAATTTCTTCACATTTTCCGCGTCCTTATTGTCTTCGCGGGCGACGATCAGGTTTACGTACGGGGAGTCTTTATCTTCAACGAAGATACCGTCTTTTGCCGGGGTCAGGCCGATCTGGCTGGCATAGGTGGTGTTAATGACTGCCAGCGCGATTTGCGCATCATCCAGTGAACGTGGCAGCTGTGGTGCTTCCAGTTCAACAATTTTCAGGTTTTTCGGGTTCTCAGTGATGTCCAGTACGGTCGGCAGCAGACCAATACCGTCTTTCAGTTTGAGCAGACCCTGCTTCTGCAACAGCAGCAGAGAACGGCCCAGGTTAGTCGGATCGTTCGGCACCGCTACCTGAGAGCCGTCCTGCAACTCAGAGAGTGATTTGATTTTTTTGGAGTAGCCTGCAATCGGGTAAACGAAGGTGTTGCCGACCGGAACCAGTTTGAAACCGCGATCTTTGATCTGCTGATCCAGATACGGTTTATGCTGGAATGCGTTGGCATCGATATCACCTTTGCTCAGTGCTTCGTTCGGCAGAACGTAGTCATTAAAGGTTACCAGTTCAACATCGAGACCATATTTCTCTTTGGCGACTTTCTGCGCCACTTCTGCAACCTGCTGTTCAGCGCCTACAATCACACCGACTTTAATGTGATTCGGATCCTTTTCATCCTGGCCGCAGCCGACCAGCGCCAGAGATCCAAGCAGCGCGCCGACTGCCGCAAAGGTCTTGAATTTAAAAGCCATGTTATTTTCCTTACTATCAGAGTCGTTATGTTGTGTGTCACGTTATTTGTGCGTTACAGCCCGGACGATACGATCGCCCGCGAACTGAATGAGGTAAACCAAAACCACGAGCAATATCAGTACGGTATTCATCACTAATGGATTGTAGGTCACATAGCCATATTGGATACCCAATTGGCCCAGACCGCCTGCGCCCACGGCCCCGCCCATTGCGGAATAACCCACCAGCGTGATAAGCGTAATGGTCGCGGCGTTGATCAGGCCCGGTAACGCTTCTGGCAGCAGTACCTTACGGATAATTTGCATCGGCGTGGCCCCCATCGCGCGGGAAGCCTCAATTAAGCCTGCCGGCAGCTCAAGCAGGGTGTTTTCCACCATACGGGCAATAAACGGCGCGGCACCTACTGTTAGCGGAACAATTACCGCATACAAACCAATAGAAGTGCCGACAATAATGCGGGTAAAGGGAATCATCCATACCAGTAAAATGATAAACGGAATGGAGCGAAACACGTTAACCAGCGCTGAAATCACCCGATAGAGCCCCGGATTTTGCATAATCTGACCTGGACGGGTGACGTACAGCAGCACACCAAACGGCAGACCAACGACAAACCCCAAAAAGCCTGAAGCAAAGGTCATAAACAACGTTTCCCAGATGCTGCGGGCAAAGAGCCACATCATTGCCTCAGACATAACCGAGTACCTCTACTTTTACATGGTGTTCCTGCAGCCAGGCGATGGCTGCTTGCGTATCTTGTTGAGCGCCGTGCATCTCTGTCAGCATAATGCCGAACTTCACGCCGCCTGCGTAATCCATCTGCGCGCTGATGATATTGTTGTTCACATTGAAGCGGCGCGCTGTTTCCGACAGCAGTGGCGCATCCACTGATTGGCCGGTAAATTCCATACGCAGCATTGGCACGCTATCTTTATGTGGTTCGGCTTGTAAGCGCAGCAGGTAATCTTCCGGGATATCCAGATGCAATGTGGACTGAATAAATTGCTGTGCCAGCGGCGTTTTCGGGTGTGAGAAGACCTCGCTCACCGTATCCTGTTCAATCAGTTCACCATTGCTTATCACCGCGACGCAGTCGCAAATGCGTTTTACCACATCCATTTCATGCGTGATAAGCAGGATGGTCAGGCCCAGACGGCGGTTAATGTCTTTCAGTAACTCAAGAATAGAGCGGGTGGTTGCGGGATCCAGCGCGCTGGTGGCTTCGTCGCACAGCAGTACTTTTGGGTTGCTGGCCAGCGCACGCGCGATGGCGACACGTTGTTTTTGCCCACCGGACAGGTTTGCCGGATAGCTATCATGCTTATCGCCTAAACCCACCAGCTCAAGCAGCTCTTTCACCCGGCGATGGATCTCTTCACGCGGAGTGTTATCCAGCTCCAGCGGTAAGGCCACATTGCCGAATACGGTGCGGGAGGCGAGTAGATTAAAGTGCTGGAAGATCATGCCAATCTGGCGGCGGGCTTTGGTTAATTCCGCTTCGGAAAGTTGTGTCAATTCCTGGCCATCAACCAGCACGCTGCCTTGCGTTGGGCGTTCAAGCAGATTGACGCAGCGGATCAGCGTACTTTTACCGGCGCCTGAGGCGCCAATAACGCCATAAATTTGGCCAGCAGGAACATGCAGGCTGACATCTTTCAGTGCCTGAATTGTGCGGTTCCCCTGCTGGAACACTTTGGTGATATTCGAAAGTTTAATCATCAGATTATTTTTATCGTATAGGAGTGAGCCGTGGCATTTTCTTCTGCCGGTTACGGGGGATGCCCGTAAACACAGCGGATGGTAAGGCATCCAGACGTCTAAATCAATGTCGCTCTGCGCGATGAGCACTTTCCTGCGTAGCGAAACATGAGATACTAGGCATATAGGCCTTTTTCAGGAGTAAACCCGTGGCAAAGTCAGTACCCGCTATTTTCCTCGATCGTGACGGCACGATTAATGTCGATCACGGCTATGTCCATGAGATCGATAACTTCGAATTTATTGATGGTGTCATTGACGCCATGCGCGAATTAAAAGAAATGGGATTTGCACTGGTGCTGGTCACGAACCAGTCTGGCATTGCGCGCGGTAAATTCACCGAAGAACAATTCGAAACACTGACGGAATGGATGGACTGGTCGTTGGCTGACCGGGGTGTTGATTTGGATGGTATCTATTATTGTCCGCATCATCCGCAAGGTAGTGTAGAAGAGTTCCGTCAGGAATGTGATTGCCGTAAGCCGCAGCCGGGGATGTTTATCTCGGCGCGCGATTACCTGCATATCGATATGGCTGCATCTTATATGGTGGGTGATAAAATTGAAGATATGCAGGCGGCGACTGCGGCTCAGGTCGGAACGAAAGTTCTGGTGCGGACCGGCAAGCCTGTGACGCCGGAAGCGGAAAACAGTGCAGATTGGGTGATTAATAGCCTGGCAGAGCTGCCTGCTGCTATCAAAAAGCACCAAAAATAACCGTTGTGATGAAAAGATGAGCGGTTGAAATAAAAATGCATTTTTCCGCTTGTCATTCCTCTCCGGCTCCCTATAATGCGCCTCCATCGACACGGCGCTCAGCGAACAACAACTCGCAGCGACGGTAAGTCGAAAGAGAAAAATCCTGAAATTCAGGGTTGACTCTGAAAGAGGAAAGCGTAATATACGCCACCTCGTGACAGCGCTCCAGAGCGCGTCACAACTGCTCTTTAACAATTTATCAGACAATCTGTGTGGGCACTCAAAGTGACATGGATTCTTGACGTCCACGGACGCTAAATGAATACCAAGTCTCACGAGTGAACACGTAAT